>CBDTXL010001014.1:0-2364 GCA_965364435.1 uncultured bacterium
TGCAAAGCATTAAACAACTTTAGTGTTGATTCAATAACCAAGCTTGTTAAAGCTGGCTATATTGTTGATCACAAGTAAATTCCTCTTCTCGTTTTGTTAAGCCAAGCGCAGAGTTTGAGTTTCCCAATGATGCCGTTGCAGCTGGTGCATGTGATTGAACAATTTCCAGCAATACTCCTCCGGGAGTCCGCAAGTGATAGCACCTCGGAGAACAACATTAAAATACCAGTCATTGGGTGCTAGTTCTTTTGCCAGTTTGTTGACCACAACGTAGGTACGGACGCTGGTATAGAGCTGATTATGGCAGGCAACGTTTACCATCTCGTGACGATAGCCGCCTTGGGGGACTTCTTCCCGTTCATCAAGGCGATCGCTCAATCTCCACGGTAATCGATACAGCACTCCTTCCACTGAGGCTGTAGGGTCTTTCACGATGTCGAGTACTCCGCAGTTACGCAAGGCTGATTGGCGGTTAAAGCCCAATCTATACCCTTTGAGGGTCGCAGGTCCAATTACAAAAGAATGGGTATTCTCGCCGAGAGTGCGCTTCAGATCCACTGGACACATGCATGAGCCATAGGCAAAGTAGAAGAACGTTAGCTCTGTCGTCTGCGATTGCAGATTTCTAGCTGGTCTACCAAGGTGCATTGAATCGTGAAGCTGTCGAGGCGGAACGCTCATAATTTCAATAGATACTGCTTATTGACTTTAACTAAGGATTTTACCAAAAACAATTTGAGATAACAACATAATTCCGATAAATAAACCGTAGATTTTAAAGGTGAGGTGCTAGAGTAGGGGCACAAATACCTTAGCCCCTACGAACAATCTGTATTACACTGCCTTGAAAACCGCTATAACTACCTGCCACTGGCAAGTTGATTCCAGGATTGAATGACGGACCGTAAAGATGGAGGCAGTTGATTTTGAATCATATCCGCGTAGCGGGTTGTACCAGATTGACTGGTGAGGGTGACACTAATGTAGTCAGCTGCGCCTCCGGGGGCTGGGTAACTGAGCTGGTTGAACTGAGAAAATCGCTGTTGCTCTAGCAACTCCTGGAACTGCCGCACTTGTTGGCGGGAAATTTTGCGAATATCAGGTTGAACCGTTGTGCCACTGGGGTCAATTAGTCCCCGGATGACGCGCCCATCATTCATCAGGCGGGTTTCATACGTGCGACCCGTAATGCCACCACTGGCGATCGCGCGAAAAATGACATTTCTTTGTAGCGGTGGTGGTAGCTCACTGCTCTTAATTGGAACTGAGCCGTTACTCCCCTGACTAGGTGTAGCGTCAAACTTGACCAGGGAACCGGATTCATCCGTGCGATAGACAAAGGTTTGTTGCCCACCCACTACCGTCACTTTCCAGCCGGGAACAAGTGCTTGGGTGCAAACCACATCAGGTTCAGCTAGCCCCAAACAGCCATCCGACCATTCTACAGTTTCAGCTTGGAGAATACGAAGCCCAGAAACGGGTAGTCGCGATCGCTTTTGAGCATCCCGCAAAACTGCCCTGGAAATTGCCGATGGTAAGCCAGCGGTGTTCGGCGGCTGACCATTGATTCCCTCGGCTCTGATTCGGGAAGCAGTGCTGTCGGTGCGATAGACCTGAGACTGCTGTCTGCCTTCCACAACCACTCGCCAGCCCGGTATAGGAGTGCCCATGCACCGTTCCACAGGGCTAGGAAGACCCAGACAGGCATCATCCCAAGTTTGCTGTTCTGTCTTCGTAATCTGGAGTCTGGAACTTGGCACTCCCAACTGCTTAGAGGCCAACTGTAAAACTGCATTGGCAACTGAAGAAGGCAAGTTACTGCTACTAGAGGTGTCTTGACCTTCTAAGCGCACAGTGCGACCAGTGTTATCTGAGCGATAAACCCACTTTTGCTCTCCGTCAGACATGACAACGCGCCAGCCATTCTCGATGAAGATTTGACCGCAAATTTCATCAAGTTTGCCAAGACCTAGGCAACTATCAGACCAGCTTTCTTGAGAGAAAGTAACCACAACAAGCGGAGGACGGGTAGCAGGAGCGCGGCGATTTATGTCACGACTAATGGCATCAATGACGGAAGGGGGTAATTTCCTGGTGCGAGATTGCTTTAGATTAACCGCACCTTGAGAACTTTCTACAGAGTTAGCGGTTGCGGTATTTACAAGGGTCATACCGGCACCTAATGACAAAATTCCAGTTAAAATCAAGGCGGCAAAAATCTGCTGCGGCTGGCGAGTTGTTGGACGGAAGGGTTTCATAGTAATACTTTTGACGCGGTACGTTGCGCTCTTCAACACAAGTTGCTCCCCGTATAAGGGGCTATACAGATATTTGGGACGCCTACACCAGGGTGAGAAGTTCCGC
>CBDTXL010001015.1:0-2361 GCA_965364435.1 uncultured bacterium
GACTTAATCGGGTAAATATAAATTCCACTTAATTGGATTTGAGCCATGCTTTTATCGAGAATTGAAATTACTTCTTCCAAATCACCAATAAGACGCCGCAGATAATCAAACCCAAACCCACAGCACGACTTAAGGGAATGGCTTCTCGAAAGATAAAGTAGCCCATAAGTACCGAAAAAACGTAAATCAAAGCGGCTGATGGGCCAGCGACGCTGAGATTAACCCGCGTGAGCAGTAAAATATACGCGATCGCTCCTATGCTATAGCAGCCTAGACCTACCAGTATTTCTGGCGTTGTAAGCACACCGAAAATATGACTGACCAAATTGGTAGCGTTGACTTTCCCTAGGCGCAGCGCACCAGTTTTAAGCAAGAATTGTCCGCTAGCACTCGCTAACATCGTAATTAGGAAAAGTCCAACCTCTGATGGGGTCACGAAGATCTCAGGGACACGAGTTGTTTAGTTTTCTAGTTTACAGCTAGTTGAGACAGAGCCAAGCTTAGCTCTTACAATAGCGACCGTAGATTTAAATGAGTTAGTTATGACCAGTGTCATTCAATCTCCCTACACCGAAGAGCAAATTGCCGCTTGGCTGCGAGGTTTATTCACCGTTGCCTGGGCAGATGGTCATTTTGACCCAGAAGAGCAAGAGATGCTTGCCCAAATCACTCAAGACCAACTGGCTCTTGCCACTGATTTGCCGTCTCTTGATGAGCCAATTTCTCCTGAGGAACTCGCCGCGGCTTTGGGGAAAGACGCGACAACGGCAGAGAATTTTTTAAGAACCGCCGTGATGGTGGCCTTGGCGGATGGTGTATACTCTGCCCCTGAAGCAGAAGTTTTACACCAGTTCAGTGAGGCGCTGGGGTTGCAGCTGGAGGCACTGGATGCACTACAGTTGACGCTTTACGACAATCAGACAGTTAATCCAGCTGACCCCGTCGTTGAAACAGCTACAGAACCAGGAAAATCTCCTCACCCCCATTCAGACATCCTGCAACCAGTACGGCAGTGGTTAGACGGAATGGAAATTCATGATCCACGGGTAGCGCGATTTGTATGCAAAATGATTCCTGCTCAGTGTCCGTTTGAGCGCGATGTTATGCTATTTGGTCACAAAATCGTCCACATCCCGCCAATGTGTAAGCTTAATCCCCTCTATGATCAGTTAGTAGGCTTGCGCTTCCGGGCTTTATCTTATCTAGCAGATGATCGTGGGGAAGACATCTCAAGTTATTGTTAAAACAGACTTGAAGGGCGAGAAGGTTGAAAGTTAAAGGTTTCTAAGAGTTGAAGGTCCGGAAGATAACCTTCAACCTGCTAATCTGCAACCCTTCACAATGGAAAAATTATGCAATTTATCGACCAAGCAGAAATTGAAGTCGAAGCTGGTAAGGGCGGCGATGGAATCGTGGCGTTTCGGCGGGAGAAGTATGTCCCTGCTGGGGGACCGGCTGGCGGCAACGGGGGGCGTGGGGGCGATGTCATCTTAGTGGCAGTAGAACACCTGCAAACGTTGCTTGATTTCAAGTACGCCCATCGGTTTGAAGGAGAGAACGGCGGACGGGGAGGACCAAATAATCGGACTGGGGCAGATGGAAGCGATCGCACCATTGAAGTTCCCTGTGGTACGGTGGTCTATGACGCTGATACGGGTGAAATGCTGGGCGATTTGGTGCAATCAGGCCAAACTCTCTGTGCTGCTAAAGGCGGTAAGGGAGGTTTGGGGAACAAGCACTTCCTGAGCAATCGTAATCGGGCACCGGAGTATGCCTTACCTGGACTACCAGGAGAGAAACGAAACTTGCGCTTGGAGTTGAAGCTGCTGGCGGAAGTGGGAATCATTGGTCTACCGAATGCCGGTAAGTCTACCCTGATTTCATCCCTCTCAGCAGCACGACCGAAGATAGCAGACTACCCCTTTACGACTCTGGTTCCGAATTTGGGCGTTGTGCGTAAACCGAATGGGGACGGCACGGTTTTTGCTGATATTCCTGGGTTGATTGAGGGGGCTCATCTGGGTACAGGTCTAGGTCACGACTTTCTGCGCCATATCGAGCGCACTCGCTTGTTGCTGCACCTGATTGATGCAACTGCTGTTGACCCCATCGCTAACTATCAAACCATTCAACAGGAGTTACATGCTTATGGACGGGGGTTAGCAGAACGTCCCCAAATTCTCGCTCTCAACAAGGTGGATGCCGTTGAGTCAGAGACTCTAGATGCCCTTGCTACCCAGCTTAGCCAGCTGAGTCAGGTGCCAGTTTTCCAGATTTCAGCGGTTGCTCAAATCGGATTAGACCCCCTGCTACAAAAAATCTGGCAGTCCCTCGACCAGCTAACGTCCACTGAGTTGCCGA
>CBDTXL010001016.1:0-2360 GCA_965364435.1 uncultured bacterium
CGGAGCTGTGGTCGTTCCTGTAGTAGCGTCACCCGGAGCTGTGGTCGTTCCTGTAATGCCACTCGGAGCTGTGGTTGTGCCTGAAGTTGTGCCATCAGGAGCTGTGGTTGTGCCTGAAGTTGTGCTACCAGGAGCTATGGTTGTGCCTGAAGTTGTGCTACCAGGAGCTATGGTTGTACCGGAAGTTGTGCCAGTGCCTGTAGTTGTGCCAGTGCCTGTAGTTGTGCCAGTGCCTGTAGTTGTGCCAGTACCTGTAGTTGTGCCAGTACCGGAAGTTATACCAGTACCTGTAGTTGTGCCAGTACCGGAAGTTATACCAGTGCCTGTAGTCGTTCCAGTACCGGAAGTTATATCAGTGCCTGTAGTCGTGCCAGTACCGGAAGTCGTGCCATTGCGAGTCGTAGTAGTGCCTGTAGTCGTGCCAGTACCGGAAGTTGTGCCAGTACCAGAAGTCGTGCCACCGGTAGTAGTAGTGCCTGTAGTTGTGCCAGTACCGGAAGTCGTGCCAGTACCAGAAGTCGTGCCACCCGAACCAGTGCCAGTCTGGGCAGAAGCAGGTACAGCTACGGGCAAAGTGGCTAAACTCAGGGCACAAGCACTAGCCCAAGCAACTTTGGATAAATCAGAAGGCTTCATGGTAATGGTTCCTTTTATCTTATAAAACCCTGCGGGTTCTGAATGTTCAAAAACGGCGTTCTCAACTTAATTGGTTGCTGATGAATAGCTTGATGTGCATCTTCTAGCAACTCGTAACCATGGCTTACCAGATAGGTGTAACAGGGACTTGGGAGGCTCAAGAGCGTCAGGTGTAATAGGTCTCAGGGTTGTAAAAAGAGCGATCGCTATTGTCCTTAACGCTTAGAAACTCTCAGACCTCGTTACAGTTGGTTAGCAATTTGTTATCCTGACTAAGCAATTTAACGCCTCCTGTCTCCGCCGACTTCATACCAGAGAAACAGATTTGATGTTAAGTTTGGCAGTGCCTAGTTATACGAAACTATTGATTATCATTCTCGAAAACTTCTCACAGCTTGCGATCGCTTCACTACCGCAGGCTATATAACCAGGAGGCTTTAGCTCTGGTGTTGCGACAGCTTGCGCGTCGAGTTGGAGTAGGTGAACTACAGTCTGCTCATCCTCGAAGAACCCCTCCTAGGGCTCTCCCCTTATTAAGGGGAGGGAGCAAGATGATTCTGATTCTTGCTTCCCCCCGTTTCGGGGGGACTGTGGGGGGGTTATTCTTGGGGGTTTTGTACGCAGTTTTCTAGAGCATCCGGCGTTACGTCAAAAACAATTTCAAAGGGAATGGTTGGCATTAGTCGTCGGAGGACTTGTACATGGGATTCTGCGTCATTACGGCGACGACACCGCGCAACGATGCACCGCTGCATATTGGGGAGTGGGCGAATGATGCACCAGGGATTCAGTTTGTCTTTGTAAGTCAGGCTATGAGTCGTTGCTTTGGGTTGTGACGTTGGTATCATAGGAAAAACCTCCCACATTGTGGGTTGTAGTGGGCGATCGCTCTCTAGTTGTCGAGACCGCAAGAGCGATCGCCTTTAATTGTCCTATCTTATTAAAAGATGCAATTGCATACTTGTCAAGATCCAAATGGGATTAGTTAGGCTGCGGATTAAAGAATTTGCCGATCAAAGGGGTTGGACATTGAAAGAAGTTGCCGATCGCTCTGGGGTAAACTACAGGACAGTTGTCAGTTATGTTCGACGTGACGCAGGTATGGCGATGACTGACTTCACCGCAATCCAGAAGCTAGCCCGCGCCTTTGAAGTGCCGATTGAGGACTTAGTTGAAGTTTTGGAAGATTAGGCGTTGGGATAAGGTGAAAGCGATCGCTGTGCGGCAACTTGCAATATACAAGGAGCGATCGCTCAATGAATTAAGCTACCTCAAGGAACGAAAAGGCGACCGACTCCCATCGAGTTTTCGATATCTAGCAAAATCTCAAGAATACGGTCAACACAACGATTTCGATAGGCTCGATCTGTTAAAAATCGATCAGCGTCTCCAATCGTAATCACAGGAAGTGAATCCACTGTGTTTTCCTCACGGAGAACTTGCTCTAGTGAGTCTTCATCCTTCATGCTCCGATTGGCAGTAAGTAAAATCATCTGATTTGCCTGAGCAATCCGCCAAACGACTCGATCGTTACTGTCAATCGATAGGTTCATTTCCTTGAAGGTAACAAAACGAATCGGGAGTAGCTCCAACCAGCCTTGACTCGCAATATTGCCTAATAAAATCTCTGCATGTCCACCAAGATTATGATCAATGAGAAAAATCACGCCTCTAATTCATGTTTAGCTTTCTGCTCCTGGAGTTTTGCCCAAAGAGCCTCCCGA
>CBDTXL010001017.1:0-2356 GCA_965364435.1 uncultured bacterium
ACTCGACGCCCGGTTTCCAATCGGGCTGAGGGAACCATCGCGCGCCTCCGTTACTCTTTGGGAGGCGACCGCCCCAGTCAAACTACCCACCAGACAGTGTCCCACTCCCGGATGACGGGAGCTGGTTAGACACCAGAATTCAACAGGGTGGTATTTCACCGTTGCCTCCACCGAACCTAGCGGCCCGGCTTCAAAGGCTCCCACCTATCCTACACAGTCAAACCCTAGTGTCACTGTCAAGTTGTAGTAAAGGTTCACGGGGTCTTTCCGTCTTGCTGCGGGTAAACTGCATCGGCACAGCTATTTCAATTTCGCTGAGTCCCTCTCCGAGACAGTGCGGAAGTCGTTACTCCATTCGTGCAGGTCGGAACTTACCCGACAAGGAATTTCGCTACCTTAGGACCGTTATAGTTACGGCCGCCGTTTACTGGGGCTTCGGATCATCGCTTCGCCTTGCGGCTGACGAATCCCCTTAACCTTCCAGCACCGGGCAGGAGTCAGACCCTATACGTCGGCTTGTCGCCTTCGCAGAGTCCTGTGTTTTTGGTAAACAGTCGCTACCGCCATTTCTCTGCAACCCGCCTCGGCTCCGGCTGTACGCCTTCACCTAACGCGGGCCCACCTTCTTCCGAAGTTACGGTGGAAATTTGCCTAGTTCCTTGGAGGAGAGTTCTCTCAAGCGCCTGAGGATTTTCTCCTCACCCACCTGTGTCGGTTTACGGTACGGACACCCTGCAGGCTCCCTGCGGGATTTTTCTTGGAAGCGTGGCATCAACGACTTACCCCTCGAGGGGGCGCCATGGGGTCTCGGGGATGGCTGTCGCGCCTTTGAGTCGTACGCGACACCCCTACACCTTTGGACTGGCACTACCACCGGCCAGCTCGCCTAGCCTTCTCCGTCGTCCCTCAGTTCAACACCTGCAAGATGGCGCAGGAATATTAACCTGCTTGCCATCACCTACGCCTTTCGGCCTCGGCTTAGGACCCGGCTAACCCTGGGAAGATTAACTTGACCCAGGAAACCTTGGGTTTACGGCGAGGGGGTTTCTCACCCCCTTTAGCGCTACTCATTTCGGCATCAGCACTCCCGGCCACTCCACCAGCCCTTCCGGTCTGGCTTCGCTGCAGCCGGGACGCTCCCCTACCGCCAAACACGTCGAGACGTGCTTGGCCCGAAGCTTCGGTGCCAGTCTTGAGCCCCGTTACATTTTCGGCGCGGCCTGTCTTGACCAGTGAGCTATTACGCTTTCTTTAAAGGATGGCTGCTTCTAAGCCAACCTCCTGGTTGTCAATGACTTGCCACATCCTTTCTAGTGTTCACTTAGACTGGACTTGGGGACCTTAGCTGTCGGTCTGGGTTATTCCCCTCTTGCCAATGGACGTTATCACCCACTGACTGCTTCCTGTGCTAACAGTTGCCGGCATTCGGAGTTTGGTACGGTTTGGTAATCTGGTGAGACCCCTAGCCGTTCCAGTGCTCTACCTCCGGCACTGAATTACGCAAGACGATACCTAAATATCTTTCGGGGAGAACCAGCTATCACGGAGTTTGATTGGCCTTTCACCCCTACCCACAGCTCATCCCAGAAATTTTCAACTTTCATGAGTTCGGACCTCCATGCGGTGTTACCCGCACTTCATCCTGGCCATGTGTAGATCACCCCGCTTCGGGTTATAATGCACGCAACTCATTCGCCCGTTTCGGACTCGCTTTCGCTGCGGCTCCACCTAACGGCTTAGCCTCGCTACGTACATTAAGTCGCCGAATCATGATGCAAAAGGTACGCCCTCGCACTTGCCTTGCGGCGTGGTGCTCGGACTGCTTGTAGACATGTGGTTTCAGGTTCTTTTGACTCCCCTCACTGGGGTTCTTTTCACCTTTCCCTCGCGGTACTTGTCCACTATCGGTCGCCAAGGAGTATTTAGCCTTACCGGATGGTCCCGGCAGATTCAGACAGGATTGCACGTGTCCCGTCTTACTTGGGTACCCCGCTCGGCCCACCGCCGCTTTCGCGTACGCGACTGTCACGCTCTCTGGTGCGCCTTTCCAGGCGCTTCCGCTAGCAGCAATGGGTCCTACCGCGGACCCGCAACCCCCCAGCCACTTGCGTGGCTGAAGTTTAGGCTTCTCCCGTTTCGCTCGCCGCTACTACGGGAATCACTCGTTGTTTTCTTTTCCTCAGGGTACTGAGATGTTTCACTTCCCCTGGTTCGCTCCTCCTCCCCTATGAATTCGGGAAGGAAGTAACGGGGCTGTTCGCCCCGCTGGGTTTCCCCATTCGGACATCTCCGGCTCAACGTTTGGTTGGCAACTCCCCGGAGCTTTTCGCAGCCACCCACGTCCTTCATCGCCTCT
>CBDTXL010001018.1:0-2356 GCA_965364435.1 uncultured bacterium
GCCCCCCTGAGAATCGCACCAATTAAATTAGCATTCCGCAAATCTGCCCCCGCTAACTGCGCCCCCGTCAAATCGGCATTCTGAAAATTTCTCCCCCCGGTGTCGTATCGCTTCAGCAGTTCCCCCGCATCCGTAACGCTAATCTCTCGCTGCGGCGGACGCCTGAAGGTAAAGGTAAAAGTGTCCCCACTCCGCATCACCCGCCACATCTCCTCATACATCGGATAGGAACCCAAACCACTCAAATTCACCCAACCCCGCGCCCTGGTTAACGCCACAAATAGCTGGTTCCGCAACTGAAGATTGCTCTCATCCTTCGCCACATTGTCCAAACCCACCACATAAACCATGTCCGCCTCATTCCCCTTAGCGCGGTGGATGCGAGACACGGTGACGCCGCCCTCACACCAAAACTTATTGGGGTCACGGTTTTCTTTGTCGGGTATCAGGATATTGCAGTCAGGAGTGCTGGGAATATAGATATCAATGCCTTGCGACATCAAGAACTCTGCGATCGCACTTTCCAGTTTCATCGCATCGATTCCAGAACCTAAAGCAATTACCAGAATCTCACGGCTAGGCTTGAGTCCATCATGCCGGAGATTGTAGATAATGTTTTCTGCTAACGCCGTCAGTTCTTCTTGGCGTGAGCGATAAGCGACAAACTCCAACACCTGCCCTTGCCAAAGTTCGGGGATAAGATTGGGGGAGTTTTCCTTTGGGCGTCTCAGGGTAATTTGCTCACCCTGAGTAAAACTACCCGTCACCTCATAACCAATTGCACGCCAATCTTCAGCACGGGTAATCCCAGTAAGCATCCCACCGTAACGCAACAACCCCATGCCAATCCCATGCGCGGCGGTAAGAATGGGGCCAGGAGTGCGGTAGCAGCGGTGCATGATTTCACTCTTTCTGATGCCACCGCTATACTGTCCTGTTACCAGATGACCCAATTCTTCCCCAAATAACTCACTAGCATTTGGGATATTCAGGCTTTCCAGGCTTTGGGCTTCGTCATAACCCCAGATTAAGCGCCGTTGTTCTGGCTGGGCTGGGTCAACGGGTCGTAAGGCTTGATACGCCATCCAGTAGAACGGCTGCTTCCCTTCAAACTTCAGCTCGTTATCCACAATTAGGTCTTGACCTTCATCAATTAAGATGGCATCATATAACGTAGGGACAACCGTATTGTGCAATAACTGTACGCATACCTCAGCTAAGGCTTCATTAGGTTGCTTCCGTTCTGTGTCGTTGACGGTGAGACGCTTAACTCCAGCGGCTTGGGAAATCGTGCTGTAGAGTCCTGGTTGATTTTTGGCTCCCCAAGCGTGAAGCGATCGCAACTTCCCATTCTTCGGGTCATACCCCAGCTCACCACTACTAAAGCGTAAGAGCCACTTATCCAGTTGAGCAATAATCGGGTGGTACAGGCTACGGCTCCAAAAAACGAAGGCAATATCCCAATCTGGATGCTTCAGGTGCATATGAGCGGCTTTCTGGCACAGCAGCACGGTTTTACCTGACCCAGCAATGCCTCGTATCCGCTGCGGTCCTGGGGGAATTTCTTTGCCAATGTGTTCTTGTTGTAAGTCAAATTCCGATAGGCGTTGCCGCACTTCGGCAAGGACGCTGGCACGGGTTTGTTTTGCATGTTGTTGGTTGTGTAAGGGAACATCTCGTGCCCCTACCCGTTTGCGGAAGACTGGGGTACCGCTAATCACGGCTTGCAGTAACTTCCACTGTTTGGGGTTTAGGTTGAATCCTTTAATGATTGGGGTGGTTTGCTGAATCTGGTTGATTAAGGAACCACAGATGGACACAGATACACACAGATGATTTTGGAAGATTATGGGGGGGCAGCTGGGGAGTTGATAAAAGCCGCTGTGGTACCATTGGTCTTGGGTGATTAGGGGTAGGCAAATGAGGGCACGACCACTGACTTTGCGGCGGAGGGACGGTTCGCGATCGCAGTATCCCAGTAAGGCAAACAGCTGATTTTCTGCTTGTTCATAAGGGTTACTACTGGTGGTGTAGTAGTTTTGGAACTCCCAACGATGACCGGCAATTGCCACAATCTGGTCAATTGTAACGGATTTGATTTCAATGACAATTAGACCAAGTTGGGAGTCAGCAATCAGAATATCAGGCTCTTTGCGGGACTTTCCCACTTTAGAAAAGATTGGATAGCGCCAGTAGCCAAGACATTCGCGATCGGCAAAAGCCTCACGAACAGCATCCCAAACTTTCTGCTCACCTGCTTCCCCACTTTTACTTAAAGGTTCAGTAGTGATAAACTTGCGGTTTTGATTTGGGTGAGCGATCGCGTTTGCTGATGCCCCTTGGGTAATCGCCATCC
>CBDTXL010001019.1:0-2354 GCA_965364435.1 uncultured bacterium
CTTAGTCCCAAGAGGGGATATCCGCATTGTCTCCACCAACGC
Organism: uncultured bacterium; assembly: GCA_965364435.1. Classification (GTDB taxonomy): domain Bacteria; phylum Cyanobacteriota; class Cyanobacteriia; order Cyanobacteriales; family Coleofasciculaceae; genus CBDTXL01. The sequence continues at coordinate 43 of CBDTXL010001019.1, forward strand.
CAATTCCTGTGTCATGTATTTCGGCATCACTGATGTTAAGCCCATTCATTGATGCCCCATACACATTAGCGTCATAAATCTTAGCGCGAGTAAAATTTACCTCGTTGAGATTGGCTTGCTTAAAATCGGCATTGGTTACAAGAGCTGAGGTTAAGTTAGCTCCTTTCAAGTTTGCACCCGTGAGGTCAGCGCCTTCGAGGTTCGCTTCCGTGAGGTTCGCTCCTTGCAGATTTGCTTCTCTCAAGTCAGCACCAATCAAATGTGCGCTACTGAGGTCTGCTCCTGATAAATCACAGCGATAACATTCCCTAGTTGACAACAGCTGTTGTACATGAAGCGGATTTTCGGCTTTAACTGAGCTAGTGAAAAATAGCGGAGTTAGTAGGGTTAGAGTCGCTAAAAGCTTGAGGTTCATAATTTTTCCCCTTTACCAATAAGGTTGTTCCGTTCTTTACCTCACTTTTCAATTATCTCACTCAACTGCTTAAAAAGCGATAAGCCTAAGGACATAATTCACTAGTGCCTGTCGTAAAATCAAATATTCTGCCAGAAATCCAGAACCTCAAGCCGCGTGAAAACCGACACCATCTTCTATCGTCTGTTCCAATCCTTCCCCAGCATCTTCTTTGAACTCATCAACCAACCGCCTGAAATCGCCAACGCCTATCAATTCTCATCCGTTGAAGTCAAACAACTGGCCTTCCGTATCGACGGAGTTTTTCTACCGGAGAATCAAGCCTCCTCACCACCTATCTACTTCGTTGAAGTCCAGTTTCAACCCGACAAAAAATTCTACTCTCGCTTCTTTACAGAAATCTTCATTTATCTTGATAAAACTGAACTGACTAACAATTGGCGCGGAGTGATTGTCTATCCCAGCCGGAGTATAGATATAGGAGAGACAGAGCGGTATCTTGAGTTACTCACGTCTGAGCGGGTGAGGCGTGTCTATCTTGATGAATTAACCTCAGCAGCAGAGCAGTCTCTTGGCATTGAAACAGTCAAATTAGTGATTGAGCCAGAGGAAAGTGCCGCAACTAAAGCCAGGGAGTTGATCAACCTTGCAAGAGTGGCGATCGCTGATGCAATCACTCAGCGGGAACTCATACAATTGATAGAAACGATTATTGTCTATAAATTTCCCCAAAAGAGCCGGGAGGAGATAGAGCAAATGTTGGGATTGAGTGATTTAAAACAAACCAGAGTCTATCAGGAAGCATTGGAAGAAGGGAAGTTAGAGGGCAAGTTAGAGGGCAAGTTAGAAACAGTCCCCTTTATGCTGAGATTAGGAGCGACTGTGGAGCAGATAGCACAAGCGCTAGGTTTGGATGTCGAACAGGTGAAGCAAGTAAGCAATAGTCTCCTGAGCGAGGAGGTAGGAGAAGAGTCTGACGCCACCAACTGACTATTCGGAAGGGTTAAGCGGCGTTAGCGAAGCATACCCCTCTTGCTTATCGCTCCCACCTTCCACAAAAAGCGCTCGCTTCATCTGTCGTCTAATTGCAAAATAATAATGGCAAATAAATAGTTAATCTAAAAAAGATGCCATCGCAATGGGAATGTCTGCTAAAAAATCTAGGGGAATGGCAAGGCTCCTTTACCCGCTTCTCGCCACAAGGGGAACAGCTGGAAGATACGCCTAGTGTAGTGAGCCTGGAAGGACTAAACGATAACCAAACCATTCGCCAGACTCTCCGTTTCCTCCCACCCAATCAGCCAGTAGACGAAAAGGTTCTGGAATACAGTTCTCTGAATCGCAGTGTCCTCTTTTTGGAAAATGGCGCTTTCTCCCAAGGTTCCATGCAGTGGGCACCCTTTTCAGAATTTGGGGCAGAACTGGGCTTGATAGAGAGCGTTAGCGAAGCGGAACCGAAGGTTCGTCGCCGTCTGCGTCTGGTACAACTATTCAACAAAGAGAGTCAGCTAACGCAGCTTACGTTGATTCGAGAAAAACTCGCTGGTACAGAAGCCCCAGAACGCCCAGCACTGGCCTTGGAACAACTGCTGGGGGAATGGCAGGGAGAGGCGGTAACAATTTATCCCGACTGGCGATCGCCCGACACCTATCCCACTCGCCTCACACTACATCGCGAAGACACCAACCGCTTAGTACAACAGCTAACTTTTGGGACTGGGGCGTCAGTCCGCACCCTCACCTCTACTGCGAGAATCAACGGCTCAATTCTCCACTTTGACCAGAGTCCCCTACCTACCCAGGTGTTGCTGTTGCCCGATGGAGCATCTTCCACCTGCCCTTTGCAAGTTAAACCGGGTCACTTTTTTGTTTTAGAAGTCGGTTGGTTGCTGCAACC
>CBDTXL010001020.1:0-2351 GCA_965364435.1 uncultured bacterium
TCGCAGAGTAAAGACTAAGAGGAGATAAGAGGGGTTATAGATGCGGATTTAGTATTACCCTCTTGTGTCACTTTGGGGAAATTCGACGAATTTACGTCAATCCAGCTAACGAAAAATCAAGGTTTCACCCCAGAGTGACAAAAGAGCGATTAGAACTGAATTGGTAACACTACACCGAAACCCACTGCGGTTTCATTATCGGCTCGTACTCTGAGGCTATCAAAAGGCGTTGAACCAAGCCGATTGGTCACGTAGGCTTCAACTTGCAGACCGGAAAGTGCGTCTTTATCTGAAATACCCAACAACGAGGCTGGCTGCCAACGCAAGCCTACAGTCCAGGGAATAACCGTATCACGGTTGTTGCCGATAAAGGCATTGCCCTTACCACTCAAGTCTAGACCCGCCTCTGCGATCGCATCCAAATTTTTTGCCAGAGGAAATGAGCCTCCAACGTTGAATCCAGCAACTTGCAGTCCGTTGCGTTGTACAAATCCCAAGGTAGGAGTTAGCCAAATTGCACTTCCCCCCTTAAATTGATAGTGCATCGGGGTAGAGAGGGTGATGATGAACAATTCCCCCTCCCTTTCGTTGCTAAAAGCAAACCCACCCTTGTTTAAATCCCGTTCTTCAAATTCATTGCGATTATTATTAATCAGGTTGACAAGTACATTATTTGAGCGTGCCGCCGTCACCAAACCACTTAACGTAAATGGATCGCCATCTGCTTGATGCAAAAATCGAATCTTGCCGCTAAATCCTAACTGAGACTCATCTACAGTACCTGGAATGCTATCTAGAAAAGCACCAATTTCCAAATCATCTAGCAGTCCATAGCGAATTCCAGTTAATAGTCCCTGCCCTCCTCCTTGGAGACTCAGAAGCAACTGTTGGTTGGGAACTGTACCGCCATCTAATAAACCAAATCCAGCAGGAGTATTAGGAGGTGGTTGCTGGGTTGAAGCAAAATGTTGAGGGTATCGGCGATTAGCATTGGTGATTCCTGGTAAATAGGTAACACCAAATCCCACGGAAGGAAAATCTCTATCAGCCACTATAGGTAGAGGTCCTGTATTACCTAAAGTGTTAGAAAGAAATAAATCTGTAGCCAACCTCGGATTTACCAAGTACCGCAAACCCGCATTGAAAGCAACAGTTCGATCAGGCAATCCTGTATCTCGATTAATTGTGTTGTTACCAGTGAACGGAACAAATGCATCGCCCCATAAAAGAAGCCTTGGATTGAGCCGATAACTGGCACCTCCTGCTAAGCCAAAGGTAGTACCAAAAGAGCCTGCTTCCTCTACAGGAGGTCTGTTAAAATACAAGGCATTATCTTCTGGCAAGAAAGCAACCTTGGGTGAAAGGGTAAACTGCCAGCGGTTATCGGTTCTGATTGTAAAAGGCAACTCTAGGGAAGTAACTACTTCATTATTGGTTCCACTTGATACAAAACCTGTTGAATCAGAAAATCGGAAAGGTCGTCCTGCATTTCCGAGTGTTGCCGCAACTACACCACTGAGAACTTGTGTACCTGTTTGATTCTGCCAAAGTCGCTGCTTTGCCTGGAGGGTGAATTCTTGAAAGAAGTTAGGGCCGGTATTATCTGGGTTTATTCTTAAAGCACTGAATGGTCCCTGGCGGAATGGCCCCCCGTTATCCACTGTCTGTGCATCTAGCGTAATTTCCAGATTGTTAGTGACTCCCCAGCTAATCCCAAAAGTGGGTTGACCCGTAAGACCAACATCACGACCTGTCTCGGATGGAAAAGATTGACGGTAACGGAGGCTTGTTACAACCTCTCCTTGCCGCAATTGATCGGCTGTTGTTAAGACAGGGTGACGACTCTGTAAAAGATCTGCTGGGGTAGAAGTCACTGCATCACTGATCTGTTCCTGAGGTTTTCCTGCTGCCGTTATTGGAACTAAATTAGCAGAGGGGACTTCGTGCAAAGCAGCTGTGCTTTGAATCGGTATTGCATGAACCATTAAATAGGCAATGTAGAGGAGATTCCGCTTTGACTGAGCTGGAACTCTGACTTTATAGAGTTGCTCGTCCTGCTCCCACATCACCGACGAAAAAGTTTGGTTCGGTTTTTGCTGTGATTCTTCTAAGAAATATCCCTGGATATTATTAGCTATGGTAGTGGGTGTTGCAGCGGCTTGATGTGTTTTGAATTCTTCCTGAGCATCAACTGAAGTCTTGGCAGCTACGGACAAAGTAGCGACTAGGCAAGATGGGAGTTGCTGTTCACAGGTAAAGATGCTGAGTGTTAGACCGGGCTGAGAGGTTGGGGGAGAGACTACAACAATGTATTTACTACCATTGCCATCCAGGTTATTGCGATCGCTAAA
>CBDTXL010001021.1:0-2346 GCA_965364435.1 uncultured bacterium
GTGTCTTAGGTGCAGGTTCGATGCTCAAGCGCCAACACAAAAAAGTCAGCCTCGTTAAAGTTAAGGTTGATTCTAAGTGTTAGGTTTGGGAGTGGCTTGGAAAAATTAAACCCTGACCTTCGGTATGGCTTCATTCAATTACGATCGCCTGTTCAACACGATTGAAGAGTTAGTGCTGCACCATTCTCCCAGTGGTGTTGAGGGAGAAATTGACCAGCTATTGATGAGTCGATTTAAAGCCCTGGGAGTAGAGGTTTGGCAGGATAGGGCTGGGAATGTGATTGCGAAAATTGCTGGACGGGATGCGGAACGAGTAAAGGACTCTACCGCGTCTCGAAGAGCGATCGCAATTACCGCTCACAAAGATGAAATCGGTGGCATTGTCAAAACAGTAGGCGAACAAGGACGGGTGGAAGTTCGGCGTCTGGGGGGTGCGTTTCCCTGGGTGTATGGCGAGGGCGTAGTGGATCTTTTGGGAGACCGACAAACGATCAGTGGGATTCTCTCTTTTGGTTCGCGCCATGTTTCCCATGAATCCCCGCAAAAAGCCCAGCAGGAAGACAAACCAGTGCGTTGGGAAGATGCCTGGATTGAAACTAAATGTACAACGGCAGAACTAGAACATGCCGGTGTGCGACCGGGAACCCGGATGGTGATTGGCAAGCATCGCAAACGACCCGTGCGGCTTAAGGATTACATTGCCAGCTACACCCTCGATAACAAGGCGTCCGTGGCAATTCTACTGGCGTTAGCAGAACAGCTGAAGACGCCAGTCGTTGATACTTACTTGGTGGCGTCGGCGAAGGAAGAAGTGGGGGCGATTGGGGCACTGTATTTCACCCAGAATCAACGTCTGGATGCATTGATTGCTCTAGAAATCTGCCCCTTATCGCCAGAGTACCCGATCGCGGATGGGGCAGCACCCGTTCTGCTATCTCAAGATGGCTATGGAATCTACGATGAAGGGCTAAATGGGGAACTGCGGCAGGCAGCACAAGCAAGTGGTGTTCCCCTTCAGCTAGCCGCGATTAGTGGCTTTGGCAGCGATGCCTCAATTGCCATGAAGTTTGGTCATGTCGCCCGTGGGGCTTGTTTGAGTTTCGCGACGCAAAACACCCACGGCTATGAAATTGCTCACTTAGGTGCGATCGCCAATTGCATCCAACTCCTCAACGCCTACTGCAAAACTGAGTTTGACTGAGTAGAACATATTTCGGGACTGATGAGTGCCATGCCAATTATCAGCGTCAGCTGAGTTGAGCCAAGAAGGGAAACTCAGAATGGACATTCCATCGCCTACCGTCGTGAATTAGCAACGTCAGTTGGGATGCCGTGAACTCAAACTCCAACTGTCGATCCTTAAATTCTGGCCACGCCAAGCGGAAGTTCTGCCGCGTCAAGTCTCGAAAAGCCACAGTCATGTGAGGGGCAAAAGGGCGGCTTTTAGAGACTCGCTCAACAATCCCTAATGATACCTCCAGATACGCCATCAAATCGTTTTGCAACGTGAGCAGTTCTGGTGTCTTGAGGACGTTGATGTAGATAACACGCGGCACAAACGCGCCAAACCCCTTCAGTGTTACTGGCACTGGCGTTCGAGTGTCAGCAAATGTTCTCAGGCATTGTTCTAGAACCGGCACGGCATCTAGTTGCCATTCAAAGGGCGGTTGCAGGGTAATATGGGGCGGAGACTTCTGAGCGTCTTGGCTCTGGTAAGTTTGAGCGAAGTACTGCTTAATCTCATTAGCATAGTCCTGAATTTCCTGATGCGGCAGGAGAGCGATAAAGAAGCGGCGTATTGATGGAGCCAAAGAGTTATAGAGCCAAATAAGTAAGCGTTCTTGCTTGGTACTATAAATCCAAAATCAAAAATCTCAAACTGATAGAAAATGGCCTGGTTTGTAAAGATCGAAGAAGGTATCGTCGATAAGCCTCACTTTGACCAACATGTACCCGCACACATTGCCTATGTTCAAGACTTAGTTGCGAAGGGACACAAGGCACGAACCGGCTACTGGGGAGAGAGGGGAGGCGGAATGCTCCTGTTTGAGGCGGATTCCCTGGATGAGGCGAAAGCGATCGTTGCTCAAGACCCGCTTGTAGTAAATAACTGCGTCAAGTACAAGCTCCATGAATGGTGTGTCATTGGCGAGTAAATGCTTGGAGCAAAGATTTTCCTTTACTTACTCAGGTCTCACCAGATGATGTTATGCTATTAAATGATCCGGAACCATGCGATCTCAACGCTCAAACCTTGTCAGGACCGGAAGGTAGCAGCAATACGAGATGCTTGTGATAGGCGTGGCCTCCGGGTCATCTCGCTTCAAGGGCTGTATGTTGTTGAAG
>CBDTXL010001022.1:0-2343 GCA_965364435.1 uncultured bacterium
CGATTCAAGAAGATGTCGAAATGACGCTACTTGCCTTGGGCTATGACAATAATGAGGTCGCTCAGGCACTGCACGCCATTAGCCAGGACACCCTGCTTGCGAAAAACACCAATGCTGAAGAGTGGATTAGAAGTGCGATCGCTTGGTTGAGTCAGTAATGCTGATTTCGTAATTGCAGAAAACTGAATCAGCCTATGCAAGAGCGATCGCTTGGTTTAGTTCCCACATTCCGCACCTTCGACTGGCACAATCGGCTTTTACCGAATTGGGAATTGAAAATTCGTAACTTCTACTATAGAGACTACGTAAAAACTCTTTCCATTACCCATTAGCCATTAGCCATTAGCCATTACCCATTACCCATTACCCATTACCCATTAGCCATTACCCATTACCCATTACCCATATGAACGATTAAGCTGGTAATTTGTCAAACTCCTGCTGGAGGATTTTCTCGATGCGATCGCATTCCAAGCCTCTGTGTTTCATTACTGCAACATTGTTACTGTCTTTGGCATCTCCTCTGTTAGCTGTTACCCCTGAGCGTGAGTTTGCGATCTCACAGGCGCAGACAGCTCAAAACCGTAAAGCGGAAGCAGAGCAGCTACTTCTAGTGGCTGAAAAGCAATTGGCAGAAGGCCAATACCAGAAAGTTTTAGAATCGTTCCAAAAAGCTCTAGCAATTTATCAAGAAATCAGCGTTAGCGAAGCGAATCCGAAAGAGATTCGTGGTCAAGTAAGAACTATCCTATTCATGATGGGTTGGGTTTATCAGGAACTCGGTCAGTATGAGCAAGTACTGAAATACTTTCAGCAAATTTTAGCGATTGACCGAGAACTTGGAGAACACTGCCAGGAACAAGAAACCCTTTTGAGAATTAGTTCAGTCTATGGAGTATTAGGTCAGTATGACCAAGTCTTAGAGGGATTGGAAAAAACTCTCGCCCTTAACAGAGAACTTGATGAACCCTGCGGGAAACCCTACTTTTCCTCCCTCTTTCAGGTTAGTGATGTTTATCAGAGACTAGGTCGGACTGACCAAGCTTTGAAGACATTAGAACAAGTTCTAGCACTTTACAGAAAACCAGGTGTTAGTGAAGTCACTCCGCAGGAGGAGCGCGAACGGGAAAAACGAACCCTTTTCCTCATTAGTCAGTTGCATCAACAGCAAGGTCAGTACGAGCAGGCATTAGCCTCTGCTCAGCAAGCTTTAGCCATTGAGCGAGAATCTGGTAATCGCCGTCAGGAACAATCTACACTTATGAGAATTGGCGAGATTTACGAACAGCAAGGTCAGTACGAGCAGGCATTAGCCTCTGCTCAGCAAGCTTTAGCCATTGAGCGAGAATCTGGTAATCGCCGTCAGGAACAATCTACACTTATGAGAATTGGCGAGATTTACGAACAGCAAGGTCAGTACGAACAGGCACTAGTGTCTTATCAGCAGGCTTTAACCATTAATCGAGAATTTAGCAATCTCTTCGGGGAGATAACTATTGATGAAATCAACACCCTGATGAGTCTGAGGCGGGTTTATCGGAGATTAGGTCAGTATGAGCAGATGTTGAAGATTTATCAGCAAGCGCTGGATTTTGGTCGCTCGGAAATTTCTTGCTATTCTCAGGAGCAATATGCGCTCATGAGCATCAGTCAGATTTATCGGGAACTCGATCAGGATGACCGAGCGCTAGAATGCTATCAACAAGCTCTGGCTGCTGCTAAAAAACTTAGCAATCTTGACACCTCAATACGTGCCCTAAATGATTGGGGAGCAATGCAAGCCAAAAGTGGAGAATTTCCAGAAGCACTAGAGACTTTTGAACAAGCATTAGCCATGCGTCGAGAAGTAGATAAGAGCAGTTTTGAAGAAAATGAAGCGATAATTTTTAGGAATCGAGGGTTCGTTTATCGAAAGTTAGGTCAGCTTGAAAAAGCGCAGGAGTCTTATCAACAGGCTCTAAAGTTCTATCAGCAAGAATTAGCACGAGTCAGAAAAGATTTGTGTTTTCTAAACGATGAGTTAAGACTCCTCAGAGAAATCGTGCAAATTTACGAAATTATAGGTGAGCGTTACCTAGCACAAGAGTTTGAGCGACAATCCAAAAAAGCTGAGTTTGTCGCTGATATTGCGGGAGTGTGTACTCGTGGTTGTGCAGTTCCTCTAGGGATAGTTCTCACTGAGGAAGGTAGCAGTTCTTCACTCGTGTCCTGCAAATAATCTGCCACTGTAATAAGCTCGCTAGCCCCTAGATTCTGATTTGATAGAGGATTTTTTCATGCGATCGCTCCTCTGAAGGGCAAGGGTGTGGTCAAAATCAGTTGGGGAAGTTGGGGGAGTTGGGG
>CBDTXL010001023.1:0-2335 GCA_965364435.1 uncultured bacterium
TGCTGGATTTGCGTACCAAACCGACAACAACATCACCTCGCTGCTCTAAGGCTTTCACCAAGTGAGAACCTGTAAATCCGTTTGCTCCAGTCACGAGCGCTTTCATCACCCCTCCTTTATTGGGTATCTGGATCAAAGTAGGCTGCGAAGTTCTTCAAAGCATGAAGCTACTTCCTCCCACGTTGGATACTTACCGTAGCAAAGATCTTTACATTGCTTTTCGTATTCCTTGGAAATGGTTTGGCGCAGTTCTACCGTTGGGAAAAGTGCCTCACTTTTGGAGAAAGTCATATCTTGAGGTGGGTAATAATCCTCAAAGTGCTGTTGGCTAATTTGAGCGCAGTCTTGTTTAATCTGCCTATATTGCTCACTTTTGAGCATTTGTTGCACTTCGGATTGTTGTGCTAAGCAAAAGAGGTCGTAGTAATGTCTGGCATACTTTCCAATTGGCGTTTGCTTGCTTTGATAAAGCATTACTTTGGAGTGAATAGCAAATAACTTCTCGATAAAGGTTCGCCGAAAGTCCAGCAGCTGCATAGAAAAAGAGGATTCATCCTCAGTCTCAAGGCTCTCACCAGTTTCATGTAGAAATTCAGCTACATAAGAGGAAAGTTCCATGGTTCGGGTGGGATACGTTCCGCTGCGTGTTCCCATCTCTAGCAAAATGCGATTAGCGATCGCTTGATTCCCTGAAAATTGTTGTGTGTAATCAAAGTAACTCTTGCGGTGTACTCCCCGCTTCCGCTTGCCTCGCCCCAGATCGGATAAGATTAAGCCTGGATAATCGCCCACTGCTGTTTCTATTGCTTCCAATTCTCGATCAACTCTGTTGGCACCAAGGCGCGGATTAAATTGGTCGCAGTTTAAGAACAGGTCGATGTCTTCCGAGAACCGTTCAATTAGCTTCCAACCTTTTGAGAGGCTGGTGCCACCTTTAAAAATAACTTGAGTCGGCCACTGAGTTGCCACAATTCGCAGCGCCTCAGTGACGTAGTAATCTTTCTCGATGAATTGTTCAGTGAGTCCAAGGTCAGCGAAGTGTGCCTTGGTAGCAATGAGAGCATCACGGAAGTCAGGGTGTTCAAAGAGTTTCACTCGCTCTGCCACTCCTTGGCATAGCGGAGATTTCTCAGGTTGCCAAAATTGAACCTAGAGACTGGGTTGAGGCTTTTGCGGAGTTTTTCCAGATCCTTAGGACTCTTCCTTAGTTCCTGTCCGATCGCTCCCAGCATAGCTCTCACTCGTGGTGGTTCCGCCTCTGCGACTGCTACCAAACGTTCAAAGCGATCGCTTTCTCGGAAATATTTAAGCAACCGTCGCTTAGTTTCCGTGGGAGACAAATCGCTGAGATTACCCCTAGACCTTAAGAAATCAAGCATTGCTGCATCAGTAGCTTCCAGGTCATTCCACGTTTCAGGCCTACGAGTGTGGAGTCGGGCGCGAGAACCAATGATAGCGCGGGGGACACTGTTGGCTGATGTAGCAAACTCACCTTGGATTGCATTTTGAGTCGTAAACCCTAGTAAATTAGCAGCACTCACTCCAGCCGGATGCAAGTTCTGTCTTGTCAGTAACTCTTGGATATCGCTTTGAGAGGGATGACTGCGACCAAATCGAGTCTGGCGGGGACGGTAGTAAAGTCCCTTACTGACTTTCTCCAAAACTCCGTCTTTCGCCATCCGGGAGAGAGCTTTGCTCACCGCAGCTGACGGCAGGTTGGAGAAGTTGGAGTGTTGCCAATACCCTTCTCCCCCTTCCTCAATCTGCTTGCGAATTGACTCTGCCGTATTAACTCGACTCTTCTTCATTGCTTGAAGTCAAGACTTTGTCTTAATTTCATTGTTCTAACCGTTCTCTGACTTGTCAAGTTTTTTTGCAAAAAAACTTGACAAATTTGGGTATTTTGGGAATAAATCGCGTTAAACGCCCTTTATTCCGACTAAAATTCGGTAGGGTTATGATATTAAACTTACTTTAAACGATTTAAGGGTTTTCTTGTGATTTTTATTTGATTTGCTCTTGCTCCTGTTAGCTTTCCAACCCATAATTTTTGCTTCATAGCGTCTTCGGTTGAGGTCGAGTAAACCGGCTAACACTTCATGGTGAATTACTTCTGACCAACGGTAACACCAGGGTTTTTTCCGTTATCGTTCCCTGTTGGTCTCCTCAATGACTCGCTGACTAATAACAGCCTAAAGCTGTATTTAATTACACCCTGTTACTTAATTCACTATTTCATTACGAGAGGTTTTGCCATTCCTTGCAGGATTTGGTTTTAATTCGGCTGGCAGAGATTGAACCGCTCCCCACTGGTTGACAAAGTCCTTTAAGAGAG
>CBDTXL010001024.1:0-2334 GCA_965364435.1 uncultured bacterium
CGTCATAAACTAGAGGCAGCAACGTACATCAGAGTGAAGCTGTTACCAGTCAGGCTAGTTAGATGTCAAATCATCGTCTACAGATTGCCGAGTATGTGTTTTTTATTGGCTCTGTTGTCGGCTGGGTCGTTGCGATCGCGTCGGGGCAGATAATCTATGCAGCGGTGCCAGTTTCTGTTTCTCTGTTGCTAAACCTGATTAATCGTCTTTGCTTTGAGCAACGAATGAGGCGTCGGCTTACGGCGGCAATCAATCAGCTGCATCGACAACTTTTAGAAGAGAACGACGCCATACATGAACAACAGCTCAAAGACGCGATCGCACAGCTACAAGCTCAGCTACCAGGATATCTTTCCCAGATAGAAGCCGCTGACTCTCACTCAAGCGATCTCAACATTATCCAACTCAAAGCGCAATTGGCCAGCCTAGAGCAATCCCTTAGTAGTGTAGTGCAATACTTGAATAGTTCGTCCCTACCAGCAAGAGTAGAGAATTTGGAAAAGGCGATCGGCTCAAGGGGCAGCGCTAGCGCTAGCGCAGAACTCGGCCCAATTCATCACCCACTGCCGGACGTCAGGAAGAGGCGAATGGATGGGATTGAAAGGCGAGCAAATCAGCCTAAGAAGATCCAAGCGCCCCCGACTAAAGCGGTTACCGAACCACAGCTTTTCACTCCACCGCCAAAGGAGTCTGCACCTGAAGAAACGCCAACTGCCTCCTCTCCACCCTCAACCGAGTCTGTAGTTCAGGAATTATCCATCCCAAGCCTGGAAGACCCCCCATCGAGGGGGGAACAAAACCAAACTCCCCCCAGCCTTGAGGAGTTGGCGGGGCAAGACGTAAGTCCTGCACCTGTACAGACGCAAGATTTTTCCTCTTCACCGCAAACCTGGAGCCATTTACACACCCTGACGGGTCACTCAGACTGGGTTTACTCCCTTGCCATCAGTCCAGACGGACAAACCCTTGCCAGCGGAAGTTTCGATAAGACAATTAAGCTGTGGCAACTATCTACTGGTCAACTCACCCACACCCTATCTGAACATTCAAAGGCAGTGTTTTGCGTTGCTATCAGTCCGGATGGGCAAACACTTGCCAGTGGCAGTTTTGATGAGACAATCAAGCTGTGGCGTCTGGATACGGGGAAATTGATTCGCACCCTGACTGGACATACCGCCTCAGTGCGGTCACTAGCGATCGCAACTGAGGGTCAAGCTCTCGTTAGTGGGAGTTTTGATGAGACAATCAAGTTGTGGCGTCTGGATAGGGGAGAATTTATTGGTAATGTAGCCGAGCAGACTGGAGCCGTGTCAGCGATCGCGATTAGCCCGGATGGCCAAACAATTGCTAGTGGTGCTAGGGACGGCATCATTACCCTACGGCAGCTAGATCCCACTAGGGCAACTACGAAACCTGCTTTTACACTTACTCTTACTGGCAATCTCAGCTCGGTTTGCTCACTTGCCATTAGTCCGGATGGTCAGATTCTTGCTGCTGGTTGTACAGATGGGAATGTAAAGTTGTGGCAACTCAGTAGCGGAGAGCTGTTGAAAATTCTTGGGGGTCACTTAGGACCAGTGATGTCGGCAGTTTTTAGCTTGGATGCCCAAACCTTGATCAGTGGTAGCGCGGACGGTACGATCAGGATTTGGTATCTAGCCACTGGTGAGCAGTTAGGCGTCCTCACCAATGATTCAGCTGGCTCGGTGATGTCTGTCGCCATTAGTCCGGATGGTCAGTTGATCGCTGGAGGTGGAGCGGATAGCACTGTTAAAATTTGGCAACGTGATTGAGAAAGAATCGCTATGTCGAACAATCGCAGCTGGCTCTTAATTGCAGAATATCTCACCGTCGCTGGCTCAGTGATCGGCTCAGCGATCGCTCTCTTTTCCCAGCAGGTCATTTATGGGCTAGCACCCGTTTCGCTTTCTCTGTTGCTGAACCTGATGAATCGCCGCCAGTTAGAACAACAGATTCAGCAGAGTAGTGAGGCTAGTAGCCAGGTACAGGAGTTAAAGACTGCAATCAACACTTTAAGCGTTGCTAATGCCAAACTTCAGCAGAATGTCCAAAATATTGCACCCAACCAGGAGCTAACATCGATTGCCTCAAAGGTTGAGGAGCTTAACCAGCAGCAAAATGGATTACGGCTCTCCCTTGTCCCACTTCAATCCCGACTAGACGACCTAGCCGAACAATTCAACAAGCGTCCTGAGCTAGAGCAGATTGAGAGTTTGGCTACGGTAATTATGGCACTCAAACAGTGTATCGATGGGCTACCTCAGCCTGAGCATTTACAAATGCACTCAGCTGAACTTCAACACCAAGTGGAGA
>CBDTXL010001025.1:0-2331 GCA_965364435.1 uncultured bacterium
CGCAAACTCGCAATGTCAGCACTGCGCGAGAGTGAAGAACGCTTCCGTACTATGGCTGATAGCGTACCCGTCCTGTTATGGGTGGCGGGCACGGATGCTCTCTATACGTTTTTTAACCGAACCTGGTTACAATTTACAGGGCGAACCCTGGAGCAGGAACTTGGCGTCGGCTGGATGGAAGGTCTGCACCCTAACGATCTTCAGCGCTGCCTAGATACTTATCAATCCGCCTTTAACGCCCGCCAGAGTTTCGAGATGGAATACCATCTGCGGCGTGCAGATGGCGAGTATCGTTGGATTTTAGATACGGGCATTCCTCGGTTTACTGCTGATGGCACCTTTGCTGGTTACATTGGCTCCTGCATTGATATCACCGAACGCAAGCAGGTAGAAGAAGAACGAGCCAAGCTGATAGCCATCCTCGAAGCCACCCCTGACCTTGTTGCCTCTGCCAGCCTCGATGAGCAGATATACTACTTAAACAGTGCTGCCCGGAAGGTATTTGGATTTGGTGAAAACGAGGATTTTGCTAACTTCACCATCCCTGATGTTCACCCAGAATGGGCTTATGAGATTGTCCGAAACGAAGGCATTCCAGCAGCAAGGCGGGACGGCGTTTGGGTCGGTGAAACGGCTGTTTTGAGTAACGATGGACGAGAAATCCCCGTAAGTCAAGTGATCATCGCCCACAAATCAGCCGACGGAAGCATCAAAATGCTCTCCACCATTGCTCGCGACATTACACAACAAAAGCAAATCGCCGCAACACTGCTCGAAGCCGAACGACGTTGGCGTAGCCTCCTGGAGAATGTGCGCCTAGTAGTTGTGGGGCTTGATAACCACGGCAAGGTTGAGTATGTCAATCCCTGTTTCCTGGAATTAGTTGGCTACACCAAAGCAGAAGTGATCGGCAAAGACTGGTTTGAGACTTTCCTCCCCCTGCACCAGAGACATCGGGAGCAGAACAACTTCATCGCCTTACTGGAGGAGGAATTTCACAACTATGACCATAACACTATCCTCACAAAGTCTGGCGAAGAAAAAGTGATTGCTTGGAACAACACACTGCTCCAGAATTTACAAGGTGAAGTGATTGGCACACTGAGCATCGGGGAAGACATCACAGAACGTCAGGTCATAGAACGGATGAAAGACGAGTTCATCTCCGTTGTGAGCCACGAACTACGCACTCCCCTGACTTCGATTCACGGTGCCCTGAACCTGATAGCAAGTGGTCTAGTAGACACCCAGTCTCAAAAAGGTCGGCGCGTCATCGAAATTGCCGCAGACAGCGCCGAACGTTTAGTAAGGCTCGTCAACGACATTTTAGAGCTGGAACGCTTGGAGTCAGGCAAGATCAGCTTGTTGAAGCAGACCTGTAATGCTGCCGACTTGATGATCCAAGCCACAGATATGATACAGGTGATGGCGAATCGATCCGGAATTACTCTCTCCGTTTCTCCCCAAGCGATCAAGTTACATGCTGACCCCGATCGCATTATCCAGGTGCTGACGAACCTACTGGGCAATGCCATCAAATTTTCCTCCAGCGGTTCTACAGTTTGGTTGACTGTAGAACTGCAAGAATCCGAGGAGAGTGGGAGAGTGGGAGCAACCCTTCCCTCCGCAGAGGAGGAAAATTCTCTCTTCCTGCTCACTCAAACCGACAAATCCATCACCCCATCACCCCATCACCCTCTCACCCCCACTATATTGTTCAACGTTAAAGACCAAGGGCGCGGCATTCCTACCGACAAGCTTGAAAGTATCTTTGAACGGTTTCACCAGGTTGATGCCTCCGATTCCCGCAAAAAAGGGGGAACGGGTTTGGGCTTAGCCATTTGCCGTAGCATTGTGCAGCAGCACGGCGGACAGTTATGGGTTGAGAGTACCCTAGGTGAGGGCAGCAGTTTTTACTTCACACTGCCTATGCGGACCGTGGAGGATGACAATCATGACAACCAAGCGGATCTTGGTGATTGACGATGAAGATGGTATCCGAGAAATCATCCAAATCTGTCTGGAGGCGGCGGCAGGATGGGAGGTTTTGACCGCTGCATCGGGTACCGAGGGGTTAGAAAAAGCCTCTGCTTTTCAGCCTGATGCAATTCTCCTAGATGTGATGATGCCGGATATGGATGGACCTACGACTTTTCGGCAGTTGCAGGCAAATGCTGCGACAGACCACATCCCGACTATTTTACTAACGGCGAAGGCGAAGATTAGCGAACAAAAGCAGTTTATCGACTTGGGTGTAACAGGCGTAATCACGAAGCCGTTCAAAGCTCAGGATTTAGTTGACCAGATCCGAGAAATTTTAAACTGGAGAGA
>CBDTXL010001026.1:0-2330 GCA_965364435.1 uncultured bacterium
CTGCTACAAAAAATCTGGCAGTCCCTCGACCAGCTAACGTCCACTGAGTTGCCGATTATAACTGGGTTTTGAGTGTCAATTTTAGATTTTGGATGCGAGAATTTTGGATTGGGGAAAGATTCTTCTGGTTCATGCCCCGCCCCTGAAGTGAATTGCCAAGCGCCATTATCGCCAATCTCCTTGAATGGTAAAAGCTGCCCAGTAATAAGGAGACTGCCATTGCTGGGATTTCCACATCTCCAGTTGTGCGGCTCTTAAGGCAGATACCGGATTTTGCCCCTCCTGAAGCATCTTCTGGTAGAATTTTGCCATCACCTCAGACGTGGCGCGATCGTTCACACTCCACAAACTCACCACCACTCGCCTTGACCCTGCATACATAAAGCCTCTTGTCAAGCCCACCAAGCCTTCACCTTTCACGTCTTTGCCTAATCCGGTTTCGCAGGCACTTAAGACCACCAGTTCCGCAGGTAAGTTGAGGTTGAAGATATCGTGCAAGCGCAAGAAGCCATCTTGGGATTTGCCTTTTTGGTCGAATAGGGACAGCACGATGCCTGATAATTCAGGATTGATGGGGTCGAGTAAGCCGTGAGTGGCAAGGTGGATAATTTGGTATTGGGCTAAATTTGGGTTAGTGGCAGTGGTGCGAGAGGCATTAAAGTCTAAAGCTTGCAGACGTTGTGTTTCTGGGATGAGGGCGAGAATTTTTTTTGCTTCGGTGCCAGTATATTGTAGGCGGTCAAGTACCTTGGCACTGTCCCCTAAGCCCAAGTTACGGGTGGCGCGAGTGAGGGCAGAGTTGCTAGGTGTCTCAGGGGTTGGTTGGGGTGTAGTTGAAAAACGAGGATCGTTGAGAGCGAAGATGGGGTCAGCAACAACGGCAAGTTTTTTGGCAGCAGTAGGACGGTTTTGCAGTTGTCGGCGTTGAATCGCAACGGTTGAGGCAGAGGGGAGGGTGATGATTTCGTGTTGGACTAAAAGCGGGGTGTAACCTAACCCCCCCGGCCCCCCTTCCCTACTAGGGAAGGGGGGAGTAGGACTTCCCTCTCGTGCATCAAAGGCTTTGTCCTCTGTCCTCCCCCCGCTTCGGGGGGATTGAGGGGGGTCAAGAGGGGCTGGGGGAGAGGTCGGTATGGGCAGTGCGGCAAAGGGAACAGATTGCAATGCACCATCTCCAACCACCAATAAGCGTTTGTTGCCCAATTGATTGGCGACTGGGGCGAGAAGCATCTGACTCAGTGGGAGTCCAGTTTCGAGATTGGCGCTGCTATTGGGGGTGAGGGATTCGCGGAAAGTTTGGGCGGCGGCTTCTATTTCGTTGCGTTTGGGGAGTACGTAACTGGTGATGCTGGTTTTGGTGACTGCCCAAAGGTAACTGCGCTCTTCGCCGAGGAAATATTCTAAAAGTAGAGTATCGTCGTCGAGTACCTGTTGTTGAATCTGTTGTAGGGTTAAGGGTTCGGGATATTTCAGGGCAGCGTAGTGGGGACTAGTAGCGCGAATCTGGGCTTCGAGTTGCTTGAGTTGAGCGAGAACGGTGTCAGTTTTTTGTTTAATTTCGTCGAGTTCTTTTTGAGTATGCTGAGTACTCAGAAGTTCATACTTGCGATGCTCAAAGTCATTGAGTTGTTGTTGAAGATTGCGTTCTTGTTCTAGAAGTTTGGGGTCTATGCCTTGGCGGATATTTGCGCTGGCTTCGGTGAGGAGTTCGAGGAGACTACGGGCACGGGCGCGTTCGCTAATGTGCAATGCTTCACCATCATATCCTTTACTTTGGTTTTGCTGGTGCAGTTGCATCAGCAGGTCTATGTAAAACTGATAATAATCTTGGTTACGGGCAAAGTAAGATTGTCGCAGTTGTTGGCTAGCGATTTGGGTGCGGAGTGATTCAATAATATTGATAGCTGTCTCTATTTCAGTTTTGGCAGCGGTGAGGTTATTTTGCTGGCGGTTTAAGGTGGCTTGGTTGTAGAGGATGTTGGCTTCTTCTGTTTTGTAATCGAGTTGTTGGGATAAAGATAAGGCTTGATTGTAGCGATCGAGGGCGGTAGAATTTTGACCTAAAGCGGCGTGTATTTTCCCCATTTGGTTGAGGATTGTGGTTTCTTTTATTTTGTCCTCTAGGTAGCGGGCGATGATGAGGGATTGGTTATAGGCATTGAGAGCGGCTTGCCATTCTTGTGAAGCGATGTAGGTGCTGCCGATACCCATAATGGCTGTCGTTTCGGCAGTTAAATCGTCTGTAGGTCGTGAGATAAATAAGGCTTTATTGTATGACTGGACTTTGGACAAGTGAAGACGTAAAACAGTCTAAAGTAACTTACGCACCG
>CBDTXL010001027.1:0-2328 GCA_965364435.1 uncultured bacterium
GGGGAGACGGGGAGACGGGGAGACGGGGAGACGGGGAGACGGGGAGACGGGGAGACGGGGAGAAATGGACAAACCGGCTGTGTTTACCAAGAAAGAACAAGAACCCAAGCCTCATTACTCGCTTGTGTAAATAGTTAGCTCGACTTTATCCAATCAAGCGGCGTAAACCAGATTATTGGTCAAAAGTTCCAGTTCGTGAGCTGGAACTTTTACCATTAGGGTGGGTTTGGGTGACAGTGGAA
Source organism: uncultured bacterium (assembly GCA_965364435.1). Lineage (GTDB taxonomy): Bacteria > Cyanobacteriota > Cyanobacteriia > Cyanobacteriales > Coleofasciculaceae > CBDTXL01. The sequence continues at coordinate 243 of CBDTXL010001027.1, forward strand.
AAGTCGAAGGTATTGAAATCTATACGTTTAAGGGTATGCGATCGCACTTGGTGGTAAATGGTTCAGCAAACCTGCGCCAGCCGGTGCGTGTTTGTGGGGTGCATCCCGATGCATGTAAAAACACCGTGGGCGGGGGAGCGGGGGAGCGGGGGAGCGGGGGGGAGCGAAGGGGCGAGAAAACAGACCCTATGGAAGTACTCCACAAGTTAACACAAGCTTGTTGGAAGGACTCAAAAAAAACACGAGAGTTTCATATAGACACAAGAGTAGTCCAACGTAGTTAGATATAATATGTAATAGAACGTCTCTAAACCGGGCTAAGACGAGAGTTGGAAAAGGAAGAGCCACAATCTCATCTAATACCATTTCGCTTGAGGTTAGTAATTTTTCAAGCAATCAGGGCAGGTTTTATTATCGACAAGGCAGCTTTTAGGGTCTAAAGGCTGCGTGAAATAATGAAAGTTTTTGTTTTATTTCTACCTTGAAAGACCTAGTCAGATTGACAGTAGCAGAAAAAGAGCAGTGTGGGCAGTCTCAACAGAGTTCTATCTCCCTGGCACTTTTCGGTCTGATAAACGTCAGTTGAACTAGAGAATTAAGTTTTTGTTTCATCGGGATTCTATTTGCCAGGGACTCGGTTCGGTGTGAGCTGACAGTGCTAGCTGTTAAAACAAACGGTGGGTTTATTTCCAAGAAAAAACGAGAGGAAAGTTGCTGTGGGCAGAATAAGCTGGTGGCTGGTCGCAAATCCTTCGGGAAGGAAAATCGCTATACCAGACGGTAATCTTTACCCTACGATTGAGGGAAAGAAAAATCGGTTAGGAAAAGGAAAAAGTAAATATTTTTTCCTTGTTTCTATTTGCTTGTTCCTGTTTCCTTCTTTAGTACAGGCACAACCCATTGCCCCCGCTTCTGATGGGACTGCAACAGTTGTGACGCCTAAGGGCACTGGCTTCGACATCACCGGCGGTCAAACCTCTTCCGATGGGGCAAACCTCTTCCATAGTTTCACCGAGTTCGGCCTTGACCAGAACCAGATTGCTAACTTCCTCTCCAAGCCATCCATTCAAAATATTCTAGGTCGGGTTACTGGTGGAGACCCTTCAGTCATTAACGGATTAATTCAGGTCACGGGTGGCAATTCCAACTTATTGTTGATGAACCCAGCAGGGATTATCTTTGGTTCCAATGCCCAGCTGAACGTGCCAGCTTCTTTCACAGCTACCACAGCGACAGGGATTGGTTTTGGCAACAATTGGTTTAATGCCACCGGGACTAATAACTATGCAGCACTGGTCGGAACGCCTAGCGCGTTTGCTTTCAATACCCCACAGCCTGGGACAATTGTCAATGCTGGCAACTTGGCAGTGGGACAAGGGCAAAGCTTAACCTTAGTGGGGGGAACGGTAGTCAGTACCGGGCAGTTGTCCGCACCAGGAGGCACAATCACGGTAGCAGCAGTTCCGGGTGAAAATTTGCTGCGCCTCAGCCAGCCAGGGAATCTGCTGAGTTTGGAAATTCAGCCACTGGCAGCAAGTACCAGTCAGCCGCAGAATTGGACGTTGCCGGTTGCTTCCTTGCCTCAGTTGTTAACGGGTGGCAGTGTCAGCAATGCTACAGGGCTAACAGTCGATAGCAATGGTCAGGTGGTACTAACGGGGTCTAACAATAGCATTCCCACCGACGCAGGGACTGCTATTGTATCGGGCAATATCGATGTTTCAGGTAAACGTGGCGGCACGGTGCAGGTTCTAGGCGATAAAGTTGGGCTGCTTGCTGCCAATGTTAACGCCTCTGGTACCAATGGCGGCGGTACTGTGCTGATTGGTGGTGATTATCAGGGTCAAGGCACAGTGCCGAATGCCTCTCGCACTTACGTTAGCAGCGACTCTGTGATTAATGCCAACAGTCTTGTTAATGGTGACGGGGGTCGTGTTATCGTCTGGGCTGATCAAGTGACTGGCTTCTATGGCAATATCAGCGCCCGTGGTGGTGCTAATTCAGGTAATGGGGGCTTGGTAGAGGTATCTGGGAAGGAAAACTTGGCTTTCCAGGGGCTGGTGGATGTGGGTGCGGCTAACGGAAC
>CBDTXL010001028.1:0-2324 GCA_965364435.1 uncultured bacterium
GCCCATCTCATCGCCTCTCATACCAAGGTTGCGTTCTATGAAGTAATTCTATAGAGCCTATCCCAAAAATCCTTTCACTATGACTTACCATCTGTGTCTATCTGTGTTCATCTGTGGTTTCAAATCTCTTGCAACCCACTTTTCAGATAGATTCGTAATGCGCCATGCCCCCTCCCCAAAGTTATACGTTTGAATGCAACTAGTATCAGTATCCAAAGGTAATGAACACGCCAACTACAAAGCAGCTATCCCTTCCCAACCACTTCGACACCGCCAAGGTTGGGGAAGTCTGGCGAGTCCCTTATCAAGATAGAGCAGCTGAAGCTAAGGACTGGGCGAACAAGCACAATATCCAGCCGGCTGCTGAGGACAAAACTCGCATCTGCTTGTTGTTAATTGATGTTCAGAACACCTTTTGCATTCCGGAGTTTGAACTATTTGTCGGTGGCAAAGCTGGAAAGGGGGCTGTTGAAGACAATGTACGGTTGTGTGAGTTTATTTATCGCAATCTGGGAATGATTAGTGCGATCGCACCCACGATGGACACTCACACGGCGATGCAGATTTTCCATCCCCTATTTTGGATTAACCAAGCTGGGGAACACCCAATCCCAGCGGCTACCAGCATCACCCCAGAAGATATCCAACAAGGCATCTGGAAAGTTAACCCAGCTGTTGCAGATAGCCTTGCCAATGGCAACTACTCAAGACTGAAAAAACACGCCTTACACTACGTCACGCAGCTGAGTCACGCTGGCAAGTACCCACTGACTATCTGGCCTTATCATTCCATGTTGGGAGGAATTGGTCATGCTCTGGTTTCGGCAGTGGAGGAGGCACTGTTTTTCCACTGCATTGCCCGGAATAGCCAAACTCGATATGAGATTAAGGGCAACAATCCTTTAACAGAAAACTATTCCATCCTCTGCCCTGAAGTCTTAGAGGGAGATGATGGACTTCCAATTGCCCAGAAGAATACTAGTTTGATTCACTATCTGCTGGAGTTTGATGCTGTCATTATCGCAGGGCAAGCAAAGAGTCACTGTGTTGCTTGGACGATTGCGGATTTGTTGACGGAGATTCAGGAGAAAGACGCCACTTTAGCGAAGAAGGTGTATTTGCTGGAAGACTGCACCTCGCCGGTAGTGGTGCCAGGGGTAGTAGATTATACGAAACAGGCGGATGAAGCGTTCCAGCGATTTGCCGCATCGGGGATGCACCTGGTTAAATCGACCCAGCCTTTGGACAGCTGGGCTAAGTTCCCTACATCTTAATTTGAAAGGGATGATTGGCTATCTTCTGACCCCTGGGGTATCGTCGTGGACATCATAGATGCCCCACTCTTCAATTCCTCGGTTGTTGAGCAGAATCATTTCGGCACGCGCAATTTCATCGGAGCGACCATCTAAGATCAGGAGATAGTCACCACGAGAGAGCCGATCCGTGTAAACCCGCGCCCGCTCTTCGGGAATCCCTAAGCCTGCTAACGCTCCAATTAAACCACCTGATAAAGCGCCAATGGTACCACCTGCCAGGGTAGTGGCGAGAGTGGTTCCTACAGTTCCAGCAGCGATTACAGGGCCGAGTCCAGGAATTGCTAAGGCTCCCAAGCCCGTTAGTAAGCCAGCTATCATTCCCCCTGCTGTACCAGTGACAGCACCAACTGCCGCTCCGGTATCGGCTTCATTGCCCACGCGATCGCTTACAGTTTTCCCACTGATTTGCTCACCGTCGCCTGAGTCTTTGGCAACGATAGAAACATTGTCCATCACAAACCCAGAAGCTCTCAGCTCATTGAGTGCATATTCGGTATCGCGACGGCTTGAGAATACGCCAACTGCACGGCGATAATTTCCTAAAGTCATTTTTCCTCCTTCTGCACTGGCCTGATGATTCAGCACCAACCCAGAATTTATTTCACACTGTTGGTCACATTCTTTCGCCCCTTACCAATACATTCATCATTCCACAGACTTGATATCCTCCCAGTGGCTCTACCCCTGTGGGTAGAGAGCGGCGTTCCTACTTCAAGAACCAGGTACTTGACCCATTAGCGATTAGCAGACCTCTTGCACGCATTCGATCAACAGTATCAAATCCATCTGTGTTCATCTGTGTTCATCTGTGGTTACAAATTCGGAATCAGCACTTTTGCAAGAGGTCTAGCGATTAGCAATTACCCATTACCCATTACCCATCACATCGCCACAGCTTAATAGTGCTGTCACCACTGCCAGTGGCTAGAGTCTGCCCATCTGGGCTAAAAGCGACAGAACGAACTGGGGCGGTATGACCCTTGAGGACGCGGATTTTCTGCCCATCTT
>CBDTXL010001029.1:0-2324 GCA_965364435.1 uncultured bacterium
GTGACTTGAATACTTCCTGCTACTCCTTGTGATTCCATCCGAGACGCCACATTCACGGTATCACCCCACAAATCATAGGCAAACTTTTTCGTGCCAATCACTCCTGCCACCACGGGTCCGGTGTTGATGCCTATACGAAGACGGAAGGGTTTGCCATCGTTCCGTTGGAAGCGAGTGATTGCCTGCTGCATGTCCAGTGCCATCTCGACAACTGCCTCAGCATGATCGGGTCTGGGTGTTGGGAGACCTCCCACTACCATGTAGGCATCTCCAATCGTCTTGATCTTCTCTAAACCGTGCTTCTGGGTCAGGCGATCGAACACTGAAAAGATCTTGTTCAGCAAATCCACTAGTTGTGTGGCAGAAATCTCAGCGGAGAGTTCTGTAAAGTTAACCAGGTCAGCAAACAAAACTGTGACTTCGTCAAAGCTATCCGCAATGAGAGTTTCTTGCAGTTTCAGCCGCTGAGCAATTGGAGCGGGCAGTATATTATACAGCAAATCTTCAGTGCATTGCTGTTGATAATAGAGGGCTTCTTCCCAAACCTTTCGCATCGTGATATCCACAACGCTGCCTTCGTAGTAGAGTGGCTCACCTTTGGCATCACGAACAACGTGGGCATTCTCCACAATCCAAATGACGCTACCATCCTTGCGATAGACCTGAGACTTAAAATTCGACACCCGATCCTGTGCTTGCATGAGAGCCAAAAATTTTGCCCAACCCTCCTTGTCAACGTAAAGTTGCTGACTGATATTCTTCAAACAAGCAATCAGTTCTTCAGCGTCGGAGTAGCCGTAAATTCGTGCCAGCGCCGGATTAGCGCTCAGATAGCGTCCATCAGGTGTCGTCTGGTACAGACCTTCATCAGTATTCTCAAAGATACTGCGATATTTCTCCTCGGCTTGCTGTAGTGCTGCTTCTGCCAGCTTGCGCTCTGTAATATTAATGCTGCTGCCAATGATGCGATAGATACGCTCTTGCTTGTCCCGCAGTGGAGTTAGATTAGTAAACCACCAAGTCTGTTGTCCCTGGAACGGCAAACACTCTTCGTAACTAATCGTTTCTCCAGCTTCAATGCAAGCCCGGTAGTGCTGCCACACAATTGCGGCTGCATCGGGAGGAAACAATTGTTCGGGAGTCTTGCCTTGTAATTCGGATGACCGAATGCCTGTTAAGTGTTCATGGGCAGGGTTCAATCCAACATACTGAAATTCGCCATTGTCTAAAACATCTACAACAAAGATTGACTCTGCCGCCCCGTCGTAAATGCTGCGTAAAAAGAGTTCTTTTTCCGCCAGTTCCTGAGTGCGCTCTTGGACTTTCAGTTCCAGGGTTTGGGCATAGTGTTCTAAGTCCTGGTGAGAGAGTTGCAGCTCCCTCCAGAGAAGGAAACCGCGACTCACCACTCCTGCACTAACTAAAGCTAGGAAGGGCGACGCTACACTCACCCACCAACCCCCAAGAAAGAATAGGTAGGCGCTCCCCATGAGACTACCACTGGCAGCCGGGATGACAACAACTGCCCAACGGGGAGAACGAACTCTCCATCCCAACGCCGTCCCAACACTTGACCAAAGGAAAACCCACAACCACCCCAACGGTTCTGGTACGCCCCTGAGGAGTTGCCTGCCATCCAAGGCAGCGCTTAACATCTGACTCACGAGGTTGGCATGCAGCTCGATACCCGACCCGATGGTGCGAGGGTTGGTCGTGTAAGGGGTGTAGAACTTATCGCCCAAACTGGCAGCGACGGAGCCAATCAGCACGATTCGCCCTCGCATCAGATTATTAGGAATCCTGTCTTCCAGAACGTCGGTGATGGAAATTTTGGGGACTCCGCCGCGTGTCTTGTGAAAGTTAGCGAGGATTTGATAACCGCCCACATCGGCGCGGACGTAACCGCCTTCGTTCTCTTGGAGCGGTCGAAACTTAGCTTTCCCCAGCTTTATTAGGGTTCCATCCTTGCCACTGGCTTCAGGTCGAATGTTTTTAGGTTCCAAATAGGCTAAAGCTAGCTTAGTTCCCAAAGTCATGCTAGTTTTGCCCTGGTGGTCGCGCAAAGACAACAGGTGGCGACGAACTGTGCCATCACTATCTACCACTAGGTCGCTAGCGGCAAGTTGATTGCGCTCCTGGAGAAAGGGGGGTGGGTCAACAGCAGGTCCACTGGCATCGCTAAGTGCCTTTTGAATCCCAATCAGATTCGGGGTAGAGGCAAATACTTTGACTAATTCCTGATGTCCGGGTTCTACTGGTAGATTGCGATAGAGGTCTAGACCAATGGCTTTCGGTTGCTGCTGTTTGAGCTTTTCCAGAAGCTT
>CBDTXL010001030.1:0-2321 GCA_965364435.1 uncultured bacterium
GTCGAGTTTTGATCGTAATTATTCAGAAGGTCTGTAAAGACTTGATTCAACTGCCCAGTGCAACAATCCGCCCGTGTCACTATCTTAGGTGAGCCGGAGAAGAAGGATTTAATTGCGCTTAGTGAGAAGTCGCTTGCTTTGGGTAAACGTATAGCAATTTGCTGATTGCCAACGGCTAGCACTTGAAACCAAGTCGCCATCGTTGCTGGTAATTGTTTACTGAAACGCAAGGAGAGTGTCCCAGTTGAGAGAGATTGGGCGTAGCCGGGGGTCAAAAACGGTTGATAGGTTTTGGCTTCTGGCGTTAGCTGTTTGATGAAGGCTAAACTGACACCTCGAACGACTTGGCGTAGTGGATCAGCTTCTTTGCCGATATGCTCTTTAACGAGGGTGCTTCGAGCTAGGGCATCGTTGAGATTGGCTCGATCAGTGACACTCAAGTGAGTACCACCGATCGCGGACAAAAGATACTTGGGACCACCCAACTGGGAAAAGGGTCGCAGTTGATTATCTAGGGACGGTGCGATCGCGTCTTCTGTGCTGGTCAAAATTAAGGTGGGGATGGTCACCTGAGCCAAACCGTTGTTCCCAAACAAACGTCCTGTCATGGGGTTGAGTGCGATTACCTGTACCACCCGTTGATCGCGCAACTGCTCCGTGTTGTTGGGCAAGTCAGCCGCGGCACACTGAAACCAGTCTACTGGTGACCGTCCAATAGGACTGCGATTTTTACAATACCGCCGCAGTTCCTCGATGTTCAGTTTTCCCCCAGCTACAGCAAAGGCGGTGTAGCCCCCTAGTGAGTGACCAATAACGGTGACTTGTTGAGTATTAAGTTTCCCTTGTAGGGGACCATCTTTCTGATTAACTTGGGCTAATTCGTCTAGCAGAAAGCTAATATCTTTAGGGCGGTCAATAAACTCCGATGCAGGTAATAAATCGCCAGGGTTCCCACCAAGAGAGACACCGTTGAGCCAGCTAAAGTTGCTGCCGGGATGCTCCAGGGAGACGACAGTGAAACCGTAGGAAGCGAGATGACGCGCTAAGTAGGTTAAGAATCTGCGGTCAGAACCAAAGCCGTGGGAGAGAACAACCAACGGCCCTGAGGTATTGCCAGCCCAGTAAAGGTCTACGGGTATTGTGCGCTGCCGTTGTTCGTCTCGTAGTACCAGGGTATCCTCCTGCACGTATTGGGGACCGAGAGCAGCTGGATCGAAACTGGGCCGAAAGGTGGAGGTATCGCTGAGACTAAGTTCCTTCTCTAGCATCGGACCGATCGCTAGGCTTTGCCAGTAGGAAGCATTGAGCTGGAGAGCGATCGCTAGAGCGGAAGACGCATCTACCGTAACGTTTTCCTCTGGGTAAGCCCGTAAGAAACCAAGCACAGAAAGACCATCGGCTTGCCTTGCCGCCAAAAACAGTGCTGCCTGTAATTGCTCTACGCTGCTATCGGGGAGGGCTAGACCAATTCTTTCGAGTAATCGTGCCCCATCGGATGAACGGAGTAGGTCATTGATGAATTTCTCTGTCATGTTGGGGTCGATTTGCAGGTGTTTGGTCAGCAACTGCTGCACCTGTGACGTCAGCACCGCCTTGTAGGGTTTGAGTGCGGGTGACAACTCACCAGTATTCGCAAACTTTTCTAAGTCAGCGATCGCGACAGATTGCTCAAATGGTCCTAAGCGCAAGGTTAGGCGTTCAGCTGCTCTTGCTGGTGCGGCGATTCCCCAGGAGAGAGCAATCAAGAGCGTACAGAGAGTGCCCTGTCCAATTGCCTTTATTTGACGTCCCAAACCGAGACGGTGTTTCCCACTGTGAGAAGGCTGAGATGGCCTGCCAATAGACCTGTTGAGCTGAAACTTCATAAAAATCTCCGGGCAGTTTGGAAACCCACCCCTTCTAGGGTGGGAGGAAAAACGACTCGGCACCGTTAGGTGCTTACAGAAAACTGATTGGCTGAGGGTAGAAAGAAGTGCAGTTTCTATCCATCCCTGTGGTAGAGCCGGGAACGCCTATACTGCACTGCCTAACATGAGCCGTGCGAACAGAGCACCCCGCGAGAGCTGTAGGGTGGAGCCCTAAGGCTCTTGTTGCTATGTAATAAGGTTGGCTGGAAGTTCCAAGAGCAATTACACCAATTAAACCGTAGGTAAAACATGCCTGAACATAGTAGTTAGACAGTCAGGGGGGTGGAGCTTTCCTTTGTAGCCATCGACTTGAGTCGTGGGTTCCTGACTGCGATGTGAGTGGAGCTATTAATAATTGTGATCAAAGCGACCCGATTCAAGCTCTACAAGTTTCCCATGCATTTTCTTATTTTT
>CBDTXL010001031.1:0-2317 GCA_965364435.1 uncultured bacterium
TGCCGCAACTTAAAACTTGTCGCTTCATGACAGACCAAACCACTGCCTCAGTACCAGAAGCCTCTACCCAGATTGTTGAGCTGACTCGCAAGCTCCAGTCCAGTTCTGAAAAAAAACAATTCCAACTGATTCCAGAACTTGTTAGCACAGGCGCTGCTGGTTTAGAAGTTTTGATGGAATTTTTAAAGAAAAAACAGTCAACCCCTGCTGACCTCGTTGCCGGTCTTGCCTACCAAGCCCTGTATGACGCCGATACAGCCAAGACAAACGAATTTCTTCAAACTCATTTCCCCACAGGCATAGTGCCCCTGCGCTCCCAGAGCGGTATTGACTACACAACCCTTCAACAGCTGCTCGTAAAGCAAGACTTTCTCTCAGCTGACCGTCTTACCCTGGAAAAACTCTGTGAGTTAGCAGGAGCAGCGGCAGTACAGAGAAAATGGCTCTACTTTTCTGAAGTAGAGAACTTCCCGATCGCTGATTTACAAACCATCAATACCCTGTGGTTTATTCACTCTCAAGGCAAATTTGGATTTTCTGTGCAGCGGGAGCTTTGGCTCTCTTTGAGCAAAAACTGGGAAAAGCTTTGGCCTAAAATCGGCTGGAAGACTGGAAACAATTGGACTCGATATCCCCATGAGTTTACCTGGGATCTCAGTGCCCCTAGAGGTCATCTACCCCTTTCTAATCAACTGCGAGGTGTTCGGGTGATTGCCTCTTTACTCTCTCACCCAGCCTGGTCAGTGAAGAGTTGAAAGTTGAAGATTTTGAAGGGTTGAAAGTTGCAAGGTTAAAAGCGGCTCAAAGGTTGTAGTCTAGAGTCCGGAATCCACCTGAAGAATTAAGAATTACAAAGGGAAGAATCTTTTTTTTATTCTGATTTTTCTAGTTCCTAGCCCTTAATCCCTAATCTATGAATTCAGTTTGGCAACAGTTTACTCTCTCGACTTTACACCTCTATCAGTGGCGCGGCGCTAGCTATTTGTATCGGCTGGTAGGATTGCTGCAATCTTGGCGTCGAGGTAGTTGGCTCATGCAGTGGGCTGAGCCGATGGGGGCCGTGTTGGTGGCTTTAGTGTTTGCACTAGCTCCCTTTGTATCGAATGCACTGGTAGGCGTCTTGTTATTTGCTGGTGGGGCTTTTTGGGTCTTGCTCACCCTATCGGATGAGACAGTGTACCCACAAAGATTGCCCTTAAAGGTGACGCCCATTCATCTGTTGGTGTTGCTGTACTGGAGCATTGCCACGGTGGCAACAGCCCTATCTCCGGTGAAGGAGGCAGCAGCTAAGGGCTTGATGAAGCTAACGCTTTATTTGCTGCTGTTTGCTCTGATGGCACGGGTATTGCGATCGCCTCGCATCCGTTCCTGGATGATTAGCCTCTTCCTCCATGTCTCACTGATTGTTAGTATTTACGGGCTACGGCAGTGGTTTTTTAGGGCGGCGGCTTTGGCGACCTGGGTTGACCCAGAGTCGCCTAGTGCCAAGCTGACGCGGGTCTATAGCTATCTGGGTAACCCCAACTTACTGGCAGGGTATCTGCTCCCAGCGGTTGCGTTGAGTCTGGCAGCGGTCTTCGTTTGGCAACGGTGGCTTCCCAAAGCCCTGGCACTGACAATGTTTGTCGTGAATTCAGCCTGTCTGATTCTGACATTTAGTCGTGGCGGCTGGATTGGTTTTGTGGTACTTATTTTCGTCTTCTTAGTCCTGTTGGTGTATTGGTACAGTGTCCAGTTACCTCCTGCGTGGCGTCCTTGGGCAATGCCAGTGGTGCTAGGGGGTTCGGTCGGGGTGATGGTTCTAGCAATGCTGTTTGTGGAACCAGTGCGCGATCGCGTTGCTAGTATCTTTGTCGGTCGCAAAGATAGTAGTAACAACTTCCGGATGAATGTTTGGTCATCCGTTGTGGAGATGATTCGCGATCGCCCTATCCTGGGTATTGGTCCGGGTAACAACGCCTTCAACAAAATCTATCCCCAGTACATGCGCGCACGCTTCAGTGCCTTGAGTGCCTATTCCATTTTTCTGGAAGTTCTGATAGAAACGGGTTTCATCGGACTTTCTTGTTTTCTCTGGCTGCTCATTGTCACATTTAACCAGGGAATACAGCAATTACGTCGTCTCCGGGCGTCATCCAAGCCTGAGGGATTTTGGCTAGTGGGAGCGATCGCTTCTATGGCGGGGATGCTTGGCCACGGGATTGTTGATACCGTGTGGTACCGCCCCGAAGTCAATACCCTTTGGTGGTTGATGGTAGCAATTATTGCCAGTTACTATGTCACTCCTAACTCTGATACCTCAACGCCCGATGGGGAC
>CBDTXL010001032.1:0-2316 GCA_965364435.1 uncultured bacterium
CAACCTTCAACTGCAAAACTGGCTAAAGTAGTATAGGTTTGGCGATCGCCACACCCCTGACAACTGCCCCAATCCTTCCTTAGATGAGATCATTGCCGCAGATAAATGGGCAAGACAAGAAGTTTTGTCGGCTAGCAACGCTTTGGAAAGAGTTGATTCCTTCGTAAAGCTACCGTAGGGGCACGAATACCGACGCCCTACACCTCTGATGGGGACGATTTATTCTTTGGAGTTCCATTAGCTCTTTTCGATATAAGTTATTTAGCTGAGCGTATAGCTACATAGTTATGTAGTACCCGTAAAGTTTTTGACCCTGGAGTCTGTCCTAGCAGCGCCCACTAATGCCAAAGCCGCAAAGCACCCAATGGTAGGAAATTACCTCTTAATTTAGATGGCTCTTTTTCAACAGGCTGATTGGTCGCTCCTAGGCATCCATCTCTAATATTGGCACTCCAATCACTTCCACTTACCGACCACAAGCTTGACAAGTGTAGGTCGCACAGGGATTCATCCGGTTTCGTATCGTTGTTGGGAAATCTTTCCTGTGCCATCGGTAGTTTCCTTTATTAACTAAATTACTTGGAGATTTAATCGGTTTTTTCCCTCAGTTATTTGTCTGAGCTTAGCCTGTCTCTCCGCAATATGATAATTGAAAGAGGACTAATTAAAATAATTGTTACAAAAACTTGTTGAATTTCAACATATTTTTAAGTGAGCTAATAATAAATCTTCAAGAAAAATAGCGTAATTACATCAGGATATGTAAACTTTTACATAGAAAAAAGGGAAGAAGAATCTGACGAAACCCGCTCTTTAGAGGGATGTGGATTCTAGTAGTGGATCGTAAAGAAATGATCATTGAGTTAATCCTCAAGGATTACCAGAGCTAAACTAAAGCCAGGAGTAGGAGGAAATACTTATGGTTACAGCGACTCAAGCTAAGTCTTCTCAAACCTCCAAAGAGCAAGCTCTAGTCCTCTGGTTTGAGGAAGTAGGAATTGCCGATATTCCCTTGGTAGGCGGAAAGAATGCCTCCCTCGGTGAAATGATCCAACAACTGACACGCAAGGGGGTAAGGGTTCCCACAGGATTTGCGACCACCGCCCATGCTTACCGTTACTTCATCCAGGGCGCTGGTTTGGAAGAAAAGCTGCGTGAGCTGTTTTCTGACCTTGATGTTGAGGATGTTAACAACCTGCGGATACGGGGTAAGCAAGCTCGGTCTTTGATTCTCAACACACCTTTCCCTCAGGATCTGCAAGATGCGATCTGCTTTGCAGCAGCGCTTCGCTATCGCGAGTGCATACCTAAAACTATGCCAACGATATGGGTACGAGGCTCAGTTGTGCGATCGCTTTGACGCTGAATACCAAGAGCAGTGCAAACAGGAAACTCAAGCCGTCGATGTCGCCGTTCGCTCTAGTGCTACGGCTGAAGACCTGCCAGATGCCAGTTTTGCCGGTCAGCAGGAAACTTACCTCAACGTCTTCGGTGTCCAAGATGTTATAGATTCCTGCCATCGCTGCTTTGCCTCGATCTTTACAGACCGGGCGATTTCCTATCGCACGATTAAGGGCTTCGACCACTTTAATGTTGCCCTTTCTGTCGGTGTGCAAAAAATGGTGCGCTCCGACTTGGCATCCTCTGGTGTGATGTTCTCCATCGACACCGAAACTGGCTTCAAGAATGCGGCATTAGTTACCGCAGCCTATGGTTTGGGGGAAAACGTCGTTCAAGGTGCCGTCAACCCCGATGAATACTTTGTGTTCAAGCCAACTCTCAAACAAGGGTACCGCCCGATTCTGGAGAAGCGCTTGGGCAGCAAAGAAATCAAAATCCCAATGATTCCCTTCTGCCGCACCCCTGATGAGGGTCGTAAGGTGCTGGCAGAGATGGAGAAGCATGGACTCAAGCGCGGGGAAAATGGCCTGCAAGTCTATGTGATGTGCGAAATTCCCAGCAACGTCATCTTGGCTGACCAGTTCAGTGAGGTGTTTGATGGCTTCTCGATTGGTTCCAATGACCTGACTCAGTTGACTTTGGGGCTTGACCGCGACTCTGCCTTAGTTGCTCACATCTTTGATGAACGCAACGAGGGTGTCAAGGAGATGGTGCGGATGGTGATCGAGAAGGCGAAGAAGAATAAAAGGGTTTGATGCTTATTTTAATTACGCAGCTGAACTCCTGAATCGCCAGCTTGCTGAGTTCAAAACACACCAATGTTTAATTTCATCTACCTACTTACTGCTACTATAAATAAGATTCTGGCATTGGCTTTCTCTCAACTCTGTAAACTTTAAAGCCGCGTTTAATGTA
>CBDTXL010001033.1:0-2312 GCA_965364435.1 uncultured bacterium
TTGCAAAAGTCGATCAATCATATCAAATCCATCTGTGTTTATCTGTGTCCATCTGCGGTTAAAAATCCTTGCATCAGCAATGCGTGCAAGAGGTTTAATAGACTGAATCTTAATTTCCCGCTTCCTGTCTAATACCTGGCTTGGGGCGGGTTTACCAAAATTGTCTGATGGATGCAACATTAATCGGAAAACCCGCCCCTACAAACTTTTCAATGAGTTTGGTGCAAGATATCAGCGGACTTGAGGTATGAGACGGAGGTTTAACCCTCGGCGCGTAAGTGGGTAGACGAAAAATCTTGGTAATGACAAGCTAACTTTACAACTTACTGCCCCTTAAGCACCGTTACAAACGTCCACTTGCCATTTTTAACAACATTTCCTGACAATGTCGTAAGTGTCGTGTCGCCATTCTGGTCAAAACTCCAACTGCCAAGTACCCCGTTAAAATTTTTGGTGTTCATGACGGCATCCCGGATGGCTGCGCGGTCATTTTTGCAGACTTGATTAATCGCATCAACAACTACCTTGGCGGATTCGTAACCATACGCGGCGTATGCTTCGGGTTCTGAGTTGTATTTTTTCTTGTAGCTTTCATACCACTTCTGACCAGTACCTTTTAGCTCTTTGGCAGGTACGCCGCCAAATGTGGCATAAACGCCTTCTGCGTCTTTACCCGCAGCATCAATCAAAGCCTGCTCAAAGGTGCCATCCGGTCCCATAAATTTCACCTTATCGGCTGTCATCCCGACGTTACGCATATCCTTAATTAATTGTCCGGCGTTGGTCTGGGTCGTGCCACCAAAGTAGATTAGGTCGGGTCCGAGGGCTTTGATTTTAGTCATCAACGCTTTATAGTCGCTGGCTTTGGCGTCAATTCCTTCTTGTCCCAAAACTTGTATTCCCTGCTTTTTGGCGCTGGCATTGAAGATGGTTGCCAGCCCTTTGCCATAAAGCTCTTGATCATCCAGGATATAGACTTTTTTGACCCCTAGTGATTTCGCCCAGTTCGCCGCCGCCACCCCCTGAAGGTCGTCCGCTGGAACGACACGAGCATAGTTACGTTTGCCATTGGGGTAGTAAACGTTAGGCTCATTCGCTTCGCCCTTCCCTGGTTTAGTTAAGCCAGGGTAGGTGTTCGCAGGGCTAACCATCACTAAGTTGTCTTTGTTGAGGATGGGAATGGATAGCTTGGCGGCACCTGAGTTGAAGTGACCAATAACGGCAACAACCGATTTATCAGAAACTGCTTTATTGGCGTTCGAGGTCACCTGCGCTGGGTCCCATTTACCCTGGGCGGCGGTGGCATCGTCATAGCTCTCAAAGTTAATTTTGATCTTGCCATCACAAGCGGTTGAGTCTGCTTCCTCAATGACTTGCTTGATGCCGTTGACAATCGTTTGACTCTGACCTACCGCACTGCCTGTCATAGGCAGACTGGAAACAATCTTAACCGTGTTTCCATTGGCGGCGGTTCCTCCCGTGCCGCCGGTACAAGCCGTGGTGAGAAAGCCTGTCGCCAGGGTGGTAAGGGTTAAAGCGAGAGCGTTGCGGGGCGCGATCGCGCACGTCGCACAACGAGGCTTGAGACTATTAGCTGATGCGAGTTTACTCATCTGGATGTTTCACTCCTCTGCTGTCCGAAGCAGATCAGAAATTGAATAAATCAGATTTTAAGCTGATCTTCTGCCACTCGACAGGTAGATGGGTCTTGCTGTCTAAGGTGAGTTCACGCCCCGACCTCAGGGCAATGACCGTAAAAGTTAACTAATTTTCTAACGGAGAGGGAGGGATTCGAACCCTCGGTATGGAGTTACCTGCCATACAACAGATTAGCAATCTGCCGCTTTCGACCACTCAGCCACCTCTCCAGGGTAACGATTAGACATCATAACAGATTTTGTAGCCTTACTGTCGATACTCAACATTTGACTGAAGTAGGGGAGTGGGGAAGGGTGTGGTCATAAGTAGTTGGTCTTTTTGCGAAGAGTGAAGATGGGGAAGGTGGGGAAGGTGAGGAAGGTGGCGAAGCCCTTGGAAGATGGGGAAGGTAGGGAAGGTGAGGAAGACGGAGAAGGTAGGGAAGTAATTTCTCCCCTATCTCCTGCATCTCCCCCATCCTCCTCATCTCCCCCATCCCCACCAACTGGTGCCTGACCACACCCGTGGGGGAAGAGGTAAAACCAGTGACTGTTAACGGTTTCAAGCATATAAGGGGTTTTACCTTTTGCAATTTTCTCTTCTCAAAGGCATACTTATTTGATTGGACTTTGGACAAAAGAGAATCTCTTCGCGAGATTTGTTCGCGAAGAAAA
>CBDTXL010001034.1:0-2311 GCA_965364435.1 uncultured bacterium
CATTTGTAATATAATATACTACAGTCGTTGCAGTGCCCCAACTACCAGAGGCTACATACGCTTGTAGGTAGGAAAAAGTACGTTGCGCGATCGCATCGGGCGTGAGTTGAACTAAAACACTAAATTTATGAACAATTCTCGCCTGGTTAAAATCAGTAAATATCTCAGCAAGCATCTTCGGCACCAACCTGAGCGGATTGGCATCAAACTTGCCCCCGGTGGCTGGGTTGCTGTGGATGAACTCATAGCTGCGTGTAAAAAGCACTCCTTTCCGATCAACCGTATTGAGCTGGATGAAGTAGTCGCAAGCAATGATAAAAAACGCTTCTCCTTCGACGCTACAGGCACCTTAATTCGTGCTAATCAAGGTCATAGTGTGCAGGTCGATTTACAGTTAGAGCCTGTCATTCCTCCCGACGTGCTTTACCACGGTACAGGTCACGGTGCTGTTGAGGCAATTCTTCGCGAAGGTCTTTGCAAAATGTCGCGGCATCACGTTCATTTATCAAAAGATTTTGCAACAGCAAAGGCTGTAGGCGCACGGCATGGTCGTCCAGTGGTCTTTACAGTAGATGCCGCAGCGATGCACGAAGCCGGTTATACATTCTACTGTTCTGAAAATGGGGTGTGGTTAGTGGCTGGTGTACCACCCGAATATCTACAGTTTGTAATAAACAAATCAAGCTAATTATGCGACAGATCAAGTCCTGCGGAGTCATTGTAATGCGTACCAAGCCGCAGTTGAGTTTCCTGCTGATGCAGAAACCCACCCGCTATGACTTACCAAAAGGTCATATTGAAGTTGGCGAAGATGAGTTGAGCTGTGCTCTACGGGAACTCTATGAGGAGACTGGTATTGAAGCTAGTAATTTACATCTAGATGAAACATTTCGCTTCACCACTATCTACCCAACCCACTATAAGCGTTTTGGCAGCGAAACCTTTGAGAAGACGCTGGTCATTTTTCTGGGATGGCTTCAGCAGGAAGTGAATATAAAACTAACTGAGCATGACAGTTATACATGGGTGGAATGGAACCCACCTCACGCGATTCAGAAACAAACCATCGATCCTCTGTTGGAACAGTTAGAGCAGTATTTTCAGGAAAGTAAGTTCAGAATTTAGAGTCTAATCAGGGGAAGGATTCTGCTTGTTGGCATTTTGAATTTATTGGGATTCCACGGCAACACTAAGAAACTGAAATTATGAGTTCAGAGTACTTTGGCAACAATGACGCTCCCCTACGCAACAACCTACAAGGTCGAGGCTTACTGGGAGCGGGTTGGCGACCATTATCCCGACAATTTGACTGGGACTTTCTTTTGCATCTTGCGTCTAATGACCCGTGGGAACTCACTCAGAAAACGCTAAATTTTGCCAGTGATCTTGCTGATGCTGTCGGTCGCAACCATTATACCTGGTGGGCAAATATCTTGAATGTTTTCTCGGAGAACACCCGCTATGAACTTGAGGAATTTTGGGATTACATTACCCCTGACCCTCTCCTCCCAGATCATCGCTATGGAGAAGTCTTGAGTGTTGAGACACCTGTTACACAACTAGTGTCGCGGCACAGTATTCCCATTAATTATGTTCTCAACCGATTACAGGAGATTACTCTTTTCAAAGTTCTGGATTTATTGGGTAACCCGGAACTGATTACTCAGTACTATCTGGATCGGCATTTTTATTTACCTGTAAATCGGTTTGTCAACTGGGAGCGCCTCGAAGTCATCGGTACTGCTTTTGCCTATTGGTCACAGCATCAAGTCTGGCTACAAATCGAGAATCGGGATAAAGGACGACGACAGTATACTCTAATTGCCAAGGACATAGCACCCCTAGTTAACAAAGCCACTTACAACTTAGCCGTGATGCTCAGTGGTTATCAAAGTCGTGTTGGACAAGTTCACAGCCAGTTTCCAATTCGGACATTTCCTGCTGATGTTCAAAGCTTTACTGACACGGTTCAACAGGCAATTCTCGACCAAAACCAGCTAGCTGTGTTAGTAAGTGGAGAACCAGGTACAGGTAAAACTGCCTGGACACAAGCCGTGGCTAAAGAAATTTTGATGCCTCTAGGATTTGTAATTTTTATCCTAGACCATGATGCTGTTGAAAACTTTGTTCCACCGAGTTTTTTGGAGCGGATTTGTATCATCATCAATGAAGCAGATAATTTGGCGCAGAACCGAGCTAGTGCAGTTGCTCAATACAGTAACAAAACTGAGCATATTCTGAGTTTACTGGATGGAACTTTGTACCAGAGTGTAATTGATGAAGCGGGTTTCCAGTCTCATCAAAAACTGGT
>CBDTXL010001035.1:0-2310 GCA_965364435.1 uncultured bacterium
TTACGTTGCATTTGGCAGTTCGCCAGTGCGGACAGAGAGGGTGTTGGTCTGGTTACCGCGCCGCACCTTTATCTGTAGTACCTGACCGACGTTACTACTCTCAACGAGACGCTGCAACTGGTCCCCACTGGTAACTGGTTGTCCATTTATTTCCATTACTACATCCCCACGACGAATTCCGGAGGTAGCTGCCGGTGTGTTGGGTAACACTTGCACCACTAAAACGCCATTGACTTCTGGCACCATGAACGGCGAGTTGGGGTCGCTATTATTCTCAGCAGCTAGCTGAGGCGTCAGCGTTGCCATCCGAATGCCGAGATAGGGATGTTGTACTTTTTCCCCCCGCGCCAGCTGAGTGAAAATCGCTTTGGCTTGATTGACGGGAATCGCAAACCCAATTCCCATCGCATCGGGGCGAATGGCGGTGTTGATGCCAATTACTTCCCCCTGTTCATTCAACAGTGGACCGCCGGAGTTACCTGGATTAATCGCTGCATCAGTTTGAATAAAGTCCAGTCGCTTGTCGGGAATGCCCACTTGAGCGCTAGAACGTTGGAGGGTGCTGACAATTCCCAGTGTGACGGTATTATCCAGCCCTAAGGGGTTGCCGACAGCGATCGCCCAATCGCCCACCTCAACTTTAGTGGAATCTCCCAGAGGTGCAACCGGCAAATCCTTGCCGTTAATTTTAACAACCGCTAAGTCTGTGACTTCATCCGCACCCTGTACCTTTCCTTCAAAGGTGCGTCCATCCTTAAGAAGTACAGTCACTTTATCCGCCCGATCAACGACATGGGCGTTGGTGAGAATAATCCCACTGCGGTCAATGATGAAGCCTGATCCTTGACCCCGGAGGCGTCGTTCTTGGGGTATTTGGGGGAAGACCTCTTCGCCAAAAAAGCGCCGGAAGGAGGGGTCATCAAAAAATGGATCAACGCGGCGCGTGATGGTGCGCTCGGTATCAATCCGCACCACCGCCGCTCCCACCCGATTTACTGCTGCGGTTACAAAACTGCTATGACCAGCAGTATCGGCTATTGGCTGCCGTTGAGCTAGCAGTGTCGGTGCTACTGACTCAGATACAGGTGCTGGACTTGCCTGAGACGGCAACACACGATAAACGCCAACCGTCACAACGGCTCCAAGAACGATGGCGAGTAGATAAGTAGTAGTTTGGCGAAGGAAGAGAGAAAACTTTGTCAATCGCATAGCATCAATATTGAATTCGGCGAAGGTTCTAGGAAAATCTTCGTAATTGTCTATATCTTTGCGACAAAGACCTTAATAGATATTGTTACAGATACATTTAACCTGGTAATTTCCGGTAGTTAACCGAAAACTCAGAGTAGGGCACGATAGTGGCTCTTGTGCCAAAAAGCAGCATCCGAGATTCTCTGCTCTAGACTAGGATGGGGAGTAGAAGAAACCGAAGAATGTTCCCAACCGATAATTGGAGCTGACCCCTTGATTAACGAAACCCTTGCCGTGTCTGGGAAAGACGAATATTCCCTTGATCAGGATGTGAATCATCGCCACACTGAGCATCATCATGGCGAGAGACTAGCTACACATCACCATGTTCACGACGAAGACTCTCTGCGGCGAATCGTCAATCGGCTTTCTCGAATTGAGGGGCACATCCGAGGGATCAAGACGATGGTGCAGGAGAGTCGCCCTTGTCCTGATGTTCTGGTGCAAGTTGCCGCTGTTCGGGGTGCCTTAGATCGAGTAGCGCGGATTATTCTGGATGAACACTTAACCCAGTGCATTGCCCGTGCGGCTGAAGAAGGCAATATCGAAGTCGAGATTGAAGAGTTAAAGGCTGCGTTGGATCGATTTTTGCCTTAGGCGATCGCCTATCTACTTCCTCCTGACCTGGGGGGGATTGGTGGAGATGGCGGGTCGATACTGCTTACCATGAAATCTCCTTTTCTGGAAAGCTGCAAGATCCCAGTTCGCTCCTCTTGGATACTGATTCCTGAACTCCACCTAAATAGACTATCCAGTTGGGGTGGAGTCAGCACAAGAATCTGACCTAACTGTTGAGGGGTTTTGGCGATCGCTCCTACAGAATGACTTAGAGAATGACTTAGTAAAAGTGCCGCTACTGTGGTGCCTCTGAGGAAGTCACAAAGGTAATTTCTACGGGAAAAACTTAGCTTCATTTTCAACGACCTAGAAAATAGGGCTTTATGTTTTTCCACTATTCCACGGTTTTCAAGCAGCTTCGTTGGTTGTGTAGTCCAAACTCACAGGTATCGGCATTCGTTTCTTACAAGTACACACCTGTGAAAGTGCTTAGGCAGTTCC
>CBDTXL010001036.1:0-2308 GCA_965364435.1 uncultured bacterium
GATCTGTGCAATGACAAAGGAAGTTACCGTCCTAACGTTGAGGTTTTCAAAACAGAACGCTATCCTTTGGCATATCCGCTTGCGGTAGTCTATCCCAGAGATAATAGTCGTCCCCCAGTGGGTGCAAAGTTTGCTGAGATGTTACGAACCCAAGAGGGTCAGCAAATGCTTAGCAAAACCGGGCTGATCCCGTTGCAACCCCTACCACCTAATTAAAAATTAAAATGTTTTAATTTTTAGTTGTCCAAAGCTCGACTTTCGGCTACTGTCTAGCAAACAGATATCTTCCGTAGAATAGTTGTAAGGTTTACATTTTTATTAGGGCGATGTCTTCTTCCCTACAGTCGTCAGAGATAAAGACCTCTGGTACAGACCTATTGCATTCCTTGAACCCGATTAGTGAGTTCACTGCTCCGGCTGGGTATGCAGCTCATGGTGCTGTTCTTCAAAGCGATCGCAAAAAAGAAGAGCAAACTAGGATTGCCAAGGCAGCCGCTCAGGTTCTACAGAACCCTCTATTAATGCGAAAGCTGAGTGACCGGGTTTATGAACTGATGCTTGAAGACCTAGGCAACCAACGAGAACGCAGTAGAAACTACGGGGGTTCGTTCTGATGCCCACAAATGGCAAGGTAGAGAACTACGTGACAGCCAATCGCTTCTATGTGGAGGTTGATAGTCTTGTCAGTGCGTCTTTCAGCGAGTGTTCGGGCTTGGGTGTCCAAATAGACAAAGAGACTTACTTAGAAGGCGGTGTCAACGATCAGCAGCGCATTATTCTCAAACAAGCCAAATTTAACGATGTGACGCTAAAGCGCGGTATTAGCAATGATTTAGCCTTCTGGGATTGGGTCAATAAGATACTAAGCCCTGACAAGACAGAACGTCGCAATGTCAACATTCTGGTTTTTAACCAGGCAGGGGAAACTATGCAATGTTGGACTCTAATCGGTGCCGTTCCTGTTGGATGGAAAGCGCCGTCGTTACAAGCAAGCGCCACCACAGTTGCCATTGAGGAGTTGACCCTAGCCTACGAGGGGTTGAAGGTTGTTGCTAACAAAGGCGGTGGCGGTGCCACTCCAAATGTTCAACGCGATTCATCGGGATACCACCCAAGTAACTAACCTATGCCGGAATCCCGCGAAGACAGGCAACATAGTTCCAATCCTTCCGAGGGAGAAACAACCCCTTCGGAACCGCCCCTTGGTCTCAAAAACCCTTTGCTTCCAGCAAGTACCTTGGGGCAAAAGTTCCTGTCACCCAAATTTCTGTCTCCTATGGGAGCGCAGCCCCTAACAACAGGTAATTCTTTGCCCATAGCTCGCAAGGAAATGTCAGATGCGAGTCTACTGGACAATTCGTTCGAGGGTTCTCCTTTTTTGGGGGACTCCCGTTCATTACTGGCGAGTGAACCTGTTACGGTACAAACCTCGTTGGCAACTCCTGGCTCAGTAGCTACAAGAGCCAGCTCTTCAGACCTAACAGTTGTACAACCTTTCTCGGAAACAGAGTTTTCTCTTGTCCAAGCCTTCTCGGAAAGCGAGTCGCCTCAGCCCAGTTCAGCCGCAGTTTCAGAATTCACGGAAGCCGCCCCAATCACGGTGCAAACTAAGGCAATCAGTGAAGCAAGTGCTGTAGAAGCCTCATCGGGGACTCCCGAATCAGTAGCAGAGAATCTCACCCCAGAAATACCAACTGTAGTTCAAGCCTTCTCAGAAACCGAGTCGCCGACTCTAAGTCCAGCCGCCGTGCCAGGAGTCACAGAACTCACGCAGCAAGCGGTGCAAACTAAGACAATCAGTGAAGCTCCCGCCACACCTACCTCGTTAACCTCAACTCAATCGAACTCACCAGAAACCACCCCCTTCTCAGAATTAGCATCAACTCAATCTAACTCGGCACAAATAACGCCAGCTCAACCTCAAGTCTTGCAAGCTTTTTCGGAAGCAATAACTACTGAGTCAAGCTCGACACCCGATTGGTTCGCATCGGCACCGCCAGTCCAAGCCTTTTCGGAAGACACCTCAACTCAACAAAGCTCAGCAGAAATAACGCTAGCGCAACAGCCAGTAGTGCAAACCTTCTCGGAAGACGCCCAAACTCAACCGAGTTTGGTAGAAACAACGTCAGCTCAACCTCAAGTAGTGCAAGCTTTCTCGGAACAAGCTCCAGCTCAACCCGTTTCGGCAGAAACTACGCCAGCTCAACTTCCAGGAGTGCAAACCTTCTCGGAAGAAGCTCCAGCTCAACCAGTTTCGGGAGAAATAACGCCAGCTCAGCCTCAAGTAGTGCAAGCCTTCTCGGAAGAA
>CBDTXL010001037.1:0-2306 GCA_965364435.1 uncultured bacterium
TTTGATTCAGCTGATGAGTGTGGCATCGGACTCTGTGCCTGGTATGCTTCAACAGCCTACAGTTCGGACTCCAATTGCCATCAGTTTAGGAGCAATAGCTGGTGCCTTGAGTCGCTACTATCTCACCCTGTGGTTTGCTCAACGCTTTGGTACAGCTTTTCCTTACGGCACCTTTTTCATTAACCTCACGGGTTGCTTTGGTATGGGATTCTTCGTCACTTTTGCCTTAGAACGAGTGACAACAACTCCCCCAGAAGTGCGGTTGATGGTGACTACCGGCTTCTTAGGAGCTTACACGACATTCTCAACTTACGGGTTAGAAACATTTATCTTACTGCGCGATCGCAGTTACACAACTGCCAGCCTTTACTGGGCTGGTAGTGCAATACTCGGAATTATTAGCGTTCAGCTGGGTGTCATCCTCGCTCGCTTAGGAAAGTAGAGCAAGGGCAGGTTTGTAATTATATCACATCCGTTTGAATGCACAAAAATCCTGTAGAGACGTTGTATGCAACGTCTCTACAGGATTTTTGTTACTGGCTGCTTTACAGCGGCTCAAAAACCTACATCTTGCAACTCAAATCTCCAGCCTTTTGGGTGAAGCGGAGGTTTTCGCCGTAGTCCACCGGACAATCAATTACCGTGGGGACATCTTGAGCCAGTGCCGTTTTCAGGATAGGAATCAAATCATCCGTTGAACTCACACGGTAGCCTTTTAACCCCATACTTTCCGCAAATTTGACAAAATCGGGATTGCCAAAGTGGACAAAAGCTGATTGACCTACGCCAAAGTGATTTTGTTGCTTCCACTCAATCAATCCATAACCGCCGTCATTAAAAACTAAGGTGACAAAGGGGGTGCCTACCCTTAGCGCCGTCTCTAGTTCCTGGCAATTCATCAGAAATCCGCCATCACCAGTAACAGCAACGACCTTCCGATCCGGATAAACGAGTTTTGCTGCCAGTGCCCCAGGCATTGCAATGCCCATCGCTGCAAAGCCATTAGAGATGATACAGGTATTAGGGCGATCGCAGTGATAGTGACGCGCCATCCACATCTTGTGAGCCCCGACATCGGAGATCACAATATCCTCTGGTCCCATTACCTGCCGCAGGTCATAGATCAGTTTTTGCGGCTTGATTGGATAGCCATCATCATTAGCATAGCGTTCGTAGTCGTCCCGGATGTCCGTTCGTAATTCGACGGCGTGTGGCATCGGTTTGCCCTGCCGATCCGCCTGCTTCATAATTTCCGCAAGTGAATCAGAAATATCTCCTACCACTTCCACCAGGGGAATATAGCTGCTATCAATCTCTGCCGGTGTTGCTCCAATATGAATGAGCGGAATCTTACCCTCTGGATTCCATTTCTTCGGAGAATATTCAATCAAGTCATAACCCACCGCAATGATCAAATCGGTTTGATCAAACGCGCAGCTGATATGGTCACGCTGTTGCAATCCTACTGTCCACAGCGCCAGAGGATGAGTATAAGGAATGACACCTTTACCCATAAAGCTATTCACTACCGGAATATTCAGCCGAGTGGCAAATTCCGTCAGCGCCTCACTAGCATTAGCCCGAATCGTCCCATTCCCCGCCAGAATTAGGGGATTTTTCGCCTTAGAGATCGCAACAGCGGCTTTGCCCAGACTGCGGAAAGAAGCATAGGTTTTTTCCCGGCTATCTTTTTCAAGAGGTTCACTGCTTACCGGCATCGCCGCAATGTTTTCTGGCAAATCAATGTGAACTGCCCCTGGTTTTTCACTCTGAGCGATTTTAAAGGCTTTACGAACAATTTCTGCTGTATTACTAGGGCGGACAATTTGGGCATTCCACTTGGTTACAGGTGCAAACATTGCCACCAAATCTAAGTACTGGTGGGATTCAATGTGCATCCGGTCGGTTCCCACCTGACCTGTGATTGCTACCAGTGGTGCCCCATCCAGGTTGGCATCGGCAACGCCAGTCATCAAGTTAGTTGCTCCTGGACCTAGGGTAGAAAGGCAGACCCCAGCCTTACCAGTCAGGCGTCCATAAAGGTCTGCCATGAAGGCGGCACCCTGTTCGTGGCGCGTTGTAATGAACTGAATTGAAGAATGTCTTAGGGCTTCTAGGACGTGCAGGTTCTCTTCTCCTGGCAGTCCAAAAACGTACTCGACTCCTTCGTTTTCCAGGCAACGCACCAACAGTTCCGCTGTGTTCATTTCACCCATGTCACTCTCCCTACTCCCTCTCTTTGCAATCTGTATTAACAACCTATCCGAAAAGTCCGTTCAAGATGATTAGGTATCTGTATTCATCTG
>CBDTXL010001038.1:0-2305 GCA_965364435.1 uncultured bacterium
GCCCTGTTTCAGCCAGACGCGCTTCAGGTTGGGGGCGAGCTTCTCGTAGGTCTCACGAGAGAGGCTAGCAAGCAGTTGGTTTTCAATAGTCATGTAAGGGTTCTCAGAAATATCGCGTGAATAGCCTTCCCTCGAACAGCTCGGCATAAATTCATGGCGATATTCCTGGTCTTGCTTCTGCCTCAATCCCCCTTTGATAGGGAGAATTGAGGGAGGAGCGAAAATGTCACGAACCCGTGAACCGGTGTACTTGCAGTCTAGCTCAAAGAACGTGTTACAACCTCCTACATCAGGAAGGGATTGGCAATAGTCCCGCTTGGTGAAGCTCATTCGCTATCCCATCCCTTCAAAATCAGGTGATGTTGGGAGTCTACGCTCAACTTCTTTTGCTGCTGGAGTTGCCTCAGCAAGCGGGTGATGGTGACTCTGGTTGTGCAGCAGGCAGTAGCAAGGTCTTCGTGTGTGAGACGAACACTCAGTCGAGTGCCACCCGCTACAGGTTGCCCAATTTCCTGTTTTAACAACTGTAATAAACTCTCAAAGCGGTCTGCGACTCGTGTTTCTCCGTAAACAGCTAGCAGCGATTCCGTTTGTTTTAGCCGTTGGCTAATTTGCGGTAAAAGGCGCTGCTTGAGTTGAGCAGAGGTGGCGAACTCGCTGAGTGGAATGCACCATAGCTGAGTATCGGCGAGGGCAGTTGCCTCATAGAGTGGCAGAGCAGTCAACGTCGAACCAAAGGCGGATGAGGCACCTGCTAACCCAACCAACACCTCTTGACCGCTATGAGAATATGTTGTTAGCTTCACCAGTCCTGAACGAACCTGCCAAATCACTTGAGGGTTTAAAGGAATAACTTCTCCTTTGTGATAGACCTGCAACGGGTAGCCCAGAGCGGCATTGCTCTCAGGCTGTTCGAGTGCTTCGAGCGGGTTGGAATTGATCGCGTGACGCAACAGCCAGCGCAGGGTAAAGGGTTGGTTTCCTTCCTGGCAGCTGACCTCTAGGAGGACACTGAGATTAAACGCCCCACCTTGATGCGGCTGCAAGCGAATCTGCCACTCCTGTTTCCAAGGTCTTTGCTGGAGTTGCTGCAAGTCAGTCTCAAACGATTGCCGAGTTTCATGAGCTACGAAAGCCGTTAGCGACCGACCAATTAGTAAGGATTGCGGGAGCTTAAGCAACTTGGCAGTCGCCGAATTCGCTTCCTGAATTATTCCTGCTGCATCTGTCAGCAGGCAAGCATCGGGGATGAACTCCAACAACCCTTGGTAGCGCTGACGTTCGGCTTCCACAGTCTGGTCAGCCAATAATAACTTCCGATTCTGCTGGTGTAGCATCTGGGCAGCTGTCTGAAGTTGCTCAGAGGCAATGCCGAGTTCTTTGAGAGCAGATGGCAGTAGAGTAGGCAGCAGTGAAGAGGATGTGTTAATTCCTTGATAGAGGTTCTCTAAGCGATTAGACATCGCTTCTACCTGTTGAGTAAAACCCGTCGCATTCATACAGGTACCGTTTGAAGTTGTTTAGTTAGAGTTAGGCAAGCTACTGTTTCTATTAACTCGTCGATGTCGAAAGGTTTGGATAAGTGCTTGCCAAAGCCGACTGATAGAGCGTGGGCGCGATCATCTTCTCTGGCGTAAACCGTCAGAGCGAGCGCTGGAATATGGACTTGCCTTTGGATCTCAAAAGCTTTCACCTTGTCCATCAGCGAGTAGCCATCTTCATTGGGCAAGCGAATTTCGCTGATTAAAAGGTCTGGTTTAATTTGTTTTAGGATTTCTAGAGCCTCAATAGCCGACGTTGCTGCGATCGTCTCGACGCCATACTCTTCAAACAAGATGGTCAGCAGATATCTCGAATCAGGGTCACTATCAACAACGAGTACTTGCAGACCCTTGAGCGATAAAGATTGATAACATACCATTATGAGATACTTTGTCCATATACAAAGAGCATTGCCAAATTAAGCAGACAACACTCGCCTAGGGTTCTGTCCACAGACAAATGCAAGCAATTCTTCATCACATAATTAGGCTCTTGACACGAGAGACTGGAAGTTCTGGAGCTGCCCTTAGTTGAAGAAAAGCAACCAGCAACGTGCAATACTTGAGAGCCTAATTGCCAACCTTCAGTCACTATAATTCCACCCGCATCGAGATTCAGTACGATTCTGTACCCAAAAAACCTATTAGTGTCAAATAATGCGGGCGGATTCGTTTTTTTTAGGAAATTTTAACAAAACGCTTTTGGCAGCAATTATCGATCGCACGGTCAATAACAGTGGGATGTACCCGCCCTGAACGAGTTA
>CBDTXL010001039.1:0-2304 GCA_965364435.1 uncultured bacterium
ACTTTAGCTTGTTCGACCAACCATTGAATAGCCTGTAAATATTGAACCCCACCGACTTCACCAACAGTGTGATGTCCTGCCTCTGGCACCAAAAGCAGTTGTTTGGGTTCTGGTGCGGCAGCAAATAGCGCTTGGCTCATGTGAGCAGGAACAACTCGATCAGCGGTACCGTGAAGGAAGAGGACAGGCATTTGCAGCAATGGCACCTTACTCAGGGAGTCAAATCGCTGGTTCAAGAGTAAGTCCACCGGAAATATCAAGAACTGACTATATAAATGATCCACCATTGAGCGCATGGCGGTGAACGTGCCTTCTACCGCCAATCCGGCGATCGCCGGGTGCCGTAGTGCCAACTCAATAGCGATCGCTCCCCCCAAAGAATGACCGTAAAGAAAAATCCGTTCGGGTGGGATGTGCCTAACTTGAGTCAAATAATTCCAGGCGGCTTCTACATCCTCATAGACACTGGACTCTGTGGGAAATTTACCTTTGCTGCGACCGTACCCCCGATAGTCGATCAGCAAGGTAGAGTATCCAAATTGGTGAAACCAAAAAGCTCGCTTCACTACATCTCCGATATTGGAGCCATTCCCATGTAGGTACAGCCAAACTGGCGACTCTGGTGCAGCGGCGGGAATCCACCAGCAGTGCATGTGACTTGTCTTGCCTGAAGCCGTCGATACAGGCAGCCAGACTTCCTGGTAATCCAGATTAAAGGATGCCGGTGTTGCCTTGATCACCTTTGGGGGCTTAAAAATGAAGCGGGTTTGCCGGAGGAAGAGGAAGAGACAAGCCGCGATATAGGCGATCGCTAATACTCCTCCAATACTCTGGAGCAGTCTCAACAAGACTGGTAAGGAAACTTCAATCACCGCTTTGACACTCCCACAACTCAACTCTAAAGGTAACAGCTGATAGCAAGCAATCGGTGAGTGCTATGGTACATGATCATCAAAGGGTGTATACGAGGGTTACTATGCCAGAGGTTCGCTTCGATAAATTCTACCGTTACCCAGACTTGACGCAAATCCTTCATGCTTACGCTGAGGAGTTTCCTCAGCTTGTGGGTATAGAAAGTATCGGTAAGAGCTACGAAGGTCGTGACATCTGGCTAATGACACTCACCTGCTTCGCCACGGGTTCAGCTCAAGAAAAGCCTGCCCTTTGGGTTGATGGCAACATTCACGCTACGGAACTAGCACCATCAAGTGTCTGCCTGTACCTTTTGCAAACCTTAGTCACAGGCTACGGGACTAACCCCGACATCACCCGTTGTTTGGATACCCGCGCCTTCTACATCTGCCCCCGTGTCAACCCTGATGGGGCAGAGTTGGCGTTAGCTGACCCACCTAAATTCCTTCGCTCCAGCACCCGCCCCTATCCCTACGATGAGGAAGGCAGCGAGGGGTTAGTGATGGAAGATCTAGATGGCGATAGTCGTATCTTGATGATGCGAATTCCAGATGCCAATGGTGCCTGGAAAATCTGCCCTCAAGAACCGCGCCTGTTGATACAGCGTGAGCCAACAGAAACAGGTGGTGAGTATTATCGCCTGCTGCCGGAAGGACGAATTGAGGATTACGATGGCGTCCTCATCGACATCCCGCGCCCCAAGGAAGGACTGGACTTGAACCGCAACTTTCCCGCCCTGTGGCGACAGGAATCTGAGCAGCAAGGGGCGGGTCCTTATCCCACATCCGAGACAGAAGTGCGATCGCTTGTCCACTTTATCACCAGTCATCCTAACATCACCGGAGCGGTTGCTTTCCACACCTTCAGCGGTGTTCTGTTGCGCCCCTACAGCCACCTCAGCGATGACGAATTACCCGTCAATGACCTGCGAACCTACAAGCGCATCGGCGAAAAGGGCACCGAACTCACTGAGTACCCAGCGATTTCCGTCTTTCATGAGTTCCGCTATGACCCCAAAGAAGTCGTCACTGGCACATTCGACGACTGGGCTTATGAACACCAGGGTATATTTGGCTGGACGGTAGAAGTCTGGAGTCCTCAACGCCAAGCCGGAATTACTGAGTACAAATACATCGACTGGTACCGGGAACACCCCGTGGAAGATGACCTCAAGCTACTGCGCTGGAGCGACGAAAAACTCAGAGGGAAGGGCTATATTGACTGGTATTCGTTCGACCATCCCCAACTGGGTCAGGTAGAACTAGGCGGTTGGGATGCCATGTATGCCTGGTCAAATCCACCCCCAGAGTTTTTGGAGAAGGAGATTGCCCGCTTCCCTAACTGGCTAGTGTGGCACCTGTTAATCTCCCCTCGCTTGGAGATTTATGAAGC
>CBDTXL010001040.1:0-2300 GCA_965364435.1 uncultured bacterium
TTACCCCGCAATTCCTCTAATTCTTCTCGTAAAGATAAAGGCGCATATCCCAGTGCAAAAGCGATTGAACTATCCAAAGAAACATCGGGTGGTCTTGGTGCCGCCATTTTCACATCTTTTTGTCGGCATTTTTTCAGCCCTGTTTCAGGGAGTTGAAGCACCTCTACTAATAAGCGACCAAAATCATAGCGCGATATCCGTTCTTTCCCGCCTAGGTGAATGCGCCCTTTAACGTTTTCTAATGCTAATAAAAGCCCCTGAGCCGCAGTTTTTCCGCTTACAGGTGTTCGGAATTCATCTGTAAATAAACTTAGCTCTTGCCCCTCTCTCAGGGTTTTGATGAATGGCTGCATGAAACTTGTGGCTGGGGGTATGGCCATACCAAACATTAAGGGCATACGGCAAATTGCACTCAGGGGATAACGCTCTAGCATACCTTCCTCAGCCATGACTTTTTGCTCACCATAAAGGCTTACAGGACACACCGGATCTGTTTCCCGATAGGGAGGGTTTAAACCATTAAAAACCAGGTCAGTTGAAGTAAAAACGCAAGGAATCGAAGAATCGGCGCAAAGCCCTGCGATATTGCAGGCTGTTGTCACATTGATGGAGTGTGATTCAATCGGATGGCTTTGACAAAAATTGGGACTTGATTGAGCCGCCATATGGATAACCGCTGCTGGCTGTATCTCATGAAAGATGCGCCTGATTTCCTCAAAATCCCTTAAGTCAACCTTTATCAGGTTTACGCCGGGATTCTCCCCAGGATGTGAAAAGTAGGTTCCATAAACGTCCCATTCTGGTTTGGCTAGCTGACAAAGGTTCCATCCTAAAAAACCACTGGCACCTGTCACTAAGAGTTTTTTCATTTGCGATCGCTACCCTTTTGCGAAATGAGTTGGAAATAATATAGATCTCAGATCGCAATTTCCAAAATTCCGTGCTGATTGGCTGTCTCTACAGATTAAACATCCAAATCGTTGCTTGGTTAGAATCATCTAGGTATAAATAAGGCTATGGCTTCCGCCCCGCCTGCTTGACTTCAACACGATGACAACCCAGCCTGATCCTCCCCAGTCCAGTCCACCTGTAGATAGTCCGAACGGTGCTAGTGACAACGGTACCGCCTCTGACAACTCTGCCAAGGGAAAATACCCGGCAGAAGCAACGCAGAAGCAACCGCATACTCACCTTTCTGTCCTGCCGCTATCCCAGCGCACGCCCCAACAGAAGGTTGCTAACCCGCCGGTTCCCCTGATTACCGTCACGGCGATCGCGATCCTGATTGTAGGATTAACGATTGATAACTTCTGGATTGGGATGTCGGGAGCAATTGTTACCTTGCTGGTGTCGGTGCCAGTGATTTTGCCCCCTTTGCAGAAGGCCGTGAATAACGCGATATCCCCAGAGGAGCGATCGCAATTCATCGCTGCCTTCGGCGTGGTAGCAGCACTCACGGGTCTGGCTTCGCTAACGGGTGTCAATCGGCGTTTAGATCAATTCCTTAACCGCATCAACTCCGAGGCGATTGGATCGTTGGCTGAATGGACTGGGGCGTTGGGGCAAATTCTGATCGCCATCCTTGCTGTTTACATTGCTTGGCGACAGTATGTAATTTCTAAAGACCTGACAATACAGCAAAATACGATTACCCAGCAGCAAACGATTGATGCTTACTTTCAGGGCGTCTCTGATCTGGCATTGGATAACGAAGGTTTGCTAGAAGACTGGCCTCAGGAGCGAGCATTTTCAGAAGGACGTACTGCCGCCATTCTCGGTAGTGTAGACGCCCAGGGTAAAGCGAAAGTCCTGCGGTTTTTGTCCCAGTCCAGGTTGCTGACACCACTGAAACGCGATCGCCACTTAGGTCGTCCCATGCTCGATGGTAACGGGGGTTATCTAGAAGACCGCGACTATGGCGTGCGGGTAATTGAGCTAAACGTCATGTTGGCTGGAGCAGACCTTTCCGGTACTGATTTACGCTGGACAGAACTGAGTGATGCCAATATGGTCAGAGCTAATCTCAGCCGCTGTGACCTGGTCAAAGCAAACCTGGCTCGAACTATCTTGTACGAAGCTAACCTTGCCGGTGCCGACCTGTTTGGAGTCCGCCTGTTCTATGGCTCGCTGGAAACTGCTAGCCCCCGCAGCCGCACCAAACGCCCCAACTACCGCACGGGCGAATACGCGGGCGCTGTGGTCGAAAACGCCGACTTCACTGGTGTCCTGCGGCTGGGTGAAGAACAGCGCCAATACTGCTGTTCCTGGTGCGGCGAGAAATCCCGAAGGACAATTCCTGG
>CBDTXL010001041.1:0-2298 GCA_965364435.1 uncultured bacterium
GTTCTTCAATGGGAAGTTCTAGCAAGACACGCTTATCACCTTTTGTCTGGCGATAGCGCACGGCAGTATTGAGAAGACGCAGGGGGATTTGGAATTCAGTATAATCGCTCGTCAGTTCCCACCACACCTCCACCCATGTCTGCGCTGCCTTGTCGCTAAGCATTTCTGACATTAACGCTGGGATGCTTCGCACGAGTCCTTGTCCTAATGCAGAGATAACTTGGTGTTTGTTGTAAAGGGTTATCAGGGTTGTGATGCGCGTCTTCCAAATAGCGGCATCATGGGTGTTGTTAAACAGGTTGCGGATAATTGCCGCAGTATCGCCTTTGTCTGGCTCATCTGCATGAGAAAAGCGGCTGAGTGCATCATCTAACGCTGCACTGCCTTCATCCCATCGATTCAGTGCCAGTAAAAACTCAGCACGGTTGAAGAAAAGATCTGAAGATTGAGCGCCGAGTGCGATCGCTTTGTCGCAGGAGGCTAATGCTTCGTCGCAGCGTCCAAGTTTTTTCAGCGCCACCCCTCGACTGATCCAAGCCCAGCCATCATTTGGGTCAAGTTCTATTACTTTGTCCCAGGATGCCAAGGCATCTGTGAAGTGTCCAAACATCAAGAGCATCCCACCACGATTGCGCCAAAATATTGTTTTATTGGGGTTCAACTCAATTGCTTTGTCCCAGGATGCCAAGGCATCTTTGAAGTGTCCAAGCATTAAGAGCATCGCACCTCGATCGCACCAAGCTGAAACATCATGTTGCTCAAGCTCAATGACTTTGTCAAAGGAAGTCAATGCTTCCTCATAGCGTTCGAGCTGACTTAGCACTGAGCCTCGGTTATGCCAACCTATTACGTTCTTCGGATCAAGCTCAATGACTTTGTCAAAGGAGGTCAATGCTTCCTCATAGCGTTCGAGCTGACTTAGCACTGCGCCTCTGTTATACCAAGCCAGCCCATTATTTGGATTCAACTCAATCGCTTTGTTGAAGAACGCTAACGCCTCTTCGTAGTTCCCAAGTAGACGCTGCGCTACACCTCGGTAGCTCCAAGCCCATGTCTTATTAGGGTCAAGTTCTATTTTCTGAAAGGAGGCTAACGCTTCATCCAAGCGTCCAAGGGACCTTAGGCAGTATACCTTCTTTAACCAGTCCCGCGCCTGACCACGAATTGCCACCAGTTCTTCTGCAACTTGCAGGGCACGGACAAAGTCATTGTGCTCAACGTAAGTGAAATAGTCCTCTACATATGCTGTCACACACAGTTTTTCAGTACTTTCTTCCATCTCCCGTAGCGCATGAACCACATACTCTCGCTCCAATGTGGCATCCAGTGGGAGCACCTCCAATCGCCGTTGCAACTCCGTCTGCGAATACCAGAGCCGCAAAAAGTCCACAAATAACCGAATCGGCTCACCTCGCTGCTTCTTTACCTCAAGGCAAAAGCGCATCAGCGGCTCCCGGAGTTCGTAAAAAGACTCGCGCCCTATAGATTCGTAAGTAACGTAGCCTTTCTGCCGCAGTTCCTTGAGTTGACCAGATGCTGTTTGATGGGTTATGAAACAGCGTTGGGCAATTTCTTTGACGGGGACAGCTTGGCGGCGATCGCACAAAAATTCGATAATCTTCCGCTGCTGGGGCGAGAGATACGCCATTCGTGCTTGATAGTAGGGCGTTAGGTCATCCAGCGTCTGCATGAAGGCTTCCACTAGTTCATTAAGCGAGTCGCGACTGAGAAATTCAGAGAAAATGACATAAACACGATGATTACCATTAGCAAGGTGATGAACAGCGTTTATGCGATCGCGTCCCGTTGGCATTTGAATGAATGATTCTAATTCGCGATCGCCCTCTAGTCTGGCGATATTCGCTAATAGCTGCGTGGCATCCTCAGACGTTAGATCTTCTAGGTGGTGGATGCGGAAGAAACCATAGAACGGGGAAGTCTGAAGCTTGACGCCGTTAAACAAACTCTGCGATGTTGCTAAAATCGTGCAGCAGGTATTCTCTTGCAGGAAAGCACGTAGTCGCTTTTGCCCTTCGTCACCTAATCCTGCAAATACATCATCCAGGTTTTCCATCAGCAGGAGTAAGGTGCAATTCCCAATTACCTCTTTAAGCAATTCTGCCGCCGCACGTTCAGCAGCATCTGGCGGTAATTGATAAAGCGCTTCCATCCGTTCTGTAGGGGCGCACAGCTGTGCGCCCCTACCGTGAGATTCCTCTTGCAGCGCCCGGAAGATACGCAGCAGCAAGTCTAGAAACGAGGTAATGCCCCACTCTTCCTCCCGTAGCCATGCAATCA
>CBDTXL010001042.1:0-2297 GCA_965364435.1 uncultured bacterium
ACTTTTCCTTTCTCACCTGACAGGTGTTGAGCGATGATGCGCTCAACATTTGCCTTGTGAACCAAAGGAATCTGCCAACTCCTCGTCGGCAAGAAAGGAAAGCGCTGTTTGAGCCAAACGGTGAGCGTGTTACCTTTCGTTCCCTCCCATTTGTAGGAAGCGATTTCCTCCCACTTGATCAATCCAAACTTGAAGTAAATGCCATTTTCCCTGAGTTGCAGCCTGCTCATCCCCGCCCAGAAAAAATAAATTGCCGCAGTCCAGTATAAGAAAGCCTGAGATAGGTAATATTCTGGACTACCATAACTGCCAGAAAATCCCTTTCTCGCTAAGTCTATAAACATACTGGTTTGCAGAATTGCGCTGATTAAAAATAATGCCCCTGCAACCAACATAGACCTATATGTTGAGGGTCTCCCTAAATTCCAGAGTAGAGAACCTGCCTGTCTCTTGCGTCGAGGCCAACTGACGATGTAGACCCAGGCAATGGCTGAAAAAACGATAGATAAACCTAACCAGGCGTGATCTCGCCAGGGTTGCGGGAGAAAATTTAAACCAAAAACGAGAGAAAATAGAACTAACAGGAGCAAAGTGCCGGTAAGCAGATTTCTCCTAGCCGCTTCCTGACCGAGCATCGATCTACTGATTACGTATCCCAACAATAACGCAACCACGATGGGAATGATGAGCAATGGCCAATCCATAACTTGCTTTCTCTTAATGCAAAAAGTGACGGACGCCGGTGAAGACCATCACCAAACCCAGTTGATTCGCTGCTTGGATTGAATCTTTGTCTCGCAGACTACCACCTGGCTGGACAATGGTAGCAATTCCTGCTGCGGCTGCCGTTCGCACAGAGTCATCGAAGGGGAAGAAACCATCACTGGCGAGAGTCCCGCCTTGGGCTTTTTCTCCAGCTTGTTCCAAAGCAATTTTAACGGAACCCACCCGATTCATTTGACCCGCACCGACGCCTAACGTGGTGCGATCGCGTGTCACAACAATGGCATTAGACTTAACATGCTTGCAGACTTTCCAAGCAAACAGCAATTCTGCCAATTGATCTGGCGTTGGTTGCTTCTCGGTAACAACCTGCCAACGGCTGGCGTCCTCCACCAACTCATCAGAAGCTTGAACCAAGAAACCACCCGCTAGAGCTTTAACCGTTTGCTGCGACCCACTGCTTAAATCTGGCAAAATTAAAACACGCACCTTCGATTTAGCCGCAAGGATTTCCTGTGCCTCGGCATCACAAGCCGGTGCTACGACACATTCTAAAAATGTCTTTGTTAACTCCGTTGCCGTAGCCGCATCAATCGGCTGATTCAACGCGACAATTCCCCCAAAGGCGGAAACCGAATCAGCTTGGAACGCTTTTTTATAAGCCTCTACCAGCGTTGTTCCTACGGCGACGCCACAGGGATTGGTATGTTTTAGAATCGCAGCAGCTGGGATATCGGTAAATTCAGCAATAATCCGCCGCGCTGCTTCTAAATCCACCAAATTGTTGTAACTTAGTTCTTTCCCCTGGAGAACTGCTGCACCCGCCCAGCCAGTTGGCACAGCCCCGACTTGATACCACGCTGCCGGTTGATGGGGATTTTCCCCGTAACGCAGGGATTGCAATTGCTGTCCTGAAAGGGCAAATTGTGGGGGAGGTAGAGGTGGTCCGGGAATCGTTGTTTGCAGGGAATCGTCGCTGAGGTAGGTAGCGATCGCGCGATCGTAAGCGGCAGTATGCCCAAATGCCCTCTGGGCGCATACTCTCCGGAAATTCAAGGGGGCTTCACCCGCATTTTGCCGCAACTCCCGCAAGTAGTCGTTATAATTCCCTGGATTGCACAGCACTGTCAGATTCGCGAAATTCTTCGCTGCGGCTCTTAGCATAGCAGGGCCACCGATGTCAATCTGCTCAATCGCTTCCTCCTCAGTTACATCCCGGCGGGCGATCGTTTGTTCAAAAGGATAGAGATTCACCACCACTAAATCAATCGGGCGAATTTGGTGAGTTTCCAAATCTGCCACATCCTGCGCTAAGTTCCGACGTCCCAGGATACCGCCATGAATCCGGGGATGCAGCGTTTTAACTCTTCCGCCTAGAATCTCAGGAAATCCAGTGTAATCAGAAACCTTTGTTACTGGCAGCCCTGCCGCTTGCAGCGATGCAGCCGTTCCACCACTGCTGATTAAATCAAACTCAAATTCCTCAACTAGCTGACGGGCAAAGTCGATTAGCCCTGTTTTATCAGACACACTCAGCAGTGCCAGATGTCCCATGAATTAGCTCTTCTCCCCTT
>CBDTXL010001043.1:0-2296 GCA_965364435.1 uncultured bacterium
AGGAAAATACGTGATTCTTAAAAAAGGTAATTCTGCTGACGACCTGTAGTTAACCAAGAATTATCCTGAGATTAACCATGACAGTATTAAAAACCCTTGACTTATTAGCAAGTATTCAATTTATAGATTACTGGGACAGTGATATCTCCTTAGATGACTGGGACGGTGGTGTCTCTTTAGAGGACTGGGACGGTGGTGTCTCCTTAGATGACTGGGACAGTGGTTTCTCCTTAGGTGATTTGGACGCTTATGTCTTGTCAAATGACTGGGACACTGATGTCTCGTTCTGGACGCGCGATACACTCACAAATTAGTCCTGCTGGAAAAGGGTGTTAAGCAGGTAGATGGATCTGAGCCTGTGCATGATTGTCAAAAATGAGGAATATCATTTACCACAAACGCTAAAAAGTGTCAAGGGCGTTGTAGATGAAATGGTCGTGCTGGATACGGGTTCTACCGATCGCACAGTTGAGATTGCCAGAGAGTTTGGTGCCAGGGTTTATCATTTTGAGTGGTGCAATGATTTCTCTGCTGCCCGGAACGAAGCGCTGAAATATGTGCAGGGGAAGTGGGTTCTGGTGCTGGATGCAGATGAGGTGCTGACGCGGTCGATTGTGGCTGAGATGAAGCAGGCGATCAAGCGCGATCGCTACCTTGTGATTAACCTGATACGCCACGAAGTAGGTTCATCTCAATCTCCCTATTCCCAAGTTTCCCGTTTATTCCGCAATCACCCAGAGATTCGCTTTTCTCGCCCCTATCATGCAATTGTAGATGACAGCGTTGCCCAGTTGTTGCAGCGAGAACCCCAGTGGCAGGTTGTTTCTCTGACTCCCATAGCAATTGTTCACTACGGCTACCAACCCGAAGCGATCGCCGCGCAGGATAAATACACCAAAGCGCGGACAATAATGGAAGGATTTCTCGCCAGTCATCCCAATGACCCTTATGTCTGCAACAAATTGGGAGCGCTTTATCTTTCAATTGGTCAGGTACGTGAAGGAATCGAACTACTAAAGCGCGGTTTGTCTGCAACGGCTGTAGAAGCGCCGGTGTTATTTGAACTGCACTATCATCTGGGTAATGCTTACAGCCGCTCATCAAATCCACAGTTAGCAGCGGTGCATTATCAAGCGGCGATCGACCAACCGATTTTACCCCAGCTGAAACTCGCCGCTTACAACAACTTGGGCAACTTGCTGTTGGCTGCTGGCGATTTAACGACTGCCAAAACCGCTTATGAAACGACTGTGAATATTGACCCCAGTTTTGTAGCGGGACACAATAACCTGGGGATGACGTTGAAAGCGCTAGGGCGGATGGAAGAAGCGATCGCATCCTACAAGCAAGCCATTCAGCTTAACCCGAACTATGCAGATGCCTACCAAAACTTGGGAGTTGTTTTGCTGAAAATTGGCAAAGTACCAGAGAGTCTATCAGCCTTTGGGAAAGCGATCGCCCTCCACGAGACGCAAAACTCTGCTGAAGCCCAGCGTCTCCGTCACGGACTGCAAGAGATGGGTTTTCAGGTTTGACCGAAAAGGGCGTCGGGACTGGGGAAGAGGACAAAACTAGCCCCGTAG
The DNA here is from genome assembly GCA_965364435.1 of uncultured bacterium. Lineage (GTDB taxonomy): Bacteria > Cyanobacteriota > Cyanobacteriia > Cyanobacteriales > Coleofasciculaceae > CBDTXL01. The sequence continues at coordinate 1,584 of CBDTXL010001043.1, forward strand.
GTGGTCGTAAGCCTCAATATGCCAGATACGGAAAGGTTCGATTTTGGTTTTTGGATTAGGCATCCAGTTTAAGAAGTGTCCTAGTACCCTATTTTTAGCTAATGAGAGATTCTCATTGTTGAAGTATCAACACTTGAGGCTTAGAAAAATGGAAATTTTAGCCATAGTCGTTCTTGGTGCTTCCCTTTTCTTTAGTTTCTCTACCAGCGAACGCCAGCCGGAATTTAAAACAAATAGTCGCCCTGATAATGATGACCCTGATTGGACTTTCACTCAGCCATATGAACTTGATGGCAGCAAGAGTAAAGGTTGATTGAAACTTGTCGCTGCCTCTAGCCGACTGCCTGATGGGTATTTATCTGAATCAACCCTTTCTTATAAATCCCGCAGTTGGACTACTTTGACAAATCAGCCAACACGATCTGGCTTTTCGGGAAAACTAATTCTTTCGGAGTAGGTAAAACAGACATGCGCTTGACTCAAGTTGACGAGAATCAAAAAGTTGACAAGAATCAACCAGCTGAAGATATCAGACCGATAAGCCACCTTGACTTCAAGACAGGTATTACTGAAAGATTTTGTTGGGCGATCGCTCTCAAAATAACTAGGTTGAAGACAGCGTATCTGGAATCTCTCAAGGAAGATAACTATGACTGGTTAGATAACTTCCCTAGGGGTAAACATTCCCAACTTTAGTTTTGAGGGCAAGAGTA
>CBDTXL010001044.1:0-2295 GCA_965364435.1 uncultured bacterium
GTACTCAGCTGACAATGGGTTTCTAGACCAATAATTGCTTCGTACTGAGTTTTAATCGGTGCAGCAGTGGTCATGAGCGTCTTTTTTAATGTATTTGTTGCAACAGTTCTATCTCTATTCTAGCTTTGAACTCGCTATTCCCTTCTCAGTCGGTGGAGTCACAGCGATCGCTCTATTACTAGAGTGAGCCACCCCGAATCACAAATAAAGATTTGGGTCATCTTCATAGGCTGAGCCAATGTAACACAGATAATTTAGGGTTTCGGCAAATAGTTCATACAGGGATTTGAGTTGTTCGACATCTTTAATAACGCCGTATGCCTGAAAGTAGAGTTCGTCAACTCCCTCTGGGAAACTAGCGCCGAACCAGCCTTCATCGTCTCTCACCTCGAATAAAATCTGTGGCTGAACCTGAATTAGCTGACGAATTTTCGGATTGGCAAACAATTGCCTGACTTTCTCTGAATCGTTACCCTGAATGATGAAATCGTCGTCAAAATCAGGATAACCAACCTCAATATCCTGTCCTCCGAAAAGTTTCCCTAGTCCATCAAATAATCCTTGGCGATAGATTTTAAAGCGAAATCCATCTTTGTTGGCATAGGGTGCCCTAAGACGAGTGTAGGTGCGTGTGGTTGTACTTTGACCTGTAGATGTTGTATTGCTATAGGTATCCAAGGTAATAGTCCATTCCTTAACCCTTGCTACAACTTTGTTGCCATTCCAGAAGCCCCCTTGAACAAACTCGGCACCAATTTCGTTACACAGCTGTTGCCAGATTTCCTCTTTGCTCGGTCCAAATACCTGCCTTAGAAAACTCATGCTTACCTACCGTTTTAAATAAAAAAACCTAGGAGGTTTACGTAAACCTCCTAGGCTCCTACTATTAAGCTAATTGTGAGATCCATTTAACCTACAGTAGTCCCCAGAAGTGCAGGATACCTTGGTTTGAAAACAGTTCAATAGCGATCGCAATCACAAATCCCAACATTGCTAGCCGTCCATTCCAAATCTCAGCTTGGGGTGTAAAGCCAAACTTAACAGCATTGCGGTCTTCAGGATTAGTGATCGGTGGGGTTGGTGCCTTAGTCATTTCCTAACTGCCTCTTGTCAAATAATCTATTACTGAATTGTTCAGAATTGCTTCTACTTGGCTTAAATCAAGCCCCAGAAGTGTAGGATACCTTGGTTTGAAAACAGTTCAATAGCGATCGCAATCACAAATCCCAGCATTGCCAGCCGTCCGTTCCAAATCTCGGCTTGAGGTGTGAAACCGAACTTAACGGCGTTGCGGTCTTCAGGATTAGTGATGGGTGGGGTTGTGTTAGTCGTCATTTGTTGCCTTCTTTTTGCGAATGTGTTGATTTTGAGTCAGTTTCTGATGACTTACATCAGACCCCAGAAGTGCAGTACACCTTGGTTTGCAAATAGCTCAGTCAGTAAGGCTGCGATAAAGCCAATCATCGCGAGGCGACCGTTCCAGATTTCCGCTTGGGGGGTGAAACCAGACTTCCAAACATTGCGCTCTGCGGGTTCAGTGATCGGAGGAGTGGGTGCGTCTTTCATAGTTGCTAATCCGTTTCGTAACTCGTTTGTCAGTTCATCAATTCTTATATTAAATAATGTAACGCACTTTGGAACTTACTCTATCCATCGGAGGGTATAAACTAATATAATTTTGGGTTAACCCTCTAGAAGGAGGTGCTTATAAGCTTTTGATTACGTTGTTAAGACTGTCACGCTGCGTTAAAAGTTGAGTGACTGACGGCACTCACTTGTCAATTTACAGCTGTTTGATGTAAAAAAAATGTAACGTATCTACCGGAAAAGGCGATCCTGGGAAGTCATAAAATCGGCTACTAGTTTAAAGCGGGACATATGACTTTTGAGTTCATGGTTCATGGTTCATGGTTCATAGACGTCAAGCCATGAGCAATGAACTATGAACTATAGACCTCTTGCTCGCAATCCTTTCTTTAGGATTTGGAACCACAGATGAACACAGATGAACACAGATAAATACAGATAAAATCGGATTGGTCTGTTAATTTCATAGACTGCGTGCAAGAGGTCTTATGAACATACTGTCCCGCCTTAAGTTGGTAGCCTAAAATCTTATGACTAGGGGTTAGACTCACAAGCAAGAAGCAATTCCCTGCTAAACGACATAACACTCCCAGCCCCGCATTCCCAATTTCCCAAAACGCGAGACTAGGTATTGCTATCAAAGCGGATTGCCCTGCCGGTTTGGGGGTCAAATAAATGAATTTTGTCTACTGCGATCGATAGCCAAAT
>CBDTXL010001045.1:0-2295 GCA_965364435.1 uncultured bacterium
ATTACTGCTGGTCTGGTAGGTTCTGGTTTTGAGTGGGTTAATAACCACTCTGGACAGACTTTAAATAGCTTACTTGCCCCCAATCCCAATAAGGATCAACCAGCTTCAGTTTCTAGACAAGCTCAGATGAGTTCAGGGGACAAAATTTTAGTTACGGCTGACACGAACCCCGATAAACAGGCAGGGGTGCAAGCGTTTGCTAAGGGCGATTTTGCCACCGCTAGCACCAAGCTTCTAGCATCGCTACAAGCTAATCGCAACGATCCAGAAGCATTGATTTACTATAACAATGCTCAGGTAACTAATAGCAATCCCTTGAAAATTGCCGTGAGCGTACCGATTGGTGACAATCTGGATGTCGCCAAAGAGATACTACGCGGTGTGGCTCAGGCTCAAGATGAGGTGAATAAAAACGGCGACTTTAAGTTGCAGGTGGAGATTGCTAATGATGATAATGAGCCTGCGATCGCCCAACAAATTGCCACAGAATTTGTCAAAGATACTAACATTCGGGCTGTAGTAGGACACAACGCTAGTAATGCTTCTATTGCTGCCGCGCCAGTGTATCAACAGGGAGGGTTGGTGATGATTTCTCCCACGAGTTTTTCCCAGAACCTCTCTGGCATTGGCAGTTATGTATTCCGCACGGTTCCCAGCATTAGCTCTGTGGCAGATAGCCTCTCTGGTTACACGCTCAAGACGGCTTACAAAACCAATGTTGCTATTTGTGCCGATTCAAAATCCATAGATAATCAGTCGTTTAAGGATGAGTTCGCCAAAGCCTTCAAAGCTGCTGGTGGCAAGATTAATCCCACAGTTTGCGATCTTTCCGCCGCCGATTTTAACCCCAGTGTCGTGATTTCTCAAGCTATCAGCAGTGGGGCAGATGGCTTGCTATTAGCTCCCTATGTGGGGAGAATTGACCGAGCGCTACAGATGGCACGAGCCAATCAAGGACGGTTGGCACTGTTTGGCAGTCTCACGCTCTACACATTCAAAACCTTACAGTCGGGGCAAGCGGATATCAACGGCATGGTGCTAGTTGTTCCTTGGCATCCCGCAGCGATTCCAGGGAATCCTTTTCCGAGTAATGCTGCCAAACTTTGGGGTGGGGCGGTTAATTGGCGCAGTGCCACAGCCTATGATGCTACCCAGGCGATTATTACTGGCTTGAAGTCGGGAAATACTAGTCGTGATGGGCTGCAAAAAGCGTTATCTAGTCCAGGATTCTCAGCGAATGGCGCGACGGGAACGATCAAGTTTCTGCCTTCAGGCGATTCCCTTCGGGATAGCTTCGCTTCACGCAATGGGGCAGCGATATTAGTCAAGGTTCAACCGAGTAGTCAATCCGGTACGGGCTATGACTTTGCACCCTTGCGCCCATAGTGTAACTGAACTAATGCCAAGCGCCGATATCAAACTTTGCCACTGAAGCTTGTTGGCTATATCCGAAAGGAGCCACCCATGAATGCCAGGGATTTTACCACATTGACCACAATCATTTTAGCCACGCAGTTGAGCCAGCCTGTAGCACACGCTCAAGTCCCCCAGTTGGTGCCGAACTCAATGCTCAACAATGTTCTTGTACAACGCTCCTCAAAAAGCCCAAGCCTAAAAGTAGACTTGGTAGCGCCACCGCCGAACCGAGGCGCACCTGATAATCGAAGCGGAGGGGCAAGCCATGCTGCACTATCACCTGTGGAGCAGCAATTTACCCCTACGCGCTAATCTAAAGGCGATGCATCTCAATCAGTTTTTATGTCCGAGTCTGCCATCACCGTCACCGTCAAACTGTTCGCTGCCTATCAAGAAGCCTACGCTTTATCAGAACTGATACTAGAGTTTCCTCCAAACACGCCTGTGGCAGCAGTGCTAGAGAGACTGATTAGCGAACATCCAGAACTCAAGCAGTGGCAGGACCTCACCCGGTTTGGCATCAACCTTGAGTTTGTCGAGCCAGATACACTTGTGCAAGATGGTGATGAAGTCGTGCTAATTCCACCCGTAAGCGGTGGTTGACTTGTTTTCTACTAGTGATGGTTTGAAGACAGCATTGTTGTTCAATCTTCAAAGTTGAATTACGACTTTGCCGAAGTGAGTACCACTTTTGAGGTAGTGATAAGCCTCCCGTGCTTCCGCTAAGGGAAAGATGCGATCAATGATCGGTTTGAGTTGATGCACAGCGATCGCCCGATTCATAGCTTCAAACATCTCTCGACTGCCGACGTAGATCCCCTGAATATCAATGCTTTTCATGAGAATCTGGGTATGATTGACCTCACCTGCACCAGCGAG
>CBDTXL010001046.1:0-2286 GCA_965364435.1 uncultured bacterium
CAAGGGATGGAAGGATGAGCCTTGGATGTTTGAATTTTTGTGCGATCGCGCCCTCAATGACCCCTTTGAGCGTAAGGAAGATGAGGAAAGCAACCCTCGGCAATTAGCACTTGAGATAATCATCAAGCAATATCCCAACCATCCCCAGACTCTATCCCTCTTGCAGGAGAGAGCAGAAAATGAGCCAGATGAGAAAGTGCGGGAGTTCGCTAAGAAGAAATTGGCAGAATTAGAAGTATAGAATAGCCTACAAAACCATGAATACTACTGAAATTCGTCAGCAAATCAACCAACATCTAGATCGGTTATCCTCCGAACGCCTCCAGCTAGTTGCTGAATTTCTAGCTTATCTAGCAGACAAAGAAAGCGAAGAGGCAACCCAAGAACTTCTGGACATCCCTGGATTTATTGAATCTTTCGAGATAGGAAAGAAAGATATTGCAGAAGGTCGTGTAGCTAACTGGAGAACAATCCGGACTGATGTATGAAGTTGTTTTATCGGCTCAAGCCCAAAAAATTTATGCATCAGCAGATCAAGCTTTAGCCAAGAAGCTTGCCAGATGCTTTGAACAACTAGAACAATCTCCTCGTTATCACCCTAACATCAAGCCCCTCAAGGGTGACTTTGCAGGATACTACCGCTATCGCATCGGCGACTATCGAGTGATTTACCTAGTTGACGACGAAACAAATCAAGTTCTTGTAAACACTATTGCTCATCGACGAGAGGTGTATGAATAAAGATGAAGTACACAATAATTAAGATGTAGGGGCGAAGCATTTGCACCAAAATCTATGTACACATACCAAAATTTCTTTCGCAAATGCTTCGCCCTTCGGGGTATGTGCTGATAAATCCAGAAAAGGGCTCTCGCATTCTTGTACAAAATTTCCGGTTCATCCCGATAAATCCAGGCAAGAATGCGAGAGCCCCTACAGCACCCCTAGAATTGTTTAAAGTTTGGCAACCCACGCAATAATTGTGTAAAAAGCTGGTTTAATTTTGGTTTGGTAAGCATTATGAAACTAACTACAGAACAAATAACTTATCCCTCAAGTGACGGTCAACCAATGGCAGACAGCACAATTCAGTACCAATGGATTACGAAAATTCAAGGGGGTTGTGATGCACTGTTTAAAGATGACCCGAATGTATTTGTTGCGGGTGACTTACTTTGGTATCCCGTTGAAGGCAGCAACACGATTTCCCAAGCGCCTGATGTGATGGTAGTCTTTGGCAGACCAAAAGGCGATCGCCGCTCATACTTACAATGGCAAGAGAATAATATCCCCCCCCAAGTCGTCTTTGAAATCCGCTCCTTCAGCGATAGTCGGACCAAGATGGATAAAAAACTAGCCTTTTATAATCGCTACGGAGCAGAAGAATATTACCTCTATGACCCAGACGATCGAGAATTGAGCGGTTGGCAACGGATTGAAGGACTATTAGAGGTGATTGAACCGATGTCAGGCTGGGTAAGCCCTCGCTTGGGAGTGCGGTTTGAATTGGCAGAAGAAGGGTTAGAGTTATATCGACCTGATGGACAAAGGTTTCTCTCCTATTTAGAATTGGAGCAGCAACGGGAATTAGCAGCCCAACGCGCCGAACAAGAAGCCCAACGCGCTGAACGATTAGCGGCTAAATTGCGTGAATTGAATATCGATCCAGATAGTATCTAACCTGAAAATAGGGCGTCGGGGCTAGGGGCTAGAGGCTGGGGGCTAGAGGCTAGAGGCTGGGGGCTAGAACCCCGATTCAGTAATGGTAGGGGCAATCTCCTCACCTTCGCTCCGGTCGTGGTTGCCGCTACTAGGGTTCGGGGCAGGCACTCCCAGCACATTGGTGTCAACTTAAGCTGAAAACCGCCTGGGACTTAAGTCCCAGGCTAATAGCTAAAGTCCTCGCGAGCGAGGACTGTTAAATTCATTAGTCCTCTTGAGAGGACTTGGGCTATGAGGCAGGGGTTTCAACCCCTGTCGGACTGGGGGTTTGACCTTAAGTTGACACCAATGCTCCCAGCACTGCCCCTACAAAAACCTGCAAGAGAACACGAATGAAAACTGCTGTAATTCAACCTAAACCTTTGAGGCGGAATAAAAGAAACTGCGTCAGCTGAGTATCACTAAAGTTATCATCACTAACCAAAACTAAACTCTGAGTACCATCAGGTAGACGCGGCCCAAGTGTCATTCCCTCCAGATTGTCCAGGTAAATGCCGAGTGTACTCAAGTCCAACACCAACTTTTTCTTCACGGCATCAATTCTGGAGATATCACCCTTGAGAG
>CBDTXL010001047.1:0-2282 GCA_965364435.1 uncultured bacterium
GGATCAAGCGATCGCAGCAGATCTTCTTGAGTGACAACTCCCAGCAAGTTTTCTTGCTCTCCACACACGACTAAGTGTCCCGTTTGCCACGGTTGCAGCATCTGCTGAAGAGCTCTCCACAATGAATCTTCCGGACTCACTCCAAACAGCGGCGTCCTCATAACCATTTGCGCCTGGGTTTTGGACAAGTCAAGCCCTAATAGGGATAGCTGGACAAGCTGGATAAGGTCGCGTTCTGTAAAAAGCCCAACGCGGGTTGGAGGTTGAAGGTTTTCGTTTGAACTTTCAACCTTCAACTTGCCAACTTTCAACCTTTCTTCCGTCAGCACCACGTAACTGACACAATGGGTTACCATAAGTCGGGCGATGCTCAGGACAGACGCGGTCACGGGTGCCTGAATCACTGTGGTGGTCATCGCCGCTGATAGGCGTTGCCTCTTCAGGAGATTAAGTGGTGGCAGTCCTCTACAAATGCTGTCAGCCGTAATTATCCCCACCAGTTGACCATCAGGGTCTAAAACGGGTAGGTGACGAATTTGATATTGACCTAAAAGCGATAGTACAGTGAAAAGATTGCAGGAATTAGACAAAGTCAGCGTGACTGGCGATCGCGTCATGACATCAGCAATCTTGGTTTCCCCCAGGTTCACCGCTGACGCAGTCAGGTGAACCAGATCCTGTGCCGTAAATACCCCCACCAACCGATCTCCTTCCATGACCAAGACACAGCTAGCTGGTACGGCACCACTAAGGCTTGCGCTCGATAGTTGCCTTTGTGTAGGGTTTGCTGAGCGCTTAGTGTCTTCGAGAAAGATTAGCCCGGAACTAGACAAGGCACAAGTTTTTCGTCCTTGGCTAATTAAAGGAATGACATCTACCAGGAGTGTATCAGGAGAAGTCGTAAGGGGATGAGAGTCAATAAGATGCTCTAGGGTAGGCAAAGTGATGGGGGCAGTGTGAGGCTGCATAGTGATTCCCTGTGGTGCGTTCTGTGCTAGATGCAGTCCCCACTTCGGTTATACTCTATAAATTTTTCAGTATCCGAACCAATACTTAAAGAAACGAAAAGATTATTATGATTTTTTAGCGATTACTCCCTTCCCAGCGTAAGGTCATCTACCACTCCCAACGTACTACCGCAACCCTAGATATTCTTCTATTCGCCCCTACAGAATACATATCTTGGGTCTTTTGTCAAAAAAAAATCTACTGAACCGGCGCTCTAGCTCCGAAGGGAGCTATTCTACTAAATGGTTTTCCAAGGCGAATCGTACCAGTTCTGCTCGGTTGCTAGTTTCCGTCTTCCTTAAGAGACTGCTAACGTACTTTTCGACTGTTCGAGCACTGAGGTGCAGCTTGTTGCCGATGTCGCCGTTAGATAGACCAGTCGTCAGTAAATCCAAAACTTGCTGTTCTCGCTTAGTGAGATCGAAGGTATTGGGCGAGGTTGGTGTTTGTGCCTGTGATCGCTTACCCTCTAAAGAGGAGAATCGCCACTCGGATTGAATGATCTGCGATCGCTCCAGGAGATTGCGAATGACCGCGCTCAATTCCTGCATTTCAAAAGGCTTGGGTAGATACATGTCACACCCTAACTGGTAGCCGCGAATCCGCTCCTCGGTACTGCTTCGCTCGGTTAAAAAAACCACTGGTAACAGGCGGAACTCTGGTCTTTGACGAACTTTTCGCACCAGTTCATAGCCGTCCAGCTTCGGCATATTAATATCTGTAACAATCAAGTGAGGATGATACCTATCAATCATAGACAGCGCCTGTTGACCATCCTCAGCCGTGATCACTGAGTAGCCTGAGATCTCCAGGTAATCGCTAACAGAAAGACGGGTTCCTAAGTTGTCATCTGCAACCAGGATTATCAATGGCATGGGTACTGGTATAAAAGCGATTCTATTCTTAGGCTAGGTCAAGTCTGCCTACCAATGCAGGAATATGTAATCTTCCCTGTGAAGCATTTGCTAGTGAAAGGCACACCTACCGCCTCTAGAACCTAGCCGCCAGAAATGCCACTGAAATATTTTCGCCTATTTAACCGCAGCTGAGCCATCAATGTTGGACACGGGCTGGAGCGAGAAGTTCCCTCAGCTTTAAAAGTTTAAGTGGATGCAGCAAATCTTTCTGACAGAGAAGGAGCGATGCTGCTCCCTCCTTTAGTTCACCGTATTCATATAGGTTGAGGAGTGCTAAAATATCATGACTACACTTTCTTTTTCAGCCTTGAATAATCCAGTCCCAGACCTAGCGTTGAGTCAGCAAAAGGCGCTTTT
>CBDTXL010001048.1:0-2281 GCA_965364435.1 uncultured bacterium
TGCAGTTTCGGCTTCTTCCCCAGACAGCAGTATTTTAACGAGATTTTGATGGTTGTATAAGTTGGTCTGCCAAATCCCTACTAAAGAATAGTCTTGGAGTAATTCTAGTAGTTTCTGGGCATCCTCCTCAGGAATGAATACTTCAATCAGACGTAAGTTCATAAATAATTAGGTGCTTTATTGTTTATACAAACTTTCGCTCTAAATAGTGACGGGTGATTCCACATAAATCGTTGGGTCTTGCATTGTAAATTTAATTCCGGCTTTCATCAACTTTTTGGATATCTTCTCATTCGCCAATTCCAGCAAACGCTTTCTGAGTTGAATTGAGTTATCACTGGAGCCTAAAATAAAGAATGTGACTCTAGCGCGAGTGGTTTGCTTTTCCTCAGTGTTGAGCAGATCGATATTGGTACTTCCTGGGTCAATGCCAAATAGAGAATTAGTACTCTCTGTAATCACTTGTTGAACCAAAGCTTGTTCGCGCTCTTCCAGTAAATGAGGAAAATCTAGGTATAGTAAAACCATTACCTTCTTTCCCCTCGTTATATTCTCAATTTCCAGATTCGCCAGAATAGAATTGGGGACAATAAACAGTGTACTTTTAGCAACAGTGCGAATCTTGGTAGAGCGCAAACCAATTGATTCGACGCGACCAAATAGACCTTCGGGTATTTGTTGAGATTTCTGTAAACGAATATATTCACCAGGAACAAAAGGGCGGTCTAAGTACAACACGATGGTACCGAGAAGCTGTTCCAATGTCTTTTGGGCTGCAAATGCGATCGCTAACCCACCAATCCCCAAGCCTGCCATTAAACCAACTAGATCAAAGCGACCCTGAGCAAACGCTAAAACAGCGATAAACCCAATAATCACATTAACCAGAGTCTCTAAAACCAGCAGCAACTCCTCCACATCTCGTCCTAGCTTACGGATTAACTCAATCCCATACACGCGGACGAACTGCCGGAAGAAGCGTGAGGCTAACCAGGCAACACTAATCGTTACCGCTAAATCCATAAAGAAGTAGAAGAAGTTGTAGATAGCCTCATACTCTTTAATCACTTTTAACGATAACGAGAAGAGGATTAAAGTCCCTGCAATTATGAATAATTTTTTGATTGGCTCGATTAAACTGTCATAAATCTTCGTCACCTGCTGCGGCGAAAATCTCTGGATGATAAATCTTACCAGCGTAGGAGTATATCGACCGACAATCAAAGACAACAGGATAAATCCTAAGAAAGTTACTAGCCTGAGTAAGGCTAATTTTATGTCCTCACGCTGGATAAATTCTAAGATGATATCCGGAAAATTAATCATATCTACTAAATAGTAATGGGTGAATCAACATAGATAGTCGGTTCTTCTATATTGAATTCAATTCCATAGTCTTGCAACTTTTGAGTAATATTTTGACTGGTAAGATAGAGTAATTTCCGCCTTAGCTCCATTGAAACTTCACCCGAACCTAAAATGAAGAATATAATTTGGGCTTGGGTTTTCACAAGCTCATTTTTCCCCACTAAGTCCCGAAACGTGACTTCTGTACTCTGGGTGTCTATGCCAAAGATATCCGTACTACTTTCCATAATGACTTGCTTAATAAAAGCTTGGTCTTCACGGGAAATTGCTTGATAGAAGTTTAAATAGATGAGAGCCATCACTTTCTTTGCTCCTGTGAAGTTCTCTATATTCACCTGGGTAAGAGAACTATTAGGTACAACAACCAACGTTCCTTTCCCAGAGGCACGAATTTTGGTTGAACGCAAGCCAATAGATTCCACACGACCAAAAGTACCATCTGGTAAGCCAATGTAGTCATCAACAACAAAGGGGCGGTCGAGATAAATAACAATACCACCGAGTAACTGTTCTAGGGTCTTTTGTGCTGCAAAAGCAACAGCAAGACCTCCAACTCCTAAGCTTGCAACTAAGCCTAAAATATTAATTTGATGTGTTTGAGCAAAAATAATAATTGCAAATACAACAATAATTGAATTAGCGATGAGTTTAGAGAGAATTAGCAGTTCGCTATTAAGTTTTCGCCCAGTTTTAATAGCGGCATCTAGGAGATAAACATCAAAAAACTGTTTGAAGAGTCGATTTCCCAGCCAGCTTCCCGTAATAGCTAAAGTTAAACCTAATGGTATTTCTATTAGCTTCAACTCCCCCTTGTTGGAAATTAAGAGCAATATAATGTCAGCGACAAAGAGCGAACTAACTATTCTTAACAAACCTTCATAGGGTTGAACAACTTTTTGATAAGCTTCTGTAA
>CBDTXL010001049.1:0-2280 GCA_965364435.1 uncultured bacterium
AGGTGGGGAAGATTGGGAAGTATTTTCTCCCCCAACTCCCCCAACTCCCCCAACTTCCCCAACTGATTTTGACCACACCCGGGGGAGAGTGGGGGAGTCTTCGACGAAAACTGGGGTAATAACGGTGATATCAGGCAGGTGTGTGCCGCCGTTGTAGGGGTTGTTGAGGACGTAGACATCTCCAGGTTTGAGGGTATCGCCGTGTGCTTCAATTAAACTGCCCACGCTTTCGCTCATTGAACCGAGATGCACGGGGATATGGGGTGCATTCGCTACTAATTGCCCGTGTTGGTCGAAGATGGCGCAGGAGAAATCGAGGCGTTCTTTGATGTTGACGGAGGAACTGGTATTTTGTAAGGTAATGCCCATTTGCTCGGCAATTGAGCGAAATAGGTTATTGAATATTTCTAATAGGATTGGATCGGGTTTAACCGCAGATGCACGCGGATGAACGCGGATGGAATTATCAACTTTTTCGGCACGCTTGAGAATCAGATGGTTTCGTGCTGTTAGTTCCGCTTGCCAACTTGGTTCAATGACATTCGTGCCAGTTGCTTCAATAATTAGGGCAGGACCAGAGATGTAGTCTCCCGGTTGCAAATCCTCTCGCTTAAATACGGGTGTCTCCTGCCAGGTATCCGCCGCGTACATCTGCACCGTTGCGACGGGTTCCGGTTCAGCCTCTGTCTTTCGTTCAATTATTGGTTCTTCTGGGTTAAATGTCTTTTTTACAACCTCAACCGAAACTGCCTCAACAATCAGTCCCTTCTCTGGTGCAATGAAGCCATACTGTTGCTGATGCACCTTCTCAAACTGCTGCTTCATCGCCGCGATATTGTCAAAATCCAGAATCAAGGCGGTATCAGTTCCCTCATATCTAAGGTGAACCTTCCGAAAAACCTGAATTTCCTCCTCTATCTGCGTTAATCTGCGTCCATCTGCGGTTCCAATTTCCTCCTTCCCCTGCGTCTCCAACTCCTCCTCTATCTGCGTTAAGGGCGCAAAGCCTTGCGCCCCTACATGTACCAAATCCTCACTAAGTTTGGCTTCCACTGCCCGTTCCCGCAACACCCGGACATCTGCCAAACCTATGCCGTAAGCCGACAATACCCCAGCAAAGGGATGGATAAACACCTGCTTCATCCCCAACGCATCGGCAATTAAGCAAGCATGTTGCCCACCCGCACCACCAAAACAGCACAAGGTATATTCTGTAACGTCATAGCCACGCTGGAGGGAGATTTTCTTAATCGCATTTGCCATTTTCTCAACAGCGATCGCAAGAAACCCCGACGCTACCTGTTCCGGCGTCCGGTTATCGCCAATTTCCGCTGCCAGTTGCGTAAACTTCTGCCGCACCACCTCGGCATTTAACGGCAAATCCCCATTCGGACCAAACACCTTGGGAAAAAACTCTGGCTGCAACTTGCCCACCATCACATTGGCATCCGTCACCGCCAAAGGACCACCCTTGGAGTAGGATGCAGGACCGGGATTTGCCCCTGCTGACTCCGGTCCTACGCGATACCTGGCCCCATCATATTGCAGAATCGAACCGCCTCCCGCTGCTACGGTGTAAATCGACATCATCGGCGTCCGCAACCTCACGCCTGCAACTTCCGTCTCAAACGTGCGTTCGTATTCCCCGTCGTAGTGGGCGACATCGGTGGACGTGCCGCCCATGTCGAAGCTGATGATTTTATCGAAACCTGCGATCGCACTCGTCTGCACCGCCCCCACAATCCCACCCGCAGGACCGGACAAAATACTGTCTTTCCCCTGAAAAGCTTTAGCATCCGTCAGTCCACCGTTAGACTGCATGAATTGTAGGGGCACGGAAGCCTTAGCCCCTACGCCGCCCAACTGGCTACTCACCTGGTCTACATAGCGACGCAGAATCGGCGACAAATAAGCATCAACAACAGTGGTATCGCCCCGACTCACTAACTTCATCAACGGCGTAATTTCATGCGATACTGAAACTCGGATAAAACCGATAGTGCGTGCTAGGGTGGCTACTTCCTTCTCATGAACCGGATAGCGGTAGCCGTGCATGAACACAATCGCACAGCTACGGATACCAGCGTTGTAAGCGTCCTGCAAAGACTTCCGAACTGACTCAAGATTGATAGGAATTAACTCTTCACCCTGGGCGCTGTAACGTTCCTCAACTTCAATCACCCGTTCGTAGAGCATTTCTGGCAGGATAATCTGACGGGCAAAGATATCCGGGCGGTTTTGATAGCCGATGCGGAGGGCATCCCGGAAGCCTTTGGTGAT
>CBDTXL010001050.1:0-2274 GCA_965364435.1 uncultured bacterium
AAGTAATCTCGCAAGCCTTTAAATTTCATAAATACCGAGGCTAAACTATCAAAGGGTGTTTATAAACAAAAGATTAAATTGCCGAAAAAGGATTATGAGTATTTGACTTCAATAAGTCAGAATAGTTGCTGGAATCCTTAGGTGGCAATGGTTAAAGCCCCTCAACAATTCCTTTATAAACACCCTCAAAAATCACTAAAACTGCCACTGCATAAACGTCATGCTAGGAAAAACTCTCAACGACCCAGGCATAAACGTCATGCTAGGAAAAACTCTCAGGGGTTGCTATCAAATTGTTAAACACCTGGGAGGTGGAGGGTTTGGTCAGACTTATCTTGCCGAAAATAGGCAGCTACCGGACAACCCACTGTGTGTCGTCAAGCAACTCAAACCCAAGTCTAACAATCCAGAGACCTTGCAGACAGCGAGACTCTTGTTCGAGAGAGAAGCAGAAGTTTTATATAAACTGGGTCATCACAATCAGATTCCCCGACTTATGGCGGATTTTGAGGAGGATGAACAGTTTTATCTTGTTCAGGAATTCATTGAAGGGAGTGAACTCAAGCAAGAACTACCAGTCGGTCAGCCATTAAGTGAAACCCAGGTCATTAGTCTCTGCTGGGATCTTTTAAAAATCTTAGAGTTTGTCCATGAGCAAGGTGTCATTCACCGGGATATCAAGCCCTCAAATTTAATTAGGCGCGAACAAGATGGCAAAATCGTCCTAATTGACTTTGGGGCAGTCAAACAAGTCAGTACTCAGATAGTTCATCCTGAGGCGCAGACAACGTTAACGGTTGCTATTGGTTCACCCGGTTATATGCCGAATGAACAACTCTGCGGCAAACCTCGATTCTGTAGTGATATCTATGCAGTGGGGATGTTGGGTATCCAAGCCCTCACAGGGATACCGGCTTGCCATCTGCCAGAAGACCCCAGAACCAGTGAAATTATTTGGCGCGATCGCTTGCCGGTAGAGGCACAGCATGCTTTACCCTTACTGGATGTTTTAGACAAAATGGTGCGCTATGACTACCGTCAACGCTACCAGTCCGCGACAGAGGCAATACAAGCGCTTGCCTCACTGACCAATCCTCAGCTGGCAAGACAGGCGAATACTGGTGCCAGTGATACACTAACGCTGCAACCCGCCCCGACCCAAACAACGGTTACCGCTACACTGACATCTGGGCAGCAGACAACTCTGGATTTTCCGACTAAGCCATCCATTTCGCAGGTAGATTCACGAGTTTATAACGCTAGTGTTGCTACTTCTGGAAATAAATCTCGTCGGCTGATGGGAATTGGAACGGGTATTGCCACGGCGGTAGCTGTGACAGTTGGGATTTCCCACTTTTCTATACCACATAGTTCATTTGCAGGGGGAGAAAAAATTTCTTTAGCCAACACCCTCACGGGTCACTCAAAGCAGGTTTACTCGGTCGCTATCAGTCCCGATGGGCAGATCCTCGCCAGTGGGAGTGTTGACAACACCATCAAGTTGTGGAGTCTGTCCAATGGGAAACCACTACGCACTCTGAGTGGACATTCAAGTAAGGTTAGGTCTCTTGCTATTAGTCCTGATGGACAGAAGATAGTCAGTGGGAGTTGGGACGGAACGATCAAACTCTGGAATCTACAAACGGGACAACTGCTGAAAACCTTATCTGGGCATTCAGACGGTGTTTTGTCCGTCGCTATCAGTCCGGATGGGCAGACCCTTGCCAGTAGTAGTGCAGACAAGACAATCAAACTGTGGAATCTACAAACGGGACAGCTGCTGCGTACTCTGAGTGGACATTCAGGCTGGGTTTATTCGGTCGCCATCAGCCCCGATGGACAGACTCTCGCCAATGGCAGTGACGACAGAACGATTAAGCTGTGGCATTTGCCCACGGGCACCCTAATTACTACCCTTTCTGACCCTTCAGGCAATGTTGTTCGTTCCGTCGCCTTCAGTCCGGATGGCAAAACCCTTGTCAGTGGCAGTTTCAACACCATTAATCTGTGGAAGCTGGGGAATCTTCTGACGGGCTGTAAGGTAGCACGGTCGTGCGTCCCGACGCAAACTCTTCCTGGTAATTTAGGAATTGTTGAGTCTCTCGCCATCAGTCCTGATAGTCAGACCCTCGCTAGTGGGAGTAAGGACAAGACAATCAAGCTGTGGAATCTACAGACGGGAAAACTGAGAAGCACAATCTCTAATCCTTCAGAGAAGGTTGATTCCCTCAGCTTCAGTCCCGATGGTAAAACCCTCGTCACTGGTGGTAGTGA
>CBDTXL010001051.1:0-2272 GCA_965364435.1 uncultured bacterium
CCAAGTCCAGGTTTTCGTCTCGATGTTCGCGCTGATTGGGCTGGTGGAAGAAGAAAGTGTCATGGAAGATGAATGTGCGTTGGCGTATAGTCGGTTTGTCGCAAATCTTGCACCTACCCCCCTCTCCCCAAAAATTGTAAAGAAACATGTGACTAATGATGAGCCTTAACAAGGGGGGCTAGGGGGTAAACAACGATTTAGCTGCAAGAGGTGGGTCGTATTGCTTTCCCTCTTTATATTTTGTAATAAATATCGCTTACTCTTCCTCTTGTACCACCTGTTCGACATAGTTCTGGACTAACTGTTACCTTGAAAAAGCATTTTTTGTTGCCCCATTGTGAAGTTGTCGAGGTAGCTCATGTCAGTGATCGCACCTATCCTTGAACAAACCGTCAGTAAGATTCGTTTTTGTGTGGATGATGTAAGACATAATCAGGAGCGATTACCTGTTCACAAGGCAAAATCTCAGCTAGAGCAGTGCTTCAAGCAAGGACTGCTAGCATTTAGCCACGATGATACCTTTCAAGTTATTCAAGACAAGGGGATTCATCCGCTGCCACTTGCCGTTCATGCAGCCTTTAGTGATCACCGCCCGTTACGGCTAACCCCTGACATTATTTGGATAGCGATAGCTCAAGGCTTTGCTCAGCACATCAACAATCATGCTGAAGCTTTGCGATCGCGCTTTGTTCGTCATCAGGGCAAACAGCAACTAGTAGTTGAATGCAAGGGGATTCCCAATCAGTCGCAGCACTGGGTTGAGGCAGTCCATCAGTGGACACTGCATATTCGCGATCATGTAGGTGCTGGCCTGTATCAATTGTTGGAGTGTAACTTTAGCACAACAACCCCCATCACTCAAACAGCCAGTCATGTCGTGATGATGGATGTCTTCCAGCAGTATTTTGACTACGAGATTCTATGTGTGTGCGGTATTCCTGAAATCACCCTTTTAGGTACTGTGGAAGATTGGCAAAGCATTTACGAGCGCGTCCAAAGAATGGCTCAGTATGACCTGAGCTGGTGGACGGAGCGCTTACTACCGATTTGTCGAGAGTTCGTTGAAACCGCTTCCGGCAGACCATCTCTGGAGTTCTGGCGCTGCATCTACAAACCTGAAGCCGTTTACGGAGCTAAGCTGATCACCGGCTGGTTGGCTGATTTATTTCCCTATATCAAGCATCCAGTCAGTCAAGCGCCCTCTGTTAGAAATCCTGTTTTGAAAGTTGATCGCTGCGAACTGCCACCCATCAGCGATTCCGATCCTGATGAATGGTTTCCTGTCGGAATTTCTGCTGAGCGGATACCTTCGGGACTCTCTCAGGTTGCATTCAAGCTCCAGACGCTAGATAGTCAAGAGTATGCTCTGGAACTAGTTGCTGGCTTCGTTGGTGTTTGTCAAGACTCCGATCTGGGGACGTTACAACCGGAAATTGGTTGGGCAGTGCGAGAACGGGACTATCGCTTTGCAGAGTTGCTCGACAAAATTCAACAGCAGCATCTGACGCAACCTCCCATTAATTGGTCTACATTTGACTCAGGTTTCTTAGACGTTCCCAAGGAACACATTCAACTGCTGGATCGATTCGATGGAGCAACACTTTATGCCAATAGCGGTCATTCTTGGCAAATTGCAAAGTATGATTCTGGTAAAGTTTACGAATTCCCCCAACTCAATCTTTGGCGTAGTGCAACTCACCTAATTGATTTAGAAGACGGGCGCTGTATTGCTTACCTCCATAACTTTCGCTCTGGTGAATGGTTGATTATTTTGGGCAAGCCAGCTCCATATGCCGACCCTGATTATGTCACCCAGAGACAGCTATTTAAGCTTGAAGATGCCGTAATTATTGCCAAGGGCATTCCGCAACTCCTTGAACGCATATTTCAGACAGAGGGGTGTTACTACTTTGACGAACCCAGTTTCCTGCCCGATGACGGTTTGAATAATCTTGAGTTAGGGTAACTCCAGTTAGAGCGCACTACTTGGAGAACGCTCTGAGCCAGTAGAGTAACATTGCTTGCCTGACGAAGGTTTACCGCGATAATTTCAAAAACCTAGCTTCCAACGGATTTTCTGCTGGGAAGCCTCCCCTATCTTTATAAAGGTGGGGAATTTTTCTGAGGCGAACAAAGCCAAAATGCCCCAAAATGCGAGAGAATTAGAGTTGAGGTCAGTAAATTTACAGACACCACTGGGAATAACATTCAGTAGTATCTCGTAGCTCACCATTGATGGGCTGTAGACCCAAAGCAGCAATTCAGGAATTTC
>CBDTXL010001052.1:0-2270 GCA_965364435.1 uncultured bacterium
GGGGGAGACGCGGAGAGGGGGAGACGCGGAGAGGGGGAGAGGAACTCTCCAAATTCTCCGCGTCCCCGTGTCCCTGTGTGCCCGTGTCCTCTTCTGGTAGCCAACGCAAAGCTTCTTCAACATAGGTTGCAGCCCTCATTGCGGTTGAGGCAAGGGTGCGAGTTTTACCAATACGTTCCTTGGGGATGTGGGCGTAGCCTGTGGGAATTAAGACGGTAAAGCAACTTCCTTGATCGAAAATGCTACTGACCTGAATCGTGCCGCCATGCAGT
This sequence comes from uncultured bacterium, assembly GCA_965364435.1. Taxonomy (GTDB): domain Bacteria; phylum Cyanobacteriota; class Cyanobacteriia; order Cyanobacteriales; family Coleofasciculaceae; genus CBDTXL01. Next base: position 273 of record CBDTXL010001052.1, read on the forward strand.
TTGACCAGTTCTTGCACTAACGACAGACCAATGCCTGACCCTTCATAAGTGCGTCCCCTTGTCCCTTGCACCCGATGGAATCGCTCAAACAAATGCGGGATTTCTTCTGATGGAATCCCGGTGCCTGTGTCTCGTATTTCTAACTCAACATGGTCATCCGCCCAACGTAGGGCAACGGTAATTTCTCCCTCCAACGTGAACTTAAATGCATTGGAAAGTAGGTTAAGAACAATCTTTTCCCACATTTCCCGGTCTACATAAACAGCTTCAGGGAGTGGGGGACAGTCCACACACAGGCGCATTCCAGCGCGTTCGATCGCGGATCGGAACATCCCTGCCAGGTCTGTGGTGAGCATCGCTAAGTCTGTTGGCTCATACACCGCTTGGACTCGCCCTGCCTCAATGCGCGAGAAATCCAACAGCGTATTCACTAACTTCAGCAAGCGGAGAGAGTTGCGGTGAGCGGTTTCGAGTTGAGAGCGTTGGCTGGGTGTCGGTCCTGCTGGATTGGCAAGCATATCTTCCAGTGGACCCAGCATCAAGGTGAGTGGGGTGCGAAACTCATGACTGATGTTGCTAAAGAAGATCGTCTTAGCGCGATCGAGTTCAGCCAACGCTTCTGCCCGTTTGCGTTCTTCCTCGTAGGCTTGGGCGTTGGCGATGCTGGCGGCGATCTGAGCGGCAACTAGATCGATGAATCCGCTATAGTTGTCGTCGAAGAGCCTGAACGGGTTCAAACCGACAACTAGGATACCAGATTTTCCCGTTTGCCCAGATGGTGCGATCGGCACAATTACTGCTTGATGCGGTGGTCGTTGCCAAGCACCCGTGGGTAGGCTACCAAACAACGCTCCCAAATCAGTAACCAGGTATGGCTTGTTCGACTTAATCACTTCCGCAAACGGCCATGGCGAATCTGAGTCGAGGGCGATGGTTTCAGTAACTGCTGAGTGAACCCGATTAATGCCAGATGTCCCAGCCAGATAAACGCACTCCGTATCTGGATCGACCAGATAAATCATCGCAAAGGGAAGGTCGTAGGGGTTGGTTTCCAGACATTTCGCACTCAGCGTGCAAGCCTCATCAAATGTCCGTGCATCTGCCGTCCTGGCTGCCAGTTCCCGCAATAGTGCCAACTGACGCTCCCCGATGATGCGCTGGGTGTCGTCGGTGTTGGCGCAGATGATGCCGCCTGTGCCACCCTGGTCATTGGGAACCGGGCTATAGGAAAACGTGTAATAGGTTTCCTCCGGGTAGCCGTTGCGCTCCATAATTAGCAGCAACGCTTCGTCGTAAGTACCTTCATTATTGCGGATCGCTGATTCTGCACGAGGTCCCACCTGATCCCAGATCTCCCGCCACACATACGAGGCTGGCTGCCCAAGCACTTCCGGATGCTTGCCGCCGAGAATCGCTTTGTAGGCGTCGTTGTACAGGTTAATGAGTTCCTCACCCCACCACACAAACATCGCTTGGCGGGAGGTCAGCATAATACGTACAGCGGTTTTCAGGCTCTGGGGCCACTGCTGAGCCGGACCTAGGGGGGTAGCCGACCAGTTGAGCGATCGCATCATAGCACCCATCTCCCCGCCGCCAGCGAAGAGCTTCTCAAGTGCAATGGATTTCCCCTGCTGAGTCACAATCTCTGCTCCTCTGGGAAATATTTGCTCAGAAGACTAGAACTGAGTTCACGGAGGGTTACTAATGGAGAAGGCAAAAGCGATCGCAGCATCCCTTCAATCTTTTCCATCGCCAGAGGAGAATACGTTCCCCTCTTATTTTCCCATGGGTTAACCGTGGGAAACGTTACTCCTAACTTGGCCGCAAATTTCTCCTGAGTCAGTCCCAAATGCTGTCGCCGTACTCGAATTGAGTTACCGATTTCTGGTTGCCATCTCACTACAGATCTTGTTTTTGCCTCACTCTACCCTCCTATTGCTAGTTAGAATATGCGATTTTTTATGAAACTCGATGTTTCAAAAGAAGGATCTTTAGGCT
>CBDTXL010001053.1:0-2267 GCA_965364435.1 uncultured bacterium
TCGCCTGTACTGTGTCTCATCCGTAACTCCGCTTGGAGGATGTCGCCGTCTTTAACCGTCTCCCATCGTTTGTGTCGTTCTGGGGCTTGTGCCAGATCATCCGGATGCAGGATACTTTGAATGAACGCTGGCCCCAGTGCCTGGATCTGTTCCGGCGTGTAGCCAAGAAGATCAGCAACCTTGTGGTTTGCATAGACATTGCGTTCTTCGAGGAAGTCGTAGACATACAGAATTACCGGCGTGGTGTCGGCAACTTTTTGAATAAAGTGCTGACTTTCCCGCAGCGCCTCCTCTGCCTGCTTGCGCTCAGTAAGTTCCAGTTGCACCTGCTGATAGAGGTCAGCCTGCTGAATCGCAATTGTCACCTGTATCGCTAATTGCTTGAGTAAATCAATCTCTAAGGGCTGCCATTGCCTGGGTTGGGAACAGTGATGAGCAATCAGTAGTCCCCAGAGTTCTTCCTGGTGCAGAATGGGTACTACCAGTTTGGACTTCACTCCCAACTGCTGTAGAAATTCAACCAGGCAAGGTGCCACCTCGTCATTGTCTGGATTGACAATGGCGCGAATCCGTCCTTGGCGGTACAACTGATGAACGTCTTGCGGAAAGACTTCTGCCGGGAAGGTCTGTCCCAGAATTCTCCGACAGCCAGGAACTACTGCCTCGGCAACTGTACTTCCAGTGCCATCAGGCCACAGCCGATAGACCAAAACTCGGTCTACCTCAAGAAATTGCCGCACTTCCCCCACAGTTGTGTCCAGAATCACATCAAGATCTAGAGTCTGTCGGATTCGCTGGGCACTTGCCATTATCAGTCGCTCTCGTTCTCCCTGTTGGCGCAGTGCTTCCTCTGCTTGTTTGCGATTGCTCATATCGCGCGTCTTGGCGACTATTGCTTTGATATCGGGATTGAACAGCCAGTTTGTCCCGATACTTTCAAGCCTTGCCCCTGAGCCGTCAGCCCGTTGCCAAGCCGCTTCTGCCCGCTGGCGCTTAGCGATTTCACGTTCTAGTTCAATCTTCGCGGCTTCGAGTTGAGCTGCTTGTCGTTTTACCTCCTGGGTCTTATTGAATAGAGAGATAAACACTGCTACTTTCGAGAGCAATATTTCGGGAACAATCGGCTTAAAGAGATAATCCACCGCCCCAAGGGAATAATCTCTCAACAAGTGGATGTCGTTTCGATTGCTCGCTGTAATCAAAATAATCGCTGTTTCTTGCGAGGCTGGTCGTTCTCGAATCAGCCTTACTATCTCAAATCCATCCCTTTCTAGCATCTCGACATCAAGAAGAATCACCGCAAAATCCTGTTCGAGCAGACATCTCAAGGCTTCCTCACCCGAATGGGCTTTCACCAGATTCTGACCGACCCTATCTAGGATCGCAGACATTGCCAGCAAATTCTTCGGCTGGTTATCAATTAGAAGAATGTTAACTTTCGCTTCAGGCTGCATATCGCTCTCCCGTACTCCTTATGGAGCAGTGATGTAGGATATTATTGGTTAATAAAATCTTTCTTAGGGGGTACCTACTTCCTCTTTACTTGTGCTAGCCGATGCATCAATCTTCCCGGCACCCCCAGCGATGAGAATTCTTTTAGTAGAAGATGATCAACTCCTTGCGGAAGCTCTAGCAGAATTCCTCACTGACCAACTGTATACAGTTGATGTTGTCATTGATGGAGAAGCAGCTTGGGAACAAATCAGAACTATTGAATATGACTTAATTTTGCTAGATATGATGCTGCCTAAGCTGGATGGCATTCATTTATGTAGGCGGTTGCGCTCTCACAGCGATTTGATCCCAATCCTAATGATGACTGCCCACGATACCAGCATCGACAAAGTCACTGGCTTAGACGCTGGGGCTGATGACTACATGGTCAAACCCCTTGATTTACAAGAGTTAGTGGCGAGAATTCGAGCTTTGCTGCGGCGGGGGGGTGCTTCATCTCCTCCGATTCTAGAGTGGGGTGAGTTGCGTCTTGACCCAGCACTCTACGAAGTCAGCTACAGTGGTCAAGCTCTCCACTTGACCCCCACGGAATATAGGCTTTTGGAACTTCTCCTACGCAATGGACGGCGAATACTGAGTCGCCGTCTCATCATCGAACGCATCTGGTCGTTTGAAGAACCTCCGGAAGAGACTACAGTCAAGACTCACATCAAGAGTTTGCGCCACAAACTCAGAGCGGTGGGCGCTCCTGATGCTTTGATAGAAACCGTTCATGGCGTAGGTTACCGCCTCAAGCGACTCTCACAAGGGAG
>CBDTXL010001054.1:0-2267 GCA_965364435.1 uncultured bacterium
TCACCTTGGACACGACCGTTGTAAAGTCCTCTCAGATTTAGTGCCAACTCCCCTATCTTCACACTCAGGGGATTTTCCTGGGGTGCGGGCTGAGAAATTGGGATAGTTCCCGCCGCCGTTACGGTACCACCACTGAACTGACCCTGTACGGTTTCCACTCGGATACGGTCAAAGTCGAACAGGACTCTACCCGTAACATTAGTCAGGGGTTCGGGGAGTACGGTGGCTCTTAAGGTAGCATTTTCTACAGCAGCGATTCCTTCAGCAACGAGTTGTAGGGGTCTGTTTGCCTCCTGGTCATAGGTTCCGGAAACTTTCACCTGCACATTCCCCATGCCATCGACCCAGGTGACTTGACGCCGGGTGAGGAGGTTCAATAAAGCTAGCCCCTCGTTTTGGACATCGATGTTGAGCGCTAGTTCGTTGTTTGCAGGTTTCACGCTGGCAAAAGGCAGCTTGTAGGGGATGCTACCGCCGATGCTTAGGGGGTCGGTTTCAGCAACCAGGACAGTGCTGCCAAAGTTAAGGCGGGCATTGTTGTAGCTGAAGCTTCCTTGCGCTGACTGAACTGGTGTTTGGTTAAGAGTCGCATCAGTTAGGGTCAGTTCGCCTCTGGCTTGGGGATTGCTAATGCTACCGGCAAGTGTAGCGGTGGCGTTCAAGAGACCCGTAAAGCCAACGGCTGGCGGCAGGTTTAGCACATTTTCCAGCTGGGCGATGGGAATGTTACGCAACTGTAACTGACCGGATTGTGCATCGCCGCCAACAGTACCAGAGTAGGAGAGCAGACTGTCTTCAGATTGGAAGCGCAGGGGTAGCAGGCTGAGGACGCCATCTTGGAAGTTGCCTTGAGCAATCACCTGGTTAGCGCTGTAGGGACCCCACTCCCAGTTTTGACCCTGGATATCAAATTCAGCGCTGATGCCAGAACTGAGAGAGCCAACCACGCTCACCGTTCCGGTGAATTCACCCTGGGCGGCGGTAAGCGGCGGTAAGGGAGAGTCGGCTTGACTCTCTTGACTCTGTCTCAGGAGGGTTTCAATTTCTGTAAGACGCCGTAGCTGGTTTTGCAGGGTGGCTTGTGGTAAACCCGCTTGTATATCTGTGACGTTAGCTGCTTTTCCGTAAGTCGGCGCGTTGAAGCCACGAGTCAGGTCAGCAATATCGAACAGTTGCAAGGCAGTCAGAACATTCTCAAGTTTTCCTTCATCAACCTTAAGGTTTGCTTGGAATTGCGGTCCTTGAGGCGTTTGAATCACATCAGCAGAAAGCAAATACTCACTCTCACCTTGTTTGAACAGCCCGTCAGTTAGAGCAATCCTGCCGTTGGAGTATTGCAAGGTTCCCGTAAAGGAGTCACCTCTGAGGGTACCAAAAATTGGGTCAGCGATCGCGATATCACCAGAGATGCCATAGGTATTGAGGTTGACGGCAACGTCCCCCGAAAGTCGTCCAGAGAGCGGTTGAGTTGCGATCGCAGTTGGTAGGGGTGCTAACTTTTTGATGATGCCAATCGGGAAATTTTGGGCATTGACCAGCAGCAGTTCCCCTTGCCGCCTACCACTGGCAACAGCTCCCTGAGTTTGCACTAAAAATGAAACCGGCTGGTAATTCGCCGCCAGTGCTACGTTAATCTGGTCTCTAGTCCCACTCAGTTGCAAATTCGCCCCTTGCCCCGGTACAGCACTCACATTCCCTCTCAAGGGGGATTCAAACGCCAGACCACCAGCAACAAAGTTCCGCAACTCCAACTGACCGTTGACATTAGGAGCCGTTGGTGAGCCAGCAATGCGACCGTCAAAATCCGCTCGTCCCGCTAACTGTACAGCCTCAGGCAGGGTGGCAGGTAGCTGTTGGAGATTCAAGTCTTGGGCTTGAACATTGAGATCAAACGAACGGATTGCCTGTAACCCAGTATTCGCTAGGTTGACATTAACAACGCCATTAGCATTGAAGCCGTTTGCCGTTGCTTGTTGAATCTCCAACTGTTGACCATTCCAGTTAATGGATGCTGTCAGAGAGCGGTCAATTAGAGCAATGCCTTCACTAAAATTCAGCTGACCACGAGCCTGAATTGCCGCTGGGGAGAGTGCCGCCAGGGAACCAGAGACATTGAGTCTGCCACCTAGGTTACCTCGCAACTCCTGGGAAAAACCTGCTAACTGGACGCCAGTGGGTTCCACAACTGCCTCAAAGCGACCATTTTCGAGCTGTACATTAGTAGCGGTGACGGTACCCCCGGCAACATTCAAGCTGCCAGAACCTCT
>CBDTXL010001055.1:0-2266 GCA_965364435.1 uncultured bacterium
GGAGAACTCGCGGGTGAAGGCTCTGATGTCGCTGATGGCTGACTCGGTTGACGCTTCAGCTGTAGTGCCTCTTTCGCCGATACCCCCTCGCCCTGAGAGCCAAAGTACCAGACAGCCGCCGCCGCTTCAGCGTGAGTTACTGTCTTTTTCGGCTGAAACAACGTTGTGTACCCAAAAACTCGACGGATATTTGCCTGCTCACCATTCTGGAAATCTGCCAACACAGCCCGCAAAGCCTTCGGGTCAATTTTGGCAACATCTTGAAAGCCCCAGGTTTGCTTGACAGTATCAATCGAGGTGGTGGGCAAAGCCTGACGGGTGTCCAGAGGCACTTTCCACAAAATGAGATTTTCTCGCGTTAACGGCGCATCGGGGCGAAATAGAACTGCCGTACTGTCGCCACTCAGGGAACTGGGAATCAACCCTGCCTCCGCCAAAGCCTGAATGCTCTTGAAATCCTTATCAGTTCGGGGGACATCCTGAAAAGCCGCTTGAGCCGTGTCTGACGCCAAACGAATTTGCTGCCCTGGACGGTTGGCATAAATCTGATTATTAGCGCTAACCAGCCAACGCGCAAACTCGCGGCGCGTTATCGTTTTATTGGGTTCAAACTGGGTGCCGGTAGCATCTGGGTTGTTTTTAGAGCCAGATGACTCAAGGGTTAAGGCTCCCAAAGCTGCCAAGTCTTCAATATGCTGACGCAACTGTTGAGGGAGTTTATCGAGGTCAGTGAAGTTTTGTGACTGCCCTGACGATGTCCCAGTTGACTGACTGGCAACATCTGGGGATACCGTCGGGTTCGCAAACTCTGGCTTGCCAGATGGCTGGGAAGCCACCTCACTGCTATTGCGGATGTACTGAATGTCAAATTTCGTGACGCTTGCAGAAGTATTACTGGCAGACGGCTGGCTCGATGAAGCCGTTTCACTAGAGTTGCTGCTAGCAGCACCAGAGGGAATGGACACGGTGACTTGCAAGTCATTTTGACGTGCCACAAGAGTGCCACCCGCTTCAGCCTCTGGCTTTGAGACAATCTCCCAGTTACTGGACTCAAAGGCTTGTTGGTAAAAGCTTTGGATGACATTACTGGGGTCAGAGGATGACCAACTCGTCAACTGACCTTGAGAATCTGGCACTGTTAGCGGCTCGACTTTCTCTAGCTTTGCCTGTGGATAACGGGGAATTTCAGCAGGAAAATCCCCTGGCAGTTGTGCTGATGTCGTATTTTGAGGATTTGTCTCTCGTGACCCCGCAAAAAGAGTGGGGTTCTCCTTCAGCTTGGGGTCTGCCGCCAAGGAGCGCTCAAGTGCTTTGCCAGTCGGACTGTTGGCGCAGGAGGTCAACAAACCTATTAGGCAAGCTGTGAGACAGGTAAATATAATAGGACGTTTATCTAGCAGCACAGCGAACTGGGGAATAAGTCTCACTTCTCACGCTAACGCAGATTTTAAAGTGGGTTTCCACTTGCCAGTTAATCTTTACCCAGATCATCTCAGGTAGATCCAAACTGGAGGGAGCGTGGTATCTTGGCTGAGAGCCAAAACTGGCAAAGACTTTTTGGATGCTGGTGAGGTGAAGAGCCCAGCTATTTTCAGTTCAAACTTTTATGGCTTCAGAGAAAAACAAGTTAGCGGCGAGCAATAAGTCTCCCGGATGGGCTAATTCGACGCCAGAGGACATCAAACCAGACGAGTCAGTGGTTGCCGAGCAAAATAAAGAACCGATTTCCCAGGGTTCAAAATTCTGGCAGCGAACACGGGAAAATCTTCAAATCATTGCGATCGCACTTGCCTTAGCACTTTTCATTCGGGCATTTGTGGCTGAACCTCGCTACATCCCCTCGGATTCGATGCTGCCGACGTTGGAAGTAGGCGATCGCTTAGTTGTTGAAAAAATCTCCTACCGCTTCCGGACACCCGCAACGGGTGAAATAATCGTCTTTGATCCGCCCCAACAACTACAAATTCAGGGTTACGCCAAAGACCAAGCCTTCATCAAACGGGTAATTGGCACACCCGGTCAAACTGTTCAAGTTCAAGACGGCAAAGTTTACCTGAATGACACCCCACTAAAAGAAGGCTACATTGCCGAACCACCGGCATACAACATGGAACAGGTACAGGTGCCAGAAGACCAGCTGTTTGTTATGGGAGATAACCGTAATAACAGCAATGACTCCCACGTTTGGGGCTTTTTGCCCAAACAAAACGTTATTGGTCATGCTTGTTTCCGCTTCTGGCCCCTCAGTCGGATTGGTCGGGTTTGA
>CBDTXL010001056.1:0-2263 GCA_965364435.1 uncultured bacterium
AGAGGTTAAAATATCAAAGATGACAACTTCAGATTTACGCAGCGAAGCCTCAAAGAGTCGTAACCGGAAAGGAGTTCTGCAACCCAGATTCGCAACGCTATTCCTTGTGGGTATTGTCCTCTTATCTGGCGCGATTGTAACGGCGTGGTTTGCAGGGGTTGGGGCAATTCAGCAAATTTTTTCCCAGATCAACTTCCTGCAAGAAAATCCTCCCATGTGGATAGAAGTGCCAATGGTAATGGGAGAATACTTACTTGCTCCTACGGTAGTACTGCTGGCAATTGCGATCGCAATCATGAAAGTTTCCCCTCAACCCCGAACTTGGTCACGGGTGTTGGTGGTAGGGATTTTATTAGCTTTAACTCTTCGTTATATCCTGTGGCGATCGCTTTCTACTCTAAATGTCGCTGACCCCCTCAATGGCTTCTTTAGCTTGGGATTATTTTTTCTGGAAATGTTGATGCTAGCAAGTAGTACACTCCAGTTATTTTTAATGCTGAGGATGAAGAATCGCCGCCGTGAGGCTGATTTATTGGCTAATCAGGTTCTAGATGGCAGTTTCCAGCCCTCTGTAGATATCTTAATCCCAACGTATGATGAACCCATTTTTATTTTGCGGCGCACGATAATCGGTTGTCAGGCTATCGAGTATGCAAATAAAAAAATATATTTACTCGATGATACACGGCGTACAGAAGTGAAACAAATGGCGGCAGAATTGGGCTGTGAGTATATGACTCGCCCTGATAATCGTTATGCCAAAGCGGGGAACTTAAATCAGGCGATCACCAAAATAAATAGTGAATTAATCGTTGTCTTTGATGCAGATTTTGTCCCAACTCAAAACTTCCTCACCCGCACAGTCGGATTTTTTCAAGATGAGAATGTCGCTCTTGTTCAAACTCCCCAAAGTTTTTATAACACAGACCCCATTGCCCGTAACTTAGGCTTGGAAAATATTCTAACGCCAGAAGAAGAAGTCTTTTACCGACAAATCCAACCGATTCGGGATGGTGCTGGTAGTATCATCTGTTCTGGAACTTCTTTTGTCGTCAGACGCCGCGCCCTTGAAGCTGTCGGGGGTTTTGTCACTGATTCTTTAAGTGAAGACTATTTTACCGGCATTCGTTTATCTGCCAAAGGCTATCGTTTAGTTTATCTCGATGAAAAGTTGAGTGCCGGTTTAGCCGCTGAAAATATATCCGCCCACGCTATCCAGCGATTGCGCTGGGCAAGAGGAACCTTACAGGCATTTTTTATTAAGGCTAATCCGCTAACGATTCCCGGACTGCGACCTATACAAAGATTAGCTCACTTGGAAGGATTGCTGCATTGGTTTACCAGTATATCCCGCGTGGGATTTCTAATCATTCCCTTAGCCTATTCATTTTTAGGCGTCATTCCCCTTCGAGCAACTACTGCTGAATTAGTATATTTTTTTCTGCCCTACTATCTGGTGCAGTTAACCGTGTTTTCTTGGTTAAACTACCGTTCTCGTTCAGCTTTGCTCTCTGATATTTACACATTAGTACTGACTTTCCCCCTGGCACTGACGGTCATTCAAGTGATGTTGAATCCCTTCTCAAAAGGATTTAAAGTGACGCCCAAGGGTACAAGGAGCGATCGCTTTTATTTCAACTGGAGATTAGCTTGGCCTCTGATACTCATGTTTATCATCACAGCAGTAAGCTTATGGCGGAATTTAGGCCTTTGTATGATGAAGGGGGCGTGGGCGAAAACGGTGACGGCAGAACTGGCTGTGCAGATTAAAGGCATTGGCTTGGGTTGGCTTTGGAGTAGTTACAACCTGCTGATGATTGGCATCGCCCTCTTAATCTTGCTGGATGTCCCCAAACCTGATTTGTATGAATGGTTTAATCTGCGGCGGTTGGTACGCCTGGATGTTGCCAAACGAACGTTGTGGGGAGTGACAACCAGAATTTCTGAAGTCGGTGCTGAAGTTGCTTTAACACAGGCTGGACTTCCAATTGTTGCTTCGGATGAAACCCTACCAGTGACGCTAGAAATTCTGGAAGAGGGGATTTCTCTACAAGGACAAATTACCACGACTGGAGTTAGTGGTGAATTTCCCACCGTGCAGGTACTATTTGAACAGGTCACGCTTTCTCAAGAACGGCGTCTGGTGGAGATGTTATTCTGCCGTCCGGGGCAGTGGAAGCATCAAGAGACACCGGGAGAGTTGCAATCGCTGTGGCTGCTATTGAGGATATTGTTTAGGCCACGAGTGTTGTTTGGTCGGAAC
>CBDTXL010001057.1:0-2256 GCA_965364435.1 uncultured bacterium
ATAATAGTGGGTTGAAACTCAGATTGATTCGATGCCTGTTGCTGGGCGGCTTCGGTATCAGCCGCACTAAAAAACCATAAATCACCATCTTCTGGTTCCGGTGGTGGAGGCGTGGCAGGTTTTGCTTCTACAGATTCCGATTGTAGGGGCGACGCCTGCGTTTCCTCTACAGGATTTGGGGTTTCTTCAACGACTCTACCGCCAAACGTCTTCTGTAGTTGGTCAATTTTTCCTAAAAATCTCTTCAACTCTAACTGTTCCAGAAGTGGTTTCAGAACCTCTGTATCAAATCCCTCTAGCTTGGCGTCTTCTAGCTCAATGTCCACAGGGGCATCAAACTTGAGTTGAGCTAAATAGCGGGAGTGTTCAGCCAATTGTTTCCCAGCTTCCAACTTTGTCTTAGTAGCACCTTTAATCTTGTCTAAAGAAGCATAAATTCCCTCAACGGAACCGTATTCGTTGAGCAACGTAACAGCAGTTTTGTCCCCAATTCCCTTGACACCAGGGATATTATCCGATTTATCGCCACAGAGAGCTTTGTAATCCACAACCTGAGCAGGTGAAATGCCCAGTTTCTCCTTGACCTGTTCTGAGCCAATTTCTATGGGTCCGGTGGAACCTCTACCTTTGAAAAAGTCAGTGCTTAGATATAGCACACTAATTCCCTTTTCAGGGTCAACCAGCTGAAATAAATCGCGATCGCCTGTTAAAATTTTGACTTGATAACCCGTTTCACTCGCTTGTTGGCATAAGGTTGCCAAAACATCATCTGCCTCATAACCAGGAGAGGTCACTACTGGCACTTTTAACGCTTGTAATAACTCCTGGAGATTTTTCAGATCGGGGATGAAATCTTCTGGTGTTTCTGGTCGGTCGGCTTTATAGGTATCATCGGCTTCGTGGCGAAATGTGGGCAAGCCGAGGTCAAATGCGATCGTCATTGACTGGGGTTGCTCTGAACCCATCACTTCTAAGAGGGACTTGATAAAGCCAAAACAAACGCTCGTGGGAATTCCTGTAGTCGTTTTCAAGCCCCCATCTCGCCCTTTGGCAAAAGCAAAATAAGAGCGAAAGGCTAAAGAATGACCATCAACCAGGATGAGTAGAGGTCGCGCTGCCCCTGAGGAGTTGGCAGCAGGAGAGGGGTTAGAGGCAGGAGGGGATTGGGACATAGCCCCATTTTAGCCAGTTCCCCTGGCAGTAGAGTTAGCGATCGCTTACACGAAAGAGCAGTTGGTTCTCTCCTCCAACTGCTCCGAGTCACTGAATAACAATTGTCTTTCCCAAGAAACTACAGCTACCGATTAATTGTGGGCACCTTGGCGACGACGACGCCCAATCAGACCCAGCGCACCTACGCCCAACAGTGCCCCAACTGTACCCGGTTCAGGGACTGAGGCTGGTTTAGCCGCCACAACCCAGTCCTGGTAGTCATAGTAAAAATTAGAGGAATTCTTTTTGAAACTACCATCCTCCATGCCCAGGAAGTAAGTACCCGGTTGAGATACGGTCACGAATTTGCCAGGATTAGCGGCTACGTAAGCCGGTGTCACTGTATCGGGATAGAATTCATCGGAAATTTTATCGAACGTGTAACTATCCTTCTGAGCTACCCCGAAGCCTGAGAATTTCTTACTTCCAAAGTTCTCCAGCCCCAGTTTATATTCGACACCTTTTTTAAAGGTATAGCTTACAGTGCATGGAGCATTGATAGTGATGTTGCAGGTTCCCTGCCAATCATTGTTGTTAGCCTTAGAACCCGGATCATATGCATTTCCGTTCTTTCCTTCTGTGAACAGGGCAGTGAAGCTACCATTGGACAAAAAGCCAAAGTTCGATTTATCCATGCCCTTGGAGCCAAGCCCATCGGGAACCACAACGCTAAATTCGTAGGTTGTATCCTTATCGAAGGAAAATGTATTGGTGGCGTTGGGAACTACTGGACTTACGCCCTTCATGAAAGGGCTATTGGTAATCTCATTAACTCCAAGAAATGTGGCCGCCTGGGCGGGAGCGCCAACGCTGGCAATGGCAGTGGTAGTGGCGGCAGCTGCGATACTTAAGATCTGAACGAGTTTAGATTTCATGGTAGACGTCTCCTCAAAGTTACCGAGATAAATTCCTTCACTTAATCCAGCTTTCCGCTGCCCCTTAAACACTTACTTGAGCCTAATTTGTTGCAAGGACTGGAGTTGAAGTACTCTCTTGTTCATAATTAACTTGTATCTTATTCAAGATTGTCCTGTCTAGAAGGTT
>CBDTXL010001058.1:0-2255 GCA_965364435.1 uncultured bacterium
ACAAATTCCTTCATCCCTTCAGCATTAAATCCTTTCTGAGCCATCAACGCCAAGTCGTAGATGTGCTGGCACATCAGGTTCGTCAGTTCCCCCGAAGGCGACTGACCCCCGCTTTGAACGATACTGCCTTGACTCAACTCAACCAGGTTTTGAATCAAGGGGTGTGCTGTATTCACCACTAATATATGTTCTTCCGGAAACTCGGCAGACTGTTGCTGCATCAGTGCCGTCATCTCCCGCAGACGCCTGAGTGCCTCTGGCAAGAGTACCATTGCCGGTGGTGTTCCTTGCGGGTCATCAGACTTCAGTGGCTGAGTGCGGATGTTGACTTTGGGCTTGTTGAGGGCTTTTTCAAACAGCTCTTTAATCAGTTCATTGCGGGTTTTGTTAGTCTTGGGGTCAACAATTTCTCCCGCTTTATCCTGGTCAATCAGGGTGTTATCTAAGTCAGAGTCCACTCGTGAGAACTTGACATTAGAATACTCCCGTTCCAAGAAGCTGATGAAGTGGGTATCGATGAAGGAGTCCATATAAAGGACTTCCAGACCTTGCTTTTTGTGCAATTCTACATAGGTCGCTTGTGTAGCTTCATCGGTGCAATAGAAGACGCGGTTTTCGTGGCGCTCTTTGTTGCGCTCCAGATACTCCTTGAGGGGAGTGTATGACCGACCCAACCCCCCCTTAGTAAGGGGGGGCGAAGGGGGGGTAGCTGGGGTGACATCTTGCCAAGCGTCTCCTGCCTCAGACTGGACCTGCACTTCTGGAGTTTCAGGGTTGCTTGCTTGCGCCTCTGCTCCCCTGTTCCCTTGCTCCCCTGCTTCATAGGTGGTGCGGTAGATGATGATGTCTTCGACTTGTTTCTTGAATTTTTCGTCGTTGAGCGAGCCAAACTTGACGAAGGTACCGACATCTTGCCAGCAACGGATGTATTCCTCACGCTGTTCGTTGTAGAGAGATTTTAAGCGATCGCCTACTTTTTTAGCGATGAAGTCAGCAATTCGCCGCACCGTGCGGTCATTCGTCAGGGCGCTACGGGAGACGTTCAGCGGAATATCAGCGCTATCAATAACGCCCCTTAGCGGCATCAGAAAGCTAGGAATGACTTCTTCGCAGTGGTCACTGACAAACACCTGATTGCAGAACAGCTTGATGTTACCCTTGGTTACATCTACATCGGGCTTCAGCTTGGGGAAGTAGAGAATGCCATTGAGCAGGAACGGATAGTCGGTGTTCAGATGTACCCAAAGCAAAGGCTCTTCCTGGAATGGGTACAGGTAGCGATAGAACTCTAGATAATCTTCTTTTGTCAGGTTTTGCGGCGATTCCTTCCACAGCGCCCTTTGCTTGTTAATTTGCTCCCCATCCAGCTTGATTGGCACTGGCATGAAATCGCAGTAGGCTTTTACTAGCTGGCGAATCCGAATCGCTTCCAGGTACTCCTGTTCTTCCTCTTGAAGGGTGAGAGTAACCGTAGTCCCCCGCTGAGTACGGGTTGAATCTTCTAGCTGAAATGCCGGTGAACCGTCACAAGACCAGTGAACCGCCTCAGCTCCCTGTTTGTAGGAGAGTGTATCAATTTCAACTTTACTCGCCACCATGAAGGAGGAGTAGAAGCCCAGACCGAAGTGACCGATAATCTGTTGGTCTGCGTCTTTTTGATATTTCTGGACAAATTCTTCGGCGCTGGAGAAGGCGACTTGGTTAATGTACTTCTTAACCTCGTCGGCAGTCATGCCGATGCCGTTATCAGAGATAGAGAGGGTCTTTTTGTCTTTATCAATGGTGATTGAAATTTCCGGAGCCTCCAAGTCCCCGTCAACTTCGCCTGCGAAGGAGACCATCTTCAATTTCTGGATGGCATCCACGGCGTTGGAAATCAGTTCCCGCAAGAAGATTTCGTGGTCGGTGTAGAGGGACTTCTTGATGATGGGAAAGATATTCTCAGTATGAATAGTGATATTGCCCTGTTCTAGCATCGTCATGGGTGTAGTCCCGTTTTCTTGAAGTTTCTAGGATTGATTCTGAGGGATCGCTCTCTATTCTATGTATGGGATTGCCCACCTACATAGATTCGGATTTCCCTACTCGATAGAGGCAGGGCTTTGGCTAGGCAGGTAAAATTTGTTAACAATTCATTCTTGGACAGCCTTCTTTCTGTGCAGGATGACAGTTCCTTTTTCAGTATCAATTCTTTCCATTTCAAAACAATTGAACTGCTTTAGCCACAGCTCTACTATATCTTTTTCATCTTTGCG
>CBDTXL010001059.1:0-2253 GCA_965364435.1 uncultured bacterium
GTCATTGGTCATTGCATTAGCGGCATCCGAACCAATGATCTATTAAGAAGGAAAAACTCTACACCGAAATCTATTGGGGGCAGATATGCGCTGGATTCAGAGGGTCTTACTATTTGTTGTAATTTTTGTAGCTAGCTTAGTTGCGCTCGTCCTATCCCATTTTGTGTTCAAACCAAAAGCAATACTAGCCACTGAAGCTTATCTCCAGCCTGCTCCAACTCAACAAATCGGAAACTACGATTATTTTGGGGAATCCCTAACCCCAAAAAATGCAGCTCAACTGGTCAGCCAAAAGGGACTCAATCCCCAAGATCCTGTTTCGTATCAGCGGATTGGAGCCGTTTACATCACCCAGCAACTGATTAATCGTGGTGAGGATATCTTCTTCAACCGCAAGATTGGCGACACCTTTGGGCTACAGCGAGTTTTCGGTTTTGGGCTAGGCATAACTCGCGTTGCACCAGAACTCGTAAAGGGAATTGTGGACTTAAAAGGTAAACCAACCAGCAACTTAACTATCACTCTCCAAAAAGATCTGAAGTTAGGAAGCCGAACGTTTCCGAAGGGAGCGGTCTTCCCTACAGGGCTTGATATCGAGAAAGGAGCCGTGCTTCCCGTAGGATTGAAACTTACCGGAGACATTACCTGTGCTGTATGCCATGCTGTTGTGTCTCCGAAGAACCAACGCCTTAAAGGAGTCCCTAACGGGGATCTTGCCATTCCTTTTCTAATTGCTCTGGCACCGAATTCAGCCGCAGGCTTCGCTCGATTGAATTTTAATCCTCTTGACCCCAAATACCAAGGCAATGGTAAGACCATCATCGATAGTACGGGTCAATTAGTCAAACTGCCCGATCCCCAGAAGTTTGAGACTGCCTTCGACGATGCGGTGTTGGATGTACCCTTTGGTAACTTTGAGAGTTCACCTGATAGCATTAACAACACCACTCAAATCCCCAGTGTTTTTACATTTAAGAGTGGTCCTTACTTAGCGGATGGTCAGTTTGCAGTCGGTCCTTTTGGTGGGCTGAGTGCAATCAACAACGCTGTTCACTCCTCAGAAATCAACCTGTTCGCGGCTGCTCAACTGAGTGCCGCTACTCTCGGTATTGACTCTGAAGTTTATCTGGGTACAGCGCTCCAGAACGCAGCAGACCCTACTATTCGACTACCGAAGGGAAAACCCGTTAAACCTTCAGAGTGGCTGCGGAAGGTTGCTCCGAACCCCAATCAGGCGGAACTGGAAGCTCAAGTTCCAGCACCTGGAGCAGGTTCTTATCCCCTGCTGCAACCAAGCATTTTCACCTATAACGGTCTCATTTTTAGTCCCAAGACTAACTCATCCGATCTTGCCAAAGGACCGTTCTTATTCGCTAACAATGCAATGGCAGCTTGGCAAAATAGCCTCGTACCACCACCCAATAAGAGTCCTGAAAATCAGCAAGCACTGGCTAGTAAGTCTGTCCAGAATGGTGGCAAAATCTTTGAGCAAAACTGTGCAAGTTGCCACATCCCACCGTTCTTCACCGACAATAAGATTCATCCTATTAGTGAAATTGGTTCTAACCCAGCTCGTGCCCAATCTCGCATTGCGATCAACGACTTACTAGTACCACCGAAGCTCTATACCTTCAATACACCCGTTCCCGTTCCGGCTAATGCTGAAGTCCTAGACGTGCCAACACAGGGCGTTTCTGACAGCCCAACCACCCTTCCCAAGGGCATCTTACCCGATGGTGGCTACAAGACCCCATCCTTACGGGGGTTGTATCTCAGTGCGCCCTATTTGCACGATGGTGGGGTAGCAGTGAGGGCAGGTGCGCTTCAGGTTGCACAGGATGGTAGTTTTACACTCGTTGACCCGGCGGGCTTAGGCTTGCCAGGTACACTTAGTCAAGGTCTACCTGCTGATAGTGCTAGTAGTTTACGTGCTTTAGTCGATAAGCAACTTCGCGCCCAAGTGATTGCGACTAATCAAGCTTATCCACCTCTAGTGCGGAGTAACCTCGATGGCAGGGGTCATGACTTCTATGTAGACGCATCAACGGGCTTCACTCCAACTCAGCAGAGAGATTTGATAAACTTCTTGCTAGCGTTGGACGACAACCCTGGTAAATATTAGTGCCGAAAGTTGCTTGGGCGATCAGCAAAGCTATGTTTTTCACTAAACACGGGCGGCACACTGGATGCTCTCAATTGCCTGCTCACGGGTCTGTTTTTCCCGTAGCGTATTGGCAACCTGGAAGGCTTGGT
>CBDTXL010001060.1:0-2252 GCA_965364435.1 uncultured bacterium
TTGGCACGGTACATCGCCATGTCAGCCTTCTTAATCAAAATCTCCTCTACTTCGCCATCTAACGGGTAGATGCTGATCCCAATACTGACCGTCACAAAAACATTTTGCCCCTCCAACACCACAACTTTAGACAGGCTCTCTAGAATCTTCTGTGCAACTTTGGTAGCATATTCTACTTGAGGAATCCCGGACAAAATCACGGTAAATTCATCACCACCTAGGCGCGAAACAATATCGCTGCACCGTAAGCCTCTGGTGAGCCGCTGGGCAATTACTTTCAGCAACTGGTCGCCGATGTCGTGTCCGAGTGTGTCATTCACCTGCTTAAAACCATCCAAATCAAGAAACATCAATGCCATCAGCTGGTTATTGCTACGTGCCCAATCTAGAGACTGACTCAGACGTTCGTGGAACTGTTTGCGATTGGCAAGACCTGTTAGGGGGTCGTGATAAGCCAGATAACGTAATCGGTCTCCTGAAAGTTTGAGTTCTGTGTTAGAACGGCTCAACTCTTCAGCTGTTTGCCTCAGTTCTTCCTCCGCCCGCTTGCGCTCTGTGATGTCTCGGATTACGCCCACTAAGAAGAGATTACCGGCAGCATCTTTGTGGAGGGACTTTTTTGTTGCAATCAGGTGAGTAGTCCCAAAAGCATCTGTAAATTCCTCTTCATGTTCACAGGGGATGCCCGTCTTGAAAATCTGTTCATCTTGAGTGCGGAAGGCGTCTGCTTCGTGTTGAGGAAAGAAGTCATAGTCTGACTTTTTGATTAGCGTCTCCAGAGGATAGCCGATGAATTGACAATACGCCTGGTTCAAAATAATCCAACGATGTTCTTTGTCTTTGACAAAAACTGGGTCAGGAATCGTGTTGATTACTGTCTGTAGAAATTCTTTGGAGCGTTTTAATTCTTCCTGGAGGTGAGCAATATGGCTGATGATGACCCCAGCAGACCCCACCAGACCTAGTAGTCCTGGGACGAGGGGTAACCACCAACCTGCCAAAAAAGCTAGGTAACAGCTACCGCTTAAGGACGCAGTGGCGAGGAACAGACTTACAGACGCCCGTCGAGGTGAGCGCACTCGCCAGATGAGACCAGCACCAAGACCCGACCAAGCGAAAATCCACAGCCATTCCACCGGCTTCGACCAAACCTTGATTAAGGGACGTCCGTCAAGTGCAGTACTGAGGATTTGACTCACAAAATTAGCATGCAGCTCGACACCAGATATCGTCTGGGCTTCGTCAGTAAAACTGCTGTGGGGGGTGTAGAAAAAATCCTGGAGGCTGGGTGCGGTTGAACCAATCAGAACGATGCGCGATCGCACTACACTAGGGTTTACTCGGTCTGCCAGCACGTCTGTCATTGACACCCTACGAAAACCAGCAGAGCGTCTAAAGTTGACTAAAACTTGATAGCCTTTGTCGTTCGCCCGCACATAGCCGCCGTCATTTGGCTGAAAAGAGCGAAAGACTCCCTGACCTAGCTGCAAATACTCAGGATTGGCATCTGCCTTTTTAGGAGTAATCCCTTGTGCCTTGAGATAAACCAAAGCCAACTGCAACGCCAAGCTTTTATGGGCTTCGCCATTTACGTGCCAATAAAGCAAACTGCGACGTACCTTACCATCGGCGTCAACAACAACGTTATTAAAACCGACCTGTTGGCGTTGGCTTAACACTAGCGGGGGTGCAACGCCTGCGCTCATTTTATCCTTAAGTTTCTCAATCCCAATCAAATTGGGCATAGTTTGAGAAACTTTCACAAATTCCCGATGACCAGGCTCAACCGGCAGATCGCGATAGATATCTAGACCAATGGCGCGTGGCTGATAGGTGTTTAATTTCTGAAGCAGCTGGGCCATGACTTTATCAGGAATCGGCCATTTCCCTGCCTGCTTCAGGTCTTGTTCGTTAATCTCAACAATGACGATCCGATCATCAGGGGGTTCTGGAAGATGCAGGCGAAACAGCTGGTCTAAGGCGGCAAACTCCGATAGCTGTAGTATCCCAAGCAGACGGAGAATGAGGATAGTGGCTGTGACACTAACCGAGGCCATCAATACCGGGCGCTCTTTCTGTGCCCACTGCTTCAGTCTGACGCCTAGACTTGCTTTTAACATCTGCCGGAGTGCAGGATTATCCCAAAGGTGTATTTATGTAGATCACCACCCCGCTACAGTTTGATTAGATATTCTTATAGTGACACGTCAATAACCTAATACGTCAGGAGACGGCATGATCCGGATTATTGA
>CBDTXL010001061.1:0-2246 GCA_965364435.1 uncultured bacterium
AGATTTATATGTCTTCTCCACAGTTTTACTCTGTTAACCTCAAAAAGGTCAGTCAGCTGGCTTGTTGCCTTGCCCTAGGGATGGGTGTGGCGATCGCAAACTGCTTGCCAGCAATGACAGCAGAACCACGCAAGCCAGCTCCTCAAATGAGTCAAGCTCAACCTCAGCAATGGCGACGCATGACATCGCAGGAGCAAGACGATGCCTGGGGATATATTTTGAACAGTCCCCTAGGCATCGCCGCGCTCAATCAGCTGGCGATAGAGGGCTTTATCAGTCCAGGCTGCCCCAAAACTTTCTATCTCAATGAGAACGTGGGGGGGTTTCAAAGCTTGTTACGAGTGAAGTGTCCAGATGAGCGCGGCGTCTCAGGTGCGGTGGGGTATGGCGAGATGCGCGTTATCTTCAATCGGTTTGAAAGTAACATTGAGAGTTTTGAGGTGGAGCGAGTGTATTCAGAAGGACGCCCTCCTGCCACAAATTTGCCAGATTAGATTTTTCCCTACTGACCAACCCCTGCGATCGCTTTCCTTGAAGTCGCCCTGAAGCACAGTCTTATGGGAATTAAATTAGGTGCTAAGCTAGCTCTCAAGTTCCAGGCTCTCTGAAGGAAAGCGATCGCGACTGGAATGCTCAAGGTCAAAAGAGTGCCCGGAGTATACAATGTCCAAAATTTTGTCGCTCCATTCCTTCCGGCGTGGTACTGGCAGATCAATCTTGACGGCTAACCTGGCTACTCTTGTTGCTGGCTATGGGCATCGGGTTGGTATCGTTGATACCCATATTCAATTTCCAGCGGTTCATGTGCTTTTTGGTGTTGATGAGAACAAGATAGATTGTTCTCTCAATGATTACCTGTGGGGCTGCTGTCTCATCGATGAAGCCACCTATGAAGTTAGTGCCGTTTTAGGAAGGACAGGCATTGCTGGCAGTAAGCTTTACTTGGTTCCCTCTAGCCCTAGAGTGAAGGATATTACTAGGGTACTTAAGGAAGGATTCGATATTAACCGACTCTTGGAAGGTTTCCAAAAGCTAATAGAGGCTCTGAACCTAGACTACTTGTTCATTGACACGCACCCAGGTCTCAATGAAGAAACCCTGCTCTCTATCAGCGTCTCTGATATCCTAGTACTCATCCTGCGTCCCGACCAACAGGACCTTATGGGAACGGCTGTCACGGCAGAAGTAGCCCGTAAGTTAAAGATTCCTAAGACGTTGCTCATGATCAATATGGCATCACCTTCTTTAGATTTCGATGCTTTAACGAAAGAGGTTGAGAAGTCTTACAACATGACGGTGGCTGGCATTGTGCCCTTTTCTGAAGACGTGATTCAAGAGAGCAATGCTATCTTCTGCCTGCGGTATCCTGAACATCCAATTAGCCGGGAGATAGAAAAGGTTGCTCAGCAGATTATGGGTTGAAGTCAAAGTTGAGTTAGAACAACAGAATGGGTGCAAACAGAATTAGGGTGGCTAAAGATAAGGCTGATTTAGTGAAAGCTTTAGTAGACTCAGACAGTACAACTGGACCTTTTCAAACTTATGCTGATGTGATGGTGTTTGCAGCAGCACTGGGGGCAAAGCGGAAAAAGCGATCGCCTCTAGGAACAATCACCAAAGAACCCTCTCCGATTGCGCTAGAAATTTTTGTTTCCAGGGGATATGACCTGGTGATTAAGTTACTAGCGATCGCAGAAACTAAAGATGCTAAGATTCTCTCTCTTTTTGATGAAGCCTCTGAGGAAAAACGCACCCATATTTTTGAAGAGTATGCGAACGGTGGGCTTGAGATTTTGCGCGATGAGTTGCGGGGAGCGGTAGATTATTCGGAACGAGTTTTGTTGATTTTGAGTACTGAGAGATTTAAAAAAGAATCTTCTGAAGGTGGTTTTGATTTAAGTAGATTTTTATAAAAACCTCGTATCTAGGACAGTTAGTCTGAAGCTCTTGACTTCTTAGCGGGATAAAAGGCTTAAAAAAATTAGGGTATTGCAGTACCACACCTTTTACTGATATAGTGTAATATTAGCTAAATTGACTCAAAAGCCAGCGAGTAATTGCGCCATGCTCTTCAGCACGACTGCGTTCCAGAGTCTCTTTGACTAAAGCCATTGTTAACCCTGGCAATACTTGTGAAATGTCAATTTGTCTACTACCACCATCAGCAACAGCAAAAGCAGTCACTTCTGCTCGATTGACATCCACAACCCAGTATTCTTGCACCGCTAGTCGCTCGTAAAGCAGCC
>CBDTXL010001062.1:0-2243 GCA_965364435.1 uncultured bacterium
GCAGAATTCTTCCCTAACATCTGAGCAATATCGGGATTGTACAACCGTAGATAATTCCAATAATTCCCAAAAACTGACTCCACATAACCCTTGGTTTCTGCAAAAGGAATAACTTCAATAAAGGCATCCGGGTCATTGAAGCCGTATTTTTTGATCCAGTCTGCCACGTTGCCAGGGCCAGCATTGTAGCTAGCAACAGCCAACAGCGAGTTGTTGTTGTACTCTTGGTGGGTGAAGTCCAGAAACCAGGTGCCTAGTTTAACGTTGTCGTTGGGATCTTCCAGGTTGTATTGCTTCAACTGGATTTTCTCGGCAATCCAACTGCCGGTTCCTGGCATCACCTGCATCAAACCCGTGGCACCCGCAACGGAACGGATTTTCGGTTCAAACCGAGATTCTTGTCGAATTAGACCCGTTACGAGTAAGGGATTGAGCTGGCGCTCCTGTGACCAGTTGACAATATGCTCCATAAATGGTATTGGAAACAGGGCGTGCCAGTAAGCCGGTTCAGATCGCAGCGTTTGCCACTGCGATCGCTCTTGGGGAGTTTCTCGCAGGCTTAAATCCCAGACTTTATTAATGCCTTCCAGATTATCGCCTACCCCCAACCGCATCAAACCATCGGTAAATTGCTCAGTGACCGTTGGCTCCTGCCGGTTCTTTAATTCCGTCTGCCAGAGTGCCCAAGCATCCGAGTCTTGTCCCAGCTGGTAGAGTTCTTTTAAGGTTGCAGAACCCGCCGGTGGGACTGCTCGCGCTTGCGGTTGTACGACTTCTGGGATCAAGTTACGCACACTAGTAAAGTCTCCGACATTCCAGCCCAAAAATCGGGCAGATCGCCACGCATAGTAAGAGTCGGGATAACGAGCTAGCACATGCTCAAATGCTGCCTTTGCCTCCTGCGTACGTCCCAGTTGAGCTGCCCATCTCCCGACCCAAAATGCAGCTTCAGGCGCAAACTCACTATCAGGGCTTTGGGTGGTAATTGGTTGTGCCCATTGCCATGCTTCTTGTAACTTTCCCTGACGCGCCTTTTGCTCAGCCGTCTTCCATCGATACTCAGCAGCTGCGTTGGAACTGGCATATTGTGTCAACACCGACTCACGGGCTTGGGCGGCTGAAGTGGGGCTTCCCAGGGCGTCCAGGATTTCGGCTTTGGCGAGCAATGCCTCAGCTGCTTCATCGGGGAACTTGCTGATCACCTGATCGAGATACACGATCGCATCTTGTGACAGTGAGAGACTCGCTAGACGCCTTAAGCCCAGTCCAGTTTCCTTAGCATTAGGAAATTCCTTGATTAGCTGTTGATAAGCGATTATGGCTTCTGTCCTGTATCCCTTGAGTTGATTCCCTCGACCGGCACGATAAGCGTTGCGGGGGGTTCGGGGTGCCTTGGCGTAGGCTTTAGCGGCTTTGCCATACTCCATTGTTTCCCAGTAGCCAAACGCGATCGCTTGCCAGTCTTCTGGCTTAAGTACAGACGCATACTGTTCAACCAAGCGGTCTCGAACGCTGCCCATCCCTTTGGCATAGGGGTTATAGGTCGCTAAGAGCAATAGCAGAGAAGGCTGATTGGGATTCTTACTCAGCCGTTGCCGAGCAATTTCCTGAGTACGCGGATGAGCCGGAAACTGAGCGATCGCTTGATTCCAGTATTCAGGATTCGATTTACCCAAGGCATACAGGGCTTCTGCCGCTACTGGCTGATTCGAGTAGTTCTTCAGAAGCGCTTTCCAGGCTTCCTGTGCTTTGGCTTTGTCAGCCATTGATTCATAAGCTTGGGCACGTTTTAGGGCGACATGGGCTGCCAACTGGGGATACTCCGACTCCAGTCCATTGAGCCAAGTGAGTGCCTTTTCCCCCTGATTAAGTTGAATCAAATCAGACGCTAGGAGATAACGGGCGCGATGCTTGTCGAGAGATTTGGTTCCAGAGGCGAAGGCGGCTACTCCGTCCCGCTTCGCGATCGCTTCTAGCTGAGATGCCCTAGCTTGAGGCGGCAGGGATACCAGCCGCAGAACTGCCGATTTTTCCTCTTCCTTAGTCGGGTTTAATCGGTTCTGAGTTTGTTCGCTACCAATCCATCGTTCTAGTAAACCAGTCATTCTCAGTACCAACAGTGATGAACCAAGCAGTCCACATAGGAGCAGCCCTGCCCATACCGCCACATGAATTTTGTTTATCCGTGCCTTTAGCATTAATCCTCGTTTCCCCAACACAGGTTCAACCCTTTTCTAGTTTGT
>CBDTXL010001063.1:0-2239 GCA_965364435.1 uncultured bacterium
ATCATGAACTGCGTACACCAGAACCCATGAAAATCTCTTCCCCACTCCCTATTTTCAAGTCAGGTCGGGGAGGAGATCAAGTCAATTGAGGGTACGACAATTCAAGCGATGTCAAATCTTCATCAAAACTAAATAATCCTAAATGATCTGGATTCGCCATCAAGTCTTTTGCCACTAAAAAGCCAGCAATTGTCCAGGTTTGATATTTCCGTGCTTGTTTTCCAACCAGTCGGCCATTCTTGCCATCGTAGTATTCTGGCCATTGATCTTCATATAAGCGTTTTTCCGCAAGTTCAATTGCTCTTTCCGCAATCTCCGTTCTACCTGTTTTCTGAGCAGCTGCCACCAATAGCCAAAGTAGAACTGGCCAATTGCCGCCATTGTGGTACGACCAGGGTACATTTTTGGGGTCGCAGCCAGTCAAAATTTTCCATTCCAGACCTTCCACAGCCGGAAAACAGATTTTCATGGGCATATTTCCCACCAGATCCTCCCATCGTTGTTCGATGATATCCATAATCCCTTGGGACTCTTCAGGACTGGACAGAGAACAAATGATCGCCATCAAGTTTCCTAGCGCAAAGAAGCGAAAATCCATTTGCGCTGGACCGAGATTACCGGCTAGATAACCCCCTTTTTCCGGCATCCATTCAGTCAACCAGTAGGGAATAGAATCTGGATAAATATTGAACTTATTGACCGCTGTTTCACCAAACTCTTCGCCCCGATAGCGATAGATGTCGTTCAAACGCTTAAGATCTAGCCAATAATAAGTCCGAATATGGAAATTGAGAGTACTCAATCGCTGATTGATAAACTGGGTATAGATTTCTCCTTGGCGACCGGGTGCAAGTAGCTCACGCGCCGACCTCAAGGCAGCATAAAATAAAGCCTGGATTTCCAAGGGATGCCCATAAACCCCCATACGACGGTCAATCATAAAGGCACCATCTGGCACCAACATCGTTGGGAACATATCAAACCGATCCGCCAAGCAAAGCTTGAGAATGAAGACAATCCCCTTTTGAAATGCAGGTTGATGGGCTAACTCAATGTCTCCAGTCGCTTTGACATAAGTCCGCAACAGGATAATCCACCAGAGGCTGGAATCAACAGGCGTGACTCTGGCGATCGCATGTTCACCAAAATCAGCCGTCAGATATTGCTCACCATAGTTCGATGCTACCTTGAAGCTGGCTGGCATCAAACCTTGACCCGCATTAAAATAGTCCATTTGCTTGATCTCACTCTGTAGGACTAACGTCTCTACGAGGAAATTACGGACAATTTCTGTTTTGCCGTTCATCAGAAAGATCAGTGCTGAAGAGACAAAATCGCGGACAAAGCACTGGTTATAATTGAGCGCTTCTACATCTGGATCACGAGCAGCTACTGTCCCAACCGGGCGTCCGTTATAGTAGATAACCGAATCTTCAAGTGCTTTCCACGCCTCTGCAACTATATCGTTTTGTATTCTCATTGATTCCTCAGCATCCTCTTGCTTCACGGCAAATGCTTCATTGTTTTTGTTCAAATGGCTCCTCAATACCAACGTTTCGGGCAGCCACCATATATCGGAAGATGTACTCCGCCACCTCCAAGTAGTTGCGTGCCCCTTCCGGTGAAGAAGCCCAAACTGTGACACCGTGGTGCCGGATGAGCAGGACACTCATCGGCGGCGATGCCGCCTTAAATCGCTCACAAATATCTCCAGCAATCCTAGGTACCTCTAAATGGTTGGCAAACACTGGGATTGCCACGTTGGGGTTTTCTTCCCACACCCCCAGCCCCTTGAGCATTTCCAAAGGCGGCAAAGGCAGGGTATCCCCATCGGTAAAGCGAGAAACTAGATTAGCTTCGATGGAGTGAACGTGATAGCAGGCTTGAGCATCGGGAAACAGCGAGTAGATTGCCTGATGAATACTTGTCTCGGCTGAAGGGCGGACATCAGCTGATGATTGCTCCAGCACCGTGCCATCAGGCGCGATGCGGATGAAGTCACCAATACTCAGTTGCCCTTTGTTGCGTCCACTGGCAGTAATCCAGAAGCTGCCATCGGGCATCCGAGCAGAGAGATTGCCAGCTGTCCCCACCATCCAGCCCAGCTGATAGAAATGACCAGCTGCTGTAATTAGGGTTGGTCTTGGATCGGTATTCATTCTAACCTCAAAAATTTGTGTGGCAGGGGTTTGTGCGTTGGGGCTTACACACTCTTTACATACTCCCCTGAAAATCGGGG
>CBDTXL010001064.1:0-2237 GCA_965364435.1 uncultured bacterium
GATAAATCTCCGTAAGCCGCTCCCAGATTGTTCTGAATCATCGCGTAGGTGTGGGGGGCTTCTTCGGCAGTTAGCTTTGTCAAAGCCAGCTGGTAGGCTTGAATGGCTTGCTCCAGGTAAGAAAGCGTATGCTCGGCATTCCCAGGAGAACGGGATAGCATCCAGTAGAGATTGCCGATGTCATTGAGGATGTCTGATGCCTGAAGTGATGCGTCTTCTAACCATTGCAGCGCCTGTTCATAAGCTTGGATAGCGATCATTAGGTTTTCTTCAGAGGCATCTCCCTGTTCAATTGCGTGGCGATAGTAATTGCCCAGTTTCAGATAAGCGTCAGCTGGCGATGCTGCTGGTTGCTCGTTCTCGGTTGGAGGTTGATAGCCCAGCGGTAGCGAGTCTTCGAGCGTCAGGTTTGAACCTTCAACCTCCAAACCTTCTGCTGGTTCGTCCGATTCGGGATTTGGGAGCTGGAATTGCTGATTATTAATTGACTCATCAATCTGATGAGCCTCTGATTCCTGAGCTATATCCGCTAAGCTCAAATCGATGTGAAGCTTTAGGGGAGGGGCTTCTCCGGAGGTAGTTACTCCGTTCCAGGAAGGGTAAGGACTCCCTTTTCCATAATTAGTTGCTGGTGAGGACTGGCTGCCAATTTTATCAGTGGCTGTCCCTGTGATAGCTGGATGGTGTTCTGAATCGTCCCTTAGGGATTGTTTTGCCCGACTAATTTCACCCAGCTTGACTAAATCATTCGCCAGAAGCGATCGCAAGTCTTCCTTAAAAGAACCAGTTGCTTCCTCTGATGCTTGTGAAGTACGAGACGCCTCTGGTTTGGAAGATCCTACTGGGGGGAGTGGTGTTGGCTCACCTTCAAACTCAAACAGTCCAGTGTGCCATCGCCAAAATTCTGGTACTGACTGTTGAATGGTATAGAACCAAGGTCGTGGCAACCAAAGCAAAAGCGTCGATTCCAGGTGCAGCAGATTGCGCTCAATTGCTTGTAAACGCCTGAGGAACAATCGCTGCGCTGCTGGCGGTTGTCGCGTTAAGCGTTCCACACCCAAAAACTGGAATCCCGCTACTGTTGTAGGACTTCGGAATTGCTGGTTGTGTGCTAGCCATTGAGCAATTTGCGCCAGGGGATTGGGGTCGCTCAAGTTTAAATTCAGGCTCACCAATTTTGGGTAGCCTTGGGCGTCCCTTGGTGCTTTTGCTGAGCTTGCGCCCAACTCAGCGTGCAATTGGCCTGCCAGACGATTGCGTAGGCTCAGGTCATCACACACCGCCACAAAGATTTGGCGGCGTAGACCGAGACTCAAGGCAAGTTTCAAGCGTTGATAGGTCTGCCGGTTCCAGCTTGAAACTTTATGTGAGGCAGTATCCGTTGCTGTCATGCTGCTTGAGGGAGGGGCACAGGCGCTCTTGATTTCACTTCCTCGGAGGCAAAAGAAGACAGGATAGTCCCCAGGTTATCTCTACATCTTTTCTTACTTCTTACTATTGTTGCCTAAGTCAGGATTTACTCAGGGTGTTCTAGATACAGAGAAGGGTCAATAGACTCCAAGCCTGTTTTGTGCCTTCGGATCATGCTCGCCTAAACGCGATCTGCACGACGCTTCGGCTTCTCCAACGGAGTACGCTCTTCTCGCAACGCTCTCGCGCAGTACTGCCAAGCCAGTGCCAATTTAATGGTAAAAACAGAGGACACCCTCGTCCTCTGTTTTTACTGCTATCCATCTCAATCCTAATTGCTTACCCTTTTATAGGGCGGTGCTTAGGCAATTTAAGCTAACTCTCGACTTCAGCTGGCTCTGGTGCTGCTGCGGGCAATTCCTGCTTCAGGGTTAAGTAGCGAATCACTTCCTCACTGAGCCGCATCGCACGTTCGATCGTTGCTACATGGCTACCTGGGGCTTTGTAATTCATCTGGATATAGATGCCATCACGGTGCCGCTGGATTGGATAAGCCAAACGACGCTTGCCACGATGTTGAATATCAATCTGCTCTGCTCCTTGCTCTTGCAGCAGGGTTTGATATTTAGTGATCACTTGGTCTACCTGCTCTTCTCCCAAATCGGGACGCAGGATATACATCATTTCGTAACTTTCGCTCACGGGTGTTAATCTCCTTGTGGACAACTTGGCCTCTTCGCCTGACTAGGGACAGCACGAGAGAAAGGTTTCTCTCGACTCCATATTTTGAAGAAGCAAGGAAGTGAAGTACTCCGGCTTGCTTCGCT
>CBDTXL010001065.1:0-2234 GCA_965364435.1 uncultured bacterium
TGAGTTACCCTAACAACAACAAAATTGTTCGATTAATCTAATCGCTAGCGCTCTCTAGTTGGTGTCAAAGCTCTTTTCAATTTTTGATAAAACGACCCGCCGTCGTGCCTATTTATTGCTCTGGGCGGGTAGCTTCAGCTTCTTGCTGGGTTTGGGCTATGGCATCACTCGCAGATATCAAGACACACGACAAGAGTCCTTAGTAGAGCCAACACCTGACATCCCATTACCCTTAGAGCAAAAACCACCTACAGTTAATATCAAGATCAAAGCTGTTGGTGACATCGTACCCGGCACTAACTATCCTCAGAATCGCCTCCACCCGCAAAAGAAAATACTTTTTCAATCTGTTAAACCAATCCTCAAAGGAGCAGATTTCTTATTTGGCAACTTTGAAAGTACATTAACCAATTATCCTTACTCTCCCAAGGGTGCGGGTGGTGGACTGATTATTGCCTTTCGGACGCCTCCAAGTTATGCCCAGCTTTTAAAAGAAGCGGGGTTTGATATTATGAGCGTTGCCAATAACCATTCCTTCGATTTTTCGGTTCAGGGATTCAAAGACACGAGTCAAAACCTTGAAAAGGCTGGCATTAAAGCCCTTGGGAAAAAAGGTCAAATCCTCATTGGTAAACGAAAAGGTCTATCTATCGCCTGGATTGGCTTCAGCTACTTTGACGAACACAATTCCCTAAAGAATCTGAAAGAAGCAAAAGCTCTGGTGCGAAAAGCTAGCCAAAAAGCCGATATGGTGGTGATTTCTGTTCATGCTGGTGCCGAGGGAACGGGTGCGATGCGTGTCAGAAACCAAACTGAATTTTTCTTTGGAGAAAACCGGGGGAATTTGGTGCAGTTTTCCCACACAATGATTGATAATGGCGCTGATCTAATTCTAGGACATAGCCCTCATGTTCCTAGAGCTTTAGAACTCTACAAAGGCAAGTTAATTGCTTATTCTCTGGGTAACTTTATGGGATACCAAACCCTTTCCACTCAAGCCCAACTTGCCTACTCCCTGGTTTTAGAAGTGGAACTCAATAATCATGGAGATTTTGTTTCTGGCAAGATTATCCCCGTTCATCTGAATCCGGAGGGCATACCCTATCCTGATCGGCAGGGTCGTAGTATCAGGTTGATCCGTCAGCTGACCAAGAGTGATTTTCCCAAAACTCGCTTGACCATTGATAACAAGGGTAGGATACTCCGTAAGTAACTTCCACGACTCAGGCGGACGTAGTTGGGAGTTACGCGATCGCTCCTCCCAGTGCCCCAATACATCTTAATCAGAATCGATTTTCGTAGGAGCTTCTTCCTTTTCTGCAATCAAGTCAGAGTCACAGCTTACGCAGTACCACCCGACTTCTGAATCTTCGGTCAGTTTTATTTGAACTAGATCTGCCCCGCATATGTGGCATTTTGGTGCGTTCATCAATTTCTCTGGCCTTTTTCCTTCGTCTTCACCTTAATTTTTCCTTAAACAGCGCAAAAATAGGGTTTAATATCCCAAAATTCGATAAATTCTGGTGATTGCAACCGCAGAAATCAAACTGAGGATTGCGATCGCTCCTCCTCAACTCGTTCATTTTGGGCTGGAGGAACGCGATTAATATTGTCTTGTCAAAGTAAATTGGGTGAACCACCACAAGAAAAAGGAGAAATCCAGCATGTTAAAATCAGTCGCCGCTGTAACTCTAACCGTACTGACAGCTTTAACTATTGTTTCACTGCCGAGCCACGCCCAGTCAGGTTCTACCCAGACATCCCCTGACCTCGAAGTTTTCATCGCTCTCAATCGCGCCAAAAATTTAGCACGAATGGCGGCTGAGAGGAGCAACGGGGGTCTAGGGTTCTATCGCGCTGAAAGCTCGATGCACGGTCCAGCAGACGACTCTCCCTATGTAGACAACGGGAATGGCACCTGGACATTTACCTTCAAGGGAGGCGAACCTGGTTCTACTACTCTCACTGTCGAGAGCGTAGTTACCGTCTCTACAGATGGTTCTCAGGTAACTTTAGACTACAACGGACCTGTCCGCTCTAGGAGTCAGTAAGTTCAACATCTAACTCCACCCAAAATAGCTATAGCGTAAGCGAATCGCCCAATGTAAGCTTTTGTAAAAAGCGTCCGCTCCTCACAAGTAGGCTAGAAATGTGCATATGTGCTGAAAAAAGGAGCCTCAGTCAGTGAGCCAATCCATCTCTAAATTGGTCGATAACCTGCCAACTAACAGCAT
>CBDTXL010001066.1:0-2234 GCA_965364435.1 uncultured bacterium
CGGTATCGGTAGCACAGCAACTACAGGCATCTGTTGAGGTATTCAAAGTGGATGCCGAGGATTCTAAAATGCGATCGCTTCTACCCCCCTCGCCTGAACAGATGCGATCGCACTCGTTGGAGGAAGATATCACCTAAGCGGAATTTCCACTCTCTCCCTTGACCACAGCTGCACCCATCAAATGCGCCAGACGTAACGCCTCCGGCACTTTTCCACAGTCTGTCAGGCGTTCAAGTACCGAGAAAGTTACCGGGGACAGGCACCGCAAACCTGAAAGAAGAAGGGAGCGTCATCAAAGCCGATGACGCGAATCACACGATTAAGTCTAAGCACAGAGCTAGGAGTCGAGTTCCATGTGATTGAACAAGCTATCATAGTAGCCATGCGTATTCTGGCGATTGGAGACATTCATGGCTGTTCGAGAGCGTTTGATTCCCTGATAGCTGTTGTAGATTTACAGCCGGAGGATCGATTAGTCACTCTTGGCGACTACGTAGATCGTGGACCCGACTCAAAAGGCGTGATTAATCGACTAATTTCACTTTATGACACGGGACAGCTGGTGGCTCTACGTGGCAATCATGAGGTAATGATGCTACAAGCTCATAGAAACAGCAGACTGGAATCCCAGTGGCTTTATAGCGGTGGTAACACGACACTTACTTCTTACTCACTATCGGGTGAGGCGGGTAAGCTGGCGGACGTACCCGATAACCATTGGGACTTCTTGGAGAATGTGTGTGTCAACTGGTACGAGACAGATAAACACTTGTTTGTACACGCCAATGTCGATCCAGACATAGCTCTGGCTTTTCAACTAGAACACATCCTGTTGTGGGAACCCTTCGAGAACCCAAGGCAGCACTTTTCCGGTAAAACTCTGGTGTGCGGGCATACTACTCAAAAAAGTGGTGTCCCCCGAAACCTCGGTCATGCTATCTGTATCGATACCTGGGTTTATGGTAAGGGTTGGCTGACCTGCCTGGATGTAATTAGCGGCAGAGTTTGGCAAGCTAATCAAAATTCTGATGTGCGAACGGCTTGGATTGACGAATTCGCCCCCTAGTGAGTGGGAGCGAGATAAATTATCTGACATAGCTGGAAGAATTGCTCATCACTTAAGTTAATAATCGAGTTAAAGTTCACAGTTAAAGCAGACATCAAGCGCTTCCTCTTCCTACTGGCTTCGTAACTGTTGCCGCACCCATTCCCTAAATTCCCGCAATCGAGCATTTTCACCTTTTTGAGGGTCGGGTTGCATAAATCGTGTAAGTTCTTTTACTGGAAACGAGCCAAACGCCAGACTAGTTTCAGATTCTACATAACCTGTATCATTCAGAATGTTGACTGTAAGTTTACCCTTGTGCCAGCGCCAAACCTCTGGCACCTTTAGTTCAGCGTAGACTGCCATCTTATCGATTGATGAGTGAGTTGCATCGATCTCAATTGCTAAGTCGGGTGGTGGGTCAACTGTAAGGTCGATTTTTAACTTGCTGCGAACTAAAGCTTCGTTTTGAATATAAAAACATTCATCGGCTTCAATGCCCGCCGTTTTGGGTTTTGAACGCCAAGTAGTTGATTTCAACCCTCGAATCTCCAGTCCCAGTTCTTCAGATAGCGCTGCTACTAACCGACCAAGTGTCCAGCCATATGTTTCATGTTCTGGTAGGGGTGTCATCAGTTCTAGAGTTCCCTTATAGTAAGTCATGCGAAGACCTGGATGCTCTGCAAAGACATCTAGAAGTTTCTGATACATTTCCCAACTGATGTCATTCAAGACTAGATGGGAACCTATCGTTGGTGATGTTGCTGGGGTTAGGGTTTGAGCCATGATTGGATTTAAGTCTGTATCTGCCTACAACTTTAAGCTATACAACTTTAAGCTAATTGATTGGGCTTGTGGTTTAAGTTCTGGATATGGTGCGTTAGCTTAGCGGCGCATCAGTGTTTCACATCTTGGCGAAGATAGAGGCGAGAGCGTTGCGCAGATCGCTTTCACCGACACTGCAAAGGCGATCGCACTTTGGCAAAGATAGGCGCGATCGCACCTTGGGCAAGATACACGCGATCGCATACACTGACATTGCAAACGCGATCGCACTTTAGGAAAGATAGGCGCGATCGCATCCACTGACATTGCAAACGCGATCGCACTTTAGGAAAGATAGGCGCGATGCCTTTAAGCTGTTATGCATTTAAACTGTGATAAGAGCATCACCCTTGTTTTTGAGCTT
>CBDTXL010001067.1:0-2232 GCA_965364435.1 uncultured bacterium
TCTGTCACTGTTCCATGTCAATTACCAATCGTATTAGTTTTAACAATGTGCGAGGCGATATCTTCGGAGGTGTCACGGCTGCTATTGTATCGTTACCCCTTGCCCTAGCGTTCGGGGTTGCATCCGGTGTCGGACCGCTCGGTGGTCTGTATGGTGCTATTTGCGTTGGCTTCTTTGCAGCGTTATTTGGCGGTACTCCCACGCTGATTTCTGAACCCACTGGCCCCATGACTGTGGTGATGACTGCGATTGTGGCAGGACTCACAGCCAGCAATCCAGACAATGGTTTGGCGATGGCATTTACCGTTTAGTTCGTTTGATCTACCGTTCATTTACCTCAGTTATGGCAATCACCAATCTCATCCGGTTTAATAACCTCGGGGGCGATATCTTCGGCGGTGTCACGACTGCCGTTGTCTCATTACCCCTGGCTCTGGCCTTTGGGGGTGGGGGCCCTCGGCGGACTCTATGGGGCAGTTTGTGGCGCTTTTTTGCCGCCCTGTTTGGCGGTATCCCAACGTTGATCTCTGAACCGACCGGGGCAATGACCGTAAGCCCTGTCTATAGGTTCTCGTGCAACACCTGTGTTGTAGGGGTGAAGCGCCTCACTCTTACTCTCTTTAACTCTTTAAAGTTCATTTAGTTCATTTATTGCAATACTCCTCATCCGAGGAGGCATAAGGAGGTATTCGTGGATTTTTTGTCCTTGTTTTTAATGGACTTCGTTAAGCAGTTGCAGTCCCCAACACTCAGCTTTCTGATTGGTGGTATGGTGATTGCCGCCCTTGGTAGCGAATTGATAATTCCAGAGGCGATTAATCAGATCATCGTCTTCATGCTGCTCATGAAAATCGGTCTGACCGGTGGTCAGGCGATCCGCAATTCCAACCTGACGGAGATGGTGTTACCCGTAGCGTTTGCTATGGTATTAGGAATTCTCATTGTATTCATCGCGCGCTATACATTGGCCAAGCTGCCGAAGGTCAACACCGTGGATGCGATTGCGACCGGGGGGTTGTTTGGTGCTGTGAGTGGCTCTACTATGGCCGCCGCCCTGACGGTACTGGATGGACAAAAAATGCAATACGAGGCATGGGCTGGCGCACTCTATCCCTTCATGGATATCCCAGCGCTCGTAACTGCGATTGTGATTGCCAACATTTATCTCAACAAGAAGAAGAAGCGTAGTGCAGCAGGCGAGTCTCTCAGCAAGCAGGAGTCTTTCAGCAAGCAGCCCGTTGCAGCAGGCGATTATCCCGATCAGCAGGATTATCCCAGCACCCGGCAAGAGTATCTCAGCAAGCAGCAGTCTGCGGATAATCGGGTCAAGATATGGCCGATCGTGCAGGAAAGCCTCCAGGGTCCTGCCCTATCGGCAATGTTGCTCGGCCTTGCTATTGGCATATTAGCCCAGCCGGAAAGTGTCTATAAAAGCTTCTACGATCCCCTCTTCCGCGGCTTGCTTTCGATCTTGATGCTGGTCATGGGTATGGAGGCTTGGTCAAGGATTGGCGAACTGCGCAAGGTAGCCCAGTGGTACGTCGTGTATAGCGTAGTGGCACCGCTGGTGCATGGGTTCATCGCCTTCGGTCTCGGCATGATTGCCCACTACACCACGGGATTCAGCCTGGGCGGTGTCGTGGTTCTGGCCGTCATCGCCGCCTCCAGTTCAGACATCTCAGGCCCACCCACGTTGCGAGCCGGGATTCCGTCGGCCAATCCCTCCGCCTACATCGGTGCCTCCACAGCCATCGGTACACCCATTGCGATTGGCGTGGCAATACCGCTCTTCCTCGGGCTTGCCCAGGCGATCGGCGGCAGGTAATCCCAGACGGGTCGCGGTCTGTCGGCCCTCCCTTGACCCGGCAGACCAAGCGACTCAATATATCAATATACATAAAAGGAGGTAACCAACATGGCCAAGCCAGCCAAAAAGCTCGTCATCGTCACGGAAAAGATTCTGCTGAAAAAGATCGCCGAGATCATCGAAGAATCCGGGGCAACCGGTTATACGGTTCTGGCAACCGGCGGTAAAGGCAGTCGCAACGTGCGCTCGTCGGGACAACCCAGCGTTTCTGACACCAATGCGAATATAAAATTCGAGGTGATCACCCCGGATCGGGATATGGCCGAGAATATTGCGGATCAGGTCGCAATAAAGTTTTTCCTCGATTTTGCGGGCATGATCTATATCTGTGACGCGGAGGTACTGTACGGGCACAGTTTCTGTGG
>CBDTXL010001068.1:0-2232 GCA_965364435.1 uncultured bacterium
GATTGGTACCTATACCACATGGGAAATGGGACGATTGAATCCGGAAGCCGTTTAGATCCCAGATTCCGCACCTTCGACTGGCTTGTGGAGGCTTTTACCCAATTGGAAATTGAAAATTCGTAACTTCTAAGCTGCTACGCAGCTAAATTTAAGAAAATTAAAAATTTTGTTCATCTCATATTTTTGTGACATTTTTTTCCTATAATAATCTGAGCTAATGGCAGATTGGCTCACCGACTTGTCCTACTGCCAAAGAGTTGCGCTCAAAACCCATCGAACATTCCAATGTCTGAGCCACATTCCACCGTATAAACGACTATGGTAGATAAGAAGCATCCCACAATTGGATTGATTGAAGTTCCAGCCACTGGACTATACGATGCAGAAGGCAAAAATTGGACTTCTCTATATAGACATCGTTCTTTAATCAGCAAGCAAGTTTTGATAGCTGACTTGCAAGCAGGAGGATTTGATGCCCGATTGGTCAACCTCAGAGATGATAATTATAGTGAAGAATTTGGGCAGGTTTCCTGGAAAGGGATGACCCTGCGGAAAACATACGTAGGGGGCAATATTTCTGCCCTCGATCCCTACGCCTTCGATGCTTGGGGAGTTACAGTGAATTTCTCCCAAGACCGTCAAGTTACTTGTATGGTGGTTGAACATCTGGCTAAGGGCGGGCGTCCTGTGGTCGTTGGTGGCTCGGATGCTTTCGCTGAACCCCATCACTACTTGCAGGCGGGGGCAGCAGCAGTAGTTCAGGATAAATCTGGAGCAGCGAATTGGGCTATTTTTGATTATGTACTGGGAAGACCCCCAAGAGAAGAACTTACGGGTGTGCTTCTCGCAGATGGTAAACAGTATCCCAGGAAGACTAAAGCAAAAAGTCCAGATGAGTGGGCACTCCCTTCAGTAGAGGTGGCGCGGGAATGTTTAGGAACACTTCCCAATGTCCAGGGATTTGTGCCAGTCGGTTCCTTGGTAGCTGATATTGGTTGCGATCGCACCTGTGATTTTTGCATGACACCGACCTACGGCACTGGCTTTCGGAGAATGTCCCCATCAACAGCCCTCAAGTGGTTAGAACTCCAGAAAGAAGCGGGGGCGCGTTCGATCAATATCGGTTCCGATCAATTCC
Organism: uncultured bacterium; assembly: GCA_965364435.1. Lineage (GTDB taxonomy): Bacteria > Cyanobacteriota > Cyanobacteriia > Cyanobacteriales > Coleofasciculaceae > CBDTXL01. Next base: position 1,139 of record CBDTXL010001068.1, read on the forward strand.
TCGCCCGTGGACTATTTTCAGAGGGGCGACAAGAGATCCTGGAAATTACCAATGGTGCGCGGGAGATGGGTATAACTCTCATGTGGCCAAATGGTTTAGAACTGAGGAAAACCACTCTGGGTGCTGGGCGTAACTACGAAACCACCGACCTCAGACCTGACGAAGAACTGATTGAAGCACTGTTTGGCTGGGATGGCAAAGTCGGTTGTCCTTTGGCTTATATCCCTGCTGAACGTCCAGTTTTTGGGCGAGAAGCATACAAAAAGCTCTTACCCTGGCAAGAGCATTGTACGTTGATGAAATCTGTAGTCAGAACCGGTGTACCTGTCATTGCTTATGGCATCATTATCGGGCTATCAGATGATGACCATGAGGACTTGTTACGTCTTGAGGAAGCAATTTCTGAACTTGTGGATGAGCTGGTAGAGATTAACCCTCAATTGGAATTTCAAACTTCGTGCTACAGCATTATTCCCTTGCCCGGAACTCCCCAAGCTTATAACTTACGCAAGTCAGGAATGCTACAGTTTGAAGACACCTGTCTTTGGGGAGTATGGACAACGACTTCCAAGACTAATCACCTCACCTACGAGGAGGTTTCCGATTGGCAAATTCGTTTATCTAATATTCGCAGAGGAACCGCTGGATTTACCAATTATAACGGAGAATATTCAGGGATGGTTACTGAAGCTTCCTCCAACGATTCCAAGATTGCATTGGCGCATTTGAAATAAACACCACTCTTTTGGTCTACCCCTACTAACATCAAACATATTGGGCTGCGCTTCTTCACTAGGTGCAGCCTTTTTCTGCTTTGCTTCTTGATTAGACTTCTTGCAGAAGTCAGGGAACTTCTTATTATTTCCGCCTAGCTGCACTAGGCTGAATCCTTCTTTGCCTAAGTGTCACAGTGATGAGCCATTGAAAAAGCTTCAAGCTCAGAGGGAAGTTTAGCTTGTGGTATAGTTTCTTTGCGAATATGTGGAAATGGAGGCTGAGTTTTTCGATAGTAGATTTCTTTGGTTAAAAGTAACCAAAAACGCCTTGAAAATATGAGCGGGTATATCATTTTTAGAGCGGTTAAAACTTTTGCT
>CBDTXL010001069.1:0-2229 GCA_965364435.1 uncultured bacterium
TTGAAAGCCTCCGATACTCTTTTGGAGGCGACCACCCCAGTCAAACTACCCACCACACACTGTCTCTTGTTACAGATTAGGCTCTAGGTAAAGCAAGGGCCGTATTTCAAGGGCGGCTCCAGGATGCCTAGCGACACCCCTTCATAGCCTCCGGCCTATCCTACACATGCGTTACCCAAAGTCAATGTGAAGCTATAGTAAAGGTGCACGGGGTCTTTCCGTCCCGTTGCGGGTAAGCGGCATCTTCACCGCTACTACAATTTCACCGAGCTCACGGCTGAGACAGCGCCCAGATCGTTACACCATTCGTGCAGGTCGGAACTTACCCGACAAGGAATTTCGCTACCTTAGGACCGTTATAGTTACGGCCGCCGTTTACTGGGGCTTCAGTTCAGAGCTTCGCTTGCGCTAACTCCCCCCCTTAACCTTCCAGCACCGGGCAGGTGTCAGGCCTTATACGTCAACTTTCGTTTTTGCAAAGCCATGTGTTTTTGTTAAACAGTCGCCTGGGCCATTTCTCTGCGACCTCTTATTGCTAAGTAGGCTCCCCTTCTCCCGAAGTTACAGGGTTATTTTGCCGAGTTCCTTAGCCGTGATTCACTCGAGCACCTTAGTGTTCTCCACTTGACTACCTGTGTCGGTTTGCGGTACGGGTTGAACAATCATTGTCAGACAAACTTTTCTTGGAAGCTCCTCCGGGTCATTATCCCTCCGGCCGAAGCCTTCAGGTACTATCAGTGCCATAGCACCTTCAACGCACAATTCCGTCTGTGCGCAAACCCTTGCTTACTCCGTCATCTGCTGACTGACTGCTCAAGTACAGGAATATTAACCTGTCTTGCATCGAGGCTTCGCTTTCGCTAACCCCTTAGCCCCCGACTAACCCTGATCCGATTAACGTTGATCAGGAAACCTGAGTCTATCGGTGGGCAGGTTTCTCACCTGCCTTATCGTTACTTATGCCTACATTTGCTTTTCCTGCCGCTCCACGGTGGCTTGCCGCCTTCCGCTTCTCTGCTGCAGGAATGCTCCCCTACCACAATATAGTTAACCTATATTATCCAAAGCTTCGGTACTATGCTTGATGCCCGTTTATTATCGATGCCCCACCCGCTCGACCAGTGAGCTGTTACGCACTCTTTAAATGAATGGCTGCTTCCAAGCCAACATCCTGGCTGTCTTTGCAGGTAGACTTCCTTTGTTCAACTTAGCATAGATTTTGGGACCTTAGCTGTTGGGCTGGGTTCTTTCCCTTTCGGACTTGGACCTTAGCACCCAAGCCCTCACTCCCGTGTATATGTGTTTAGCATTCGGAGTTCGTCAGGATTTGGTAGGTTGTGACACCCCCTAGTCCTATCGGTAGCTCTACCTCTAACACACTCTGACCACGAGGCTGTTCCTAAAAACATTTCGGGGAGTACGAGCTATTTCTCAGTTTGATTGGCCTTTCACCCCTACCCACAAGTCATCCAAATCCTTTTCAACGGAAACTGGTTCGGTCCTCCATTGCCTGTTACGGCAACTTCAACCTGCTCATGGGTAGATCACAAAGTTTCGCGTCTACTGCCTCTAACTATACGCCCTGTTCAGACTCGCTTTCGCTGCGGCTCCACATCTTTAAATGCTTAACCTTGCTAGAAACAGTAACTCGTAGGCTCATTATGCAAAAGGCACGCCGTCACAGATCAAGTCTGCTCCGACCGCTTGTAAGCGTATGGTTTCAGGTTCTTTTCACTCCGGTATGCCCGGTTCTTTTCACCTTTCCCTCACGGTACTTGTCCACTATCGGTCTCTCAAGAGTATTTAGCCTTGCCGGATGGTGCCGGCCGATTCAGACGGGGCGTCTCCTACCCCGCCCTACTCAGGATCCCACTACAAACTAACACACTTGCCAATACAGGGCTCTCACCTTGTCTCGCCCCTTTTCCCACAGGGTTCTTGTTGATGGTTAGTTCTAAAAAGTGGTCCTACAACCCCGAAAGTGCCGTAACACTTCCGGTTTGGGCTCTTTCCCGTTCGCTCGCCACTACTTGGGAAATCACTATGTCTTGCGACTCTTGTTTTCTCTTCCTCTGCTTACTTAGATGTTTCAGTTCGGCAGGTTTGCTCCTGTTTGCACAGGTGACTGTTCTTCAAACAGCCGGGTTGCCCCATTCGGACATCTGCGGATTACAGTGTATGTGCCACTCCCCGCAGCTTTTCGCAGCTTATCACGTCCTTCTTCGCCTC
>CBDTXL010001070.1:0-2223 GCA_965364435.1 uncultured bacterium
TAAAAGCTCTAACCCAGATACAGCAAGCATTATAGGGCGCTTGTCGCCCCCTGAATGTTCAGGCACTCTTCGGGCAGTGGAGTATCCTGGGCTTGTTGAACTGGCAATTAACACGGCAGTTGCGACGGATTGGAGAGTCAGAATCCAAAGCCCTGTTTGCTGGTCGTCCCAGGATTTGACGACAAAGGGTGAGTCGTTGATCACCCACCCTTAGATAAACCTTCTCAGTACAAGCTTGAATGAGCTTGAACAAAGTTGTTGTTTTTTCAGCTACCCGTTAATCCTCCTTTTCTTTGGGAGGTCGGGCGGCTTTGCGTAAATCCTATTCTTGATAAAGTTGATCGACTTTACGTGCGAAGCTTGGCTTCTCGATTTCAGAGTCAGGTGTTTCTTCGTAAACGTCCATCGGCAAAAGTTCGCCTTCAGGGGAGTGTTCCTTATCAGAAGGTAGTGTTGTTTCAGCCACTACATCGGAGGTTGGTTCAATAACAATTCGCTCTCTTATCTCAACATCTTGAGCGTCTTGATGGTTTGATGGCTTAGCACGTTCAGCAGCATCTTCTACTCTGTTGGCTGTATTTTTAGCCGCAGCTTTGGCTTTGTCTGTTGCACTTTCAATTGATGTTTTAGCACCTTCAGCGGCATCTTCTATTCTGTCTCCGGTATTGAGAGCAGCATGTTTTACTTTATCTGCTGCGCTTTCAAGAGATGGCTTGGCATGCTCAGCGACATCTTTAACTTTGTCGGCTACATTTTCAGCAGCATCTTTGATTTTGTCCCCTGCATCATCAGGTGTAGCCTTCGCCGCCAAACCGCCTGCTACCGCACCAGCGACAGCACCAACAACGGCTCCAACTACTCCAGCAGCAAGGTTACCCCTGCCGGTGTCGGCTGAAGAATCCTCAGGTTGAACCGTCGCTGAAGAATACTCAGGTTGAACCGTCACTAAAGAATCCTCAGGTTGAACCGTCGCTGAAGAATACTCAGGTTGAACCGTAATGGGTTCAACGTCAATAATTTCGTTATCTTTATTCAAAAATTGCTCGTTGCTATTCATCTTTATCTTCCTCTCTTGCACCAAAACCGTCTAAGATCCATTTGGTGCAGCTTCTTATTGTTATGCCTTGTTAATTTAACAATCACAGGTTAGAAGCGACGCCAAGCTAAAGGAGGATATTATGAAATCTTTAGTCAGTCGATGGGTATAAATTTAAGTTTTGAATGTATCCTAATCTTAGGGTTGCTGATATTCAACTACAGCAACAACAGCCACCGCAATTTCTGCCATCCTTGTTTCGGGAACTTGTCGTAGTTTGCGGATAAATCTTTGGATATCCGCACCCCGCTTGGCAAGGGGAGTATTAGTACTCAATTAGATGGCGTGCTTCTAGTTCTTGCCATTCGGGATTTTGTTGGTAATGGAGTTCCATTGCTTCTGCCTGTTCTGCAAGGATGCGACTAGGAGCGATCGCGTTTTTCAGGAAGGATGCGATCGCGCTCAATCTCCGAGTCTCCGCTTCTCTATCTCAGCGATGGGTAAGAGTAAGGTGTCTTCGATGTGCGATCGTACTTCGGGAGAGACCTTACAACCACTATTAAGGCAGTCCACCAGCAACTTGTTGGCATCATAATACTGCTCAAGCAATTCCTTTTGTAGGGAGCTAAACTGCCAATCCTGACCAATATTCCGATTTCGATGATCGTTTACTAAGGCTCTTAATTGCTTTATCTTATCTTGACCCTCTATTTTCCACCATTCCTGAAATCTTCTTGTATCTTCGTCTGGTTCGGGTATTTGTTTTTTGAGCTGTTGTAGTAATTGCTTCAGTTCAGGAGTGAGTCTTAGTACACGGGCGAGGAACTCAGCACAGTTCAAGACTAAGACAAGGCTACAGGTAAGTCCTATAGTCAAGCCATGATTTACTCGATTCTCAAGGGTAGCCAACTCACTTCCGGCGGCAGAAAGATCCTGTTTAAACTCGAAATAAAAGGAAAAGTCACGCTCACAGGCGAGGGCAAAGGTAATGTCACGGTCAAAGATAATACCAAATGTAGAGGGACGGTCAAGGGCTTCTTTAAGAGAACAAGAAATATCCCTGAAAAGAGTACGGTCAAGAGCATAAGCAAGGCACCTGGAAATGTGAAGTTCACGGTCAGGATAAAAGTCAATAAGCTGTTCAGCATTTAAATGGGGTATTATGAAAGATTGAATTAAGGCAAGTA
>CBDTXL010001071.1:0-2220 GCA_965364435.1 uncultured bacterium
CTAGTCCCCAGTCTGCTGCGTACTGCATAAGTTCTACGATGTCGCCACTGACTCCAACACGGGCATCAAATTCAATGGCAATTAGTTGAGATGATTCTTTTGGGCATGATCAGGTACGGCTAGTGGCTCCATTAATTTTTCTGGAGTTGCCACCGCTGCCTTGGGAATCTCGATCACTGGCCGGTTTACAGCAATCATTAGGGGTTCCGAAGCCGTATCTTGTTTCGGAGTTTGAGCCAGCTGTGGCATCAGTGATTGACTACCGGGGAAAATTCCCGACAAGGCACTGACAAACACCGCCGCTACCGCTGCTCCCCCCCAGATCACTGCCCGTTTGGTTCGGCGGCGGTTCAGGCGCGAGAAAATCTCCTGGGTTGTCTCTTTAACCGTAGCTTGTGAGGATGGAACCGGCAGCTTCTGCAATCCTTGGCGTAGCTTTATGAGCCGGGTGTGCAAGCGTTGCATATCTGAGTCAGTTGCCAGCCACTGTTGCACTTGTTTGCGCTCTGCGGCTGTTACCTCACCATCTATGTATGCACTGAGTAATTCAAAGCGATCGCGCTGTAGGCTATCCATTTCCCTGGCAGCTTCTTGCCCAGAAGGTTTACGAGCGTCAAAATTGGAGGTCATTTTTGTATTACCACCGAGTCGTAGCAAGCGCTCAACGGAGGATAATTCATACACCCATCATAATAAACGAACAACTAGAACGGGCAAAGGTTCCTCAGAAGGAGACTAATGATCACGCTTCTAAATAGGTTTGGAGCTGGGATTGTAGTCTAGATCTGGCTCTGGCAATTCTCGACTTTACAGTTCCTAGGGAAACGCCGGTGATTTCAGCAATCTCCTCATAAGCCATCCCTTCGATTTCTCTCAGGACAATTGTCGTGCGAAACACCTCTGGCAAGTCTGAAATTGCCTCACGTAGCTGTTCATAAAACTCTCGCGTCGTCATGTCCTCGTCAGGATTGGGCGTGTCTGAGGCAATCTCCCAGTCCATCTCGCCGTCATCCAAGCGACGTGGGGCATCTAGCGACAGAGGATGAGCCACCCTTTTGCGTTTACGAAGCTCATCATAGAACAGATTAGTGGCAATGCGACTTAACCAGCCCCGGAACTTCACGGGTTCCTGTAATCGCTTTATATTACGATAAACTCGAATCCAGACTTCTTGCGCCAGGTCAGCTCTGTCCTGCCAGTCCGGAGCCAAGTGGTACAAAATCTTATCCACATGGGACTGATACCGGCGTAGAAGTTCAGCAAAGGCGACGCGATCAGGGTTAATTCCCTCCTGACAACGCAATATTAAATCATAGTTTGAGAGTTTATTGGGTTCCACCGGCAGTCTTTGAGGAACTATTACCTCAAACGGGGACCCGGATAAAGAAGTCGAGTGGTTCATGGATGAAATGGGTGCTAGAACATCCTTCCTCCCAAAGACGCCTGACTTCACATAGAGTTCCCGTAAGGGAAAGCAATTGTCTAAGAGGGTTTTCACAAGCGATTGCTTAAGCAGTAGCTGGCAAACTAACTATCTATTATGTCTTTTATGGCAACCCCAGAGCCTCACCCAACAGGATGAATTTCTAGAGAAGTTAAGGATTTCGTCTGCTTGCTTTGACCGCTATAGCCCTGTTGCGATCCTCCTTTAGAGTACGTGAGTGCTTGCCTGATATTGCATAGACGCGCTATATAGGGCATCTTGCAACTGAAGGATAAGCAACGTATGCCTCCTGTGAAGTCAAAGGTCTACATCCTTGGGAGCTATTACCAGAATTCTCATTAGCAGACAACGCCTCCGGAGAAATTCTCAAGAGTTTTTTCTTTCCAAGAGCATAATTGGCAAATAACCCAAAGGATTTAGCACAAGAGTGAGTAAGCGAAGAAAGCGAATCACCATTCTGATGGCAGAAGATGAGACTGACGACCAGATTTTGATGAGGCGGGCGCTAGGCGAAAGTCGTCTGCTCCATGAGCTGTACATCGTTAAGGATGGTGAGGAACTGCTGGACTATCTCTACCATCGTCGCCAGTATAGCGAATTAGCGATCTGCGCTGACTCTTTCAGAGTCGCTTCGCTAACGCAGCAGCGCTTCGCTATCGCCCCACGACCCGATTTGATTTTGTTAGATTTGTATCTGCCGAAGATAAACGGGAAAGAGGCACTACAAGCAATTAAAGCTGACCCCAAACTACGGCGCATCCCCATTGTAGTGCTGA
>CBDTXL010001072.1:0-2220 GCA_965364435.1 uncultured bacterium
ATCGCACATTCTCTCCCTTCAACCTAACCTAAAAAGCGATCTGCGCTTCGCAGCAGCGCTTCGCTATCGCACACTCTCTCCCTTCAACCTAATTAAACGCGATCGCACTCTTTCCCCTCAACCAAACCCTACATGCGATCTGCGCTTCTCTGCGAGACGCTACGCGAACGCAGCAGCGCTTCGCTATCGCACTCTCTCCCCTCAACCAAACCCTACATGCGATCTGCGCTTCTCTGCGAGACGCTACGCGAACGCAGCAGCGCAACGCGACCGCACTTTATGCAACTTGTTCTATATCTTTTGAAGATGATTCGATCAGCATTGGATCAATATCTTGGCTTTTGTCTCGTTGCAGAAACTCATCGAGAAGTTGGAAGAAATAATCAAACGCCGCTTTCTCATCAATACAAGTTAGCAAAATAAGTTTGTCCCAAGCGTTAACAGTACGGATGGATAAGCGGTTTTGTAGCCACGGTTGAAAGTTCTTGTGAAAGTCACTTTCGGCTTCAGTATTGGTGATACCTACTTCTGATCGTGCCAAGCGATAGCCAAGGATGAACATCCGCAGATTTGTAAGGGAGGCAGTTCCTATGTATAATCCAGGTTGGGTTTTGATTTTTTCCAGTAGATCAAATAATGTACTCATTGCTGCAATTAGCTCCATTGAATCGCATCTTTAAAACTCTTCAATCACTTTAACTTCAAATTCATTAGATAAAGAAGTAAAATCTTTTACCCAATCAGCTGGTGATAGCCCTTGTTTGGAAAGGTTATCAAATATTTTTCCATAGACTTCAATGCCATAGTGAATACCATTTTCAGTAATGGTTTCAGAACAACCCTGCTGTTCTTGGCGATCGCTGAGGATAAAGTCTTCATTGTCGTATCGGGTTGAAAGTCGCCAAATCGGGTTGAAAGTCGCCAAAGTTTTCCCGGAATTTGGCGGTGTTTGAGCCATCGTTTGAGGGTGCTGGCACAGTCTTGACAATGAAGCAGTGGAAATCGGACGACAATATTACTGATCGCTTCGTAAAGTTCTGCAATGGCTGCATCGTCTAAAGGCTCTGTCAGGAAAAGCACCTCCTGAACAAAAAGTTGGTTTTATTGTAGCGTAGGAGTATAATCGCATTTCCAAAGCCTAATCAATGTGCGATCGCACATTCTCTCCCTTCAACCCAATTAAATGCGATCGCACTCTCTCCCTTCAACCTAATTAAACGCGATCGCTCCCGTAGGGGCGCACCGACGCGGTGGAAGCTGCGGGGTGCGGTGAAGGCGGTGCAGGGGTTGATGGGTGAGTTGAAGTTGGAGTTGCACACGGGATAAGACGTTTATTGGGAGGATTGCACGGGGGTTTGATTTTTTGGGGTATTGGTTTACTCCGGAGGGTTTGGGGATTGCGACGAAGACGGTGGAGAGGTTTGCTGAACGGGTTTCTCAGCTTTATGAGCAAGGTGCGGGGGAGAACCGCATTGAGGAATACGTTCGGCGTTGGTGGCGGTGGGTGTGGAGTGGGGTTGGTTCTCTATTAGCAGTAGAAAGTGGAACGGTTGGGGAGGAGTCAATGCTCTCTGTTGGGTTTCGTTCCTCTACCCAACCTACGAGGCTAGCACTCTGTATCTGCCACCATAACCAGTCTAGACTACCCCAATTCAACTTTCTCTTCCATTCAAGCCTTTCTTCTCTTTCTAGTGTGTCTGGTTGACGATTACTCCATTTCCCAATGCCGCCTTTGCTGTCTGAATCGTTTTCCACACGGGGCTTCCCTTTATCTCATTCTCCGCATCATCGACCTCTTGTTGCCCCTCTTCTATTTTGCCAGTACTTCTGTCGTACGCGAGATCGTACCAGTTACCCTCGACCTGAGCTGGGACATCGATTCCCATATGATTTGCCGGTGGATATTGTCCAACAGCATCCGCCTCGTATCCCAGCATCATGAAATATTTATTTTTTGTCATACTGCTATATATGCTATCCAATGCCACTGTTATTACTTTCATGTGCCTCTCGAACGCATTTTGCCAATTTACATTTGTTGTGTGACTCATCGGTACTAAGTTGTCCATCAGTCCCCCACATCCCACGCCCCCACCATTCAACTGTGCGGCATGGAACTTGCCGACAAATGGGCAATTGCCGCCACCGCCTGCACAAACCTTCAGCGTCCCCTCAAAATCCTGTCCGCCCGTCGCCTCCCCACCGATGCCAACGAACTCC
>CBDTXL010001073.1:0-2218 GCA_965364435.1 uncultured bacterium
AGTCAGTTGAGTCAGGTCATTAGAACCAATCGAGAAACCGTCAAACACCTCCGCAAACTCATCCGCTTCAATGACATTACTCGGCAACTCACACATCACATAAACCTGTAAGCCGTTAACACCCCGTTCCAAACCATGCTTCGCCATTTCCGCTAACACTTGACGCCCTTCATCAGGTGTGCGACAGAAGGGAATCATCGGGATAACATTGCTTAAACCCATCTCATCGCGCACCCGTTTGAGCGCCTGACATTCCAGGGCGAAAGCATCGCGGTACTTCTCATCATAGTAACGAGACGCCCCACGCCAGCCCAGCATTGGATTCTCTTCCTTCGGCTCAAATTGCTTGCCGCCCAAGAGGTTAGCATACTCGTTACTCTTGAAGTCCGACATTCGCACAATCACCGGCTTTGGATAGAACGCCGCAGCAATCATCCCGACACCATGAGCCAGCTTATCGACAAAGAACTGGGGCTTATCGTCGTAGAGTTTGGTTAACTCGGCAATTTGCGCTTTAACGACTTCATCCTCCAACTGGTCGAAGTGAATCAATGCCAACGGGTGCGTTTGAATGTGGTTGGCAATAATGAATTCTAACCGAGCCAAACCCACGCCATCACAAGGAATGGATGCTAAACCAAACGCTTGCTCTGGGTTGCCCACATTCATCAGGATTTGGGTACGAGTGCGCGGCAAGTCTTCCAACGTGGTTTCTTGAACATCGAAGGGCAACAAACCGTTGTAAACCCGTCCTTCGTCCCCTTCCGCACAAGAAATCGTTACCTCTTGACCTGTTTTCAAGACATTAGTGGCATCACCACAGCCAACGATCGCAGGAATCCCCATCTCTCGTGCAATAATTGCCGCATGGCAGGTTCGTCCACCTTGGTTAGTAACGATCGCACTCGCTTTTTTCATAATCGGTTCCCAGTCTGGGTCAGTCTTATTTGTGACTAAGACTTCACCAGGTTGGAACAGATGGATTTGGTTGGCATCCAGAATCACATGGGCTTTGCCTTGACCAATCGACGCTCCAACGCTACGACCCGTAGCGAGAATCTCGCTATGCTCTTTGAGTTGGTAACTCTTGAGAACAGTAGTAGACTTCTGGGATTGTACCGTTTCTGGACGAGCTTGGACGATAAATAGTTCGCCAGTAATGCCGTCTTTTGCCCACTCAATATCCATCGGGCTGTAGACGCCCCGGACTGTGGAATAGTGGTCTTCAATCTGCACCGCCCAACGACCGAGTTGCAGAATCTCGTCATCGGTAAGGCAGAATTTCTCCTGTTCAAATTCCGGTACCCAGACGTTTTTTGTCAATCTTGAGCTACCGAGGTCATAGACCATTTTGATTCGTTTGTTTCCCAACCGCTTTTCTAAAATTGGGCGAAACCCCTCTTTTAGAGTCGGCTTAAACACAAGATATTCATCTGGATTAACGGCACCTTGGACGACGTTTTCCCCTAAACCGTAAGCGGCAGTAATCAGGGCGGCATTCTTGAAGCCGCTTTCGGTATCAATGGAGAACATGACACCAGAGGAGGCTAAATCAGAACGCACCATTTTCTGGACGCCGACGGAGAGAGCAACATCTAAGTGGTCGAAACCGTTGTGCTGGCGATAAGAGATCGCGCGGTCAGTAAACAGCGAGGCGAAGCACCTGTGGGAATATTCCAAGACCCTTTGGACACCTTGGACGTTCAAATACGTTTCCTGCTGACCGGCAAAGCTAGCATCCGGGAGGTCTTCAGCGGTGGCAGAAGAGCGAACTGCGACTTCTGTATCTTCCCCATAGCGGTCGCATAATTTCTGATAAGCTGCACCAATTGCCGCTTCCAGTTCTGGGGGAAAGTCCATACTGAGGATTAATCTCCGGGCTTTTTTGCCGTGCTGCTGAAGGTTGCTGACATCCTCCACATCTAGGTCAGCAAACAGTTCGCGCAACTGGGCTTCCAAACCCGCTTTCTCGATGAAGTAACGGTAAGCATAGGCAGTGATGGCAAACCCGGTGGGAACATTCACTCCCTTTGGCTTTAACTGTTGGATCATTTCACCAAGGGAGGCATTTTTCCCGCCTACCCAGGGAATATCCTCAATTCCTATTTCATCAAACCAGAGGATTAGAGATTGCTCTTTCGACGTTTGGGTAGATGTCACTGGGGTAGATGTCAGCATAACTCTTTTCTCCCGACTACTTCCCCCAGTCTAGCTTTAG
>CBDTXL010001074.1:0-2213 GCA_965364435.1 uncultured bacterium
GCGTAAAAAAGCCAATAAGATACAAGATGCGATCGCGAATCACTTCCCGAAACCCATTCGAGGCGATCACCCAAATTCTCATTATACTCATACACCTCCGACCCTTGCAAATACTGATATCAAGTCCGGTTGATTCCTTTGTTTACAGTGTGTCGTTTGCGTGCTAGTCGCTAATCGCTAATAGCAAGAAACAATTAGCGATTAGTAACTGATGGATATGATAACGATGCCACTGGAGATGATAGGAGTTATAGGGTTTCCCTTTCAAACTCAGATCTTCAAATCTAGTTCAACCTTCACGGGAGGCAGTTGCAAGCGCATCATAATTATATAAAGGGATTATTCAGGTTTCTTGGTTGGTCTATCCCCCAGCCTTTAACCTCTTTGCATTGGACCTGACTAATTGGTGCTGATGGTGATGCCTGCTTTGTGTTGATTGGCTTAGTTGCTGCGTTCGCTTGCCGGTAAACCTGATTAATTTGACAAGCCTTAGTCAGCGAATAATCGCGTTGACGTTCTGAACGAGGTCCTTGCCAACTCGTCCGCAGTTCCAAGTTATATCCCGAACCCCTGGACGAGACATTGGAGGTCACCTGCCATAGGTTATCTTCCTGAATTGGAGAGATTTGTTGCTTGCTTTGCTGTGCGATCGCGTTAATCAACTTTTGTCGCTCTTTCGGTAGGAGCGATCGCTCAACCTCTGACCAGGGTCTAGCATTCAACTGGTCTCTTAACTTGGGTTCCATTGACTCTAAAATCAAGGCACCTCTAGGTGGGAGCGGAGACAGGGAAGGCTTCCATTTCACGACGAAAGCACTTTGGTGGAAGTCATCAGCAACCAGACTGGGATATTGTACTAACCAGTTTTGAATCACAAAATAAAACTGTAACCAGCAGCTGAGTAGTATTTGGGTTCCGAACAAAATCACTAGGTTTTGACGCTTTTGCAGTGGCGGGGCTTTAAGAGTGAACCTTTCTCCAAAAAAATCCGGTAAAGCGGCAATTATGGCTGAGATTACGGGCCAGTAAATTAAAGCCTCTCGTCTGACTTCTCCTGTGGGACCACCGAAGATATAAACACTGACTAGTGCCCCGGTAATCCAGGGACTCAAAGGAAAGCCGTCTTTTTGCTTGTCTTTGTAACCAATTCTCAGTTGACCGGCAGCAGTTGTTCCCCACAAGACACCAAAAATTAAAAAAATCCAACCAAAATTCGCCAGCAGATTTCGCACAAAGTCAGTTGATAGCACTGACATATAGTAGGAAAACACACTGAGCAAAATTAGGGTCTCCCAGGAAAAGGCACTGGGAGGTCTAACGTTTTTTTGCAGCCAGTCGTAGATATTGAGGAGAAATTTCACAAGGACACCTCCGAAGCTGGAAGCTCCGTCTCTTTAGAAGCCAGAGGAAAGGCCTGTCGCGACTTTAGTCGCCTACTTCTTTCAATAGCCATAGCTATAGCCATCCTTTCGATGAATCGGTTTGCAGTATTTGTGACTAATCCCCGCCACTCTTCCCTTACTGGTCGTGATATCAAAACTGCCAGACGCACGACATAGAACTCGACCGATATAAGCGCCGATTTTCTTGCCGCTTGTCAGAACAGCTTTGACAATATCGCCAGTCTGAAAGCCTTTATGAATTTGGATTCTGGACTTATGACGAGTGGGAAAACCGTACTTATCGGTGCCGCACATCTGTCTTGTTCCATGCCCCTTGGCTGCAATCATCAACGGTTTAGAAGTCAACACTTCTAGTGTTTCGACTTCCCCAACACAAGCAGCATCAATCCAATGTTCTTTAGGTAGGTTGAGGCGTATCCAATTCCATTTCGTTCGTCCAGGGTGAATTGGGTTGAGTGGTCGTTTTTCGGTGTCGATAACAAAAACGTAGTTGGACATTGGGAACTCCGTAAAACGGGTGATGTTCGCTTCGAGAATGTTTTCTGAGCTTGTTCGACCAACAGCACTGGTTCAGTGACCTTAAACCTGTTTAACGGTTAGCGACAGAGCAAGGAACTAGCGACGCATTCCAGGGTGTCATGACTCAGAAAACGGAGGTCTTATCCTGTCTCTGGTCAGCACGGCTCGCAGCTTTAGGCTAGAAGCCCCCGATTAGAAATCGGGGGTTGCTGACGCTAATCATCAACTAGAGAATTTTGAGCTGAAGGAAACGAAGAAACAAAAGCAGCAAAATTGCACTATGGCTATAGG
>CBDTXL010001075.1:0-2211 GCA_965364435.1 uncultured bacterium
TCCCCAACACCCGCTCAACTTCACCGCCGAAGTCGGCGTGACCAGGGGTATCAACAATATTGATTAAGGTTTCTTTGTAGCGAACGGCGGTGTTCTTCGACAGAATGGTAATACCCCGCTCCCGCTCTAGGTCATTGGAGTCCATGACGCAGTCTGGAACGTCTTCCCCTTCGCGGAAGATGCCGGATTGTTTGAGCAGGGCGTCAACAAGGGTGGTTTTGCCGTGATCGACGTGGGCAATAATAGCGACGTTTCGAATCGGGAGCGTCATAGAACGGTTACAGAACTGTGGAGAGGTTGTTGAGACTTCAACTAAAGATTCAGAGGCTTTGTAACAGAATTTGGAATTATAAGATCAATCCTGTAACGAACCTTTAACAATTGTAGCCTACTAGCTTCACACATAGTGCGAGGGCATCCCATCTCGCTGTCTAATTTGGGTTAGACAAAATTACAGCTATTTGCTCTATGAGGGAAATGTCATGCCGGAATTTTTCAAACCCCTTCTGACGGCAGGAGGGTTTATTCCCCACGGACACTGCTATCTCTGGAATCCAGATTTGGTTTGGCTCCATGTGCTGTCCGATTCTCTGATTGGCCTAGCTTATTATTCAATTCCCTTGATGCTGGTCTATTTCGTCCACAAAAGACGAGATGTACCGTTTGACTGGATTTTCCTGATGTTTAGCACCTTTATCGTCGCCTGTGGTACGACCCATCTGCTGGAAGTATGGACCCTCTGGCACCCTACCTACTGGCTATCAGGATTTGTCAAAGCTTTTACCGCTTTGGTCTCCTTAGCAACAGCGGTGCTACTGGGGCAGTTAATTCCTAAGGCATTGATTCTCCCAAGTCCAGTACAACTGGAGGCGGCAAACCTTGCACTGAAAAACGAAATCACTCAGCGAAAGCTCGCAGAAGAAGCGTTATATCGCCGCGAGCAAGAGTTCAAAGCACTGGTAGAAAATACCCCAGATGTGATAACTCGATACGATCGCGAACTGCGAAGCCTCTATGTTAATCCAGCAATGAAATGGGAAACGGGAATCCCACCCCAGACATTCATCGGCAAAACCCTCTTAGAAACAGGTTTTCCAGAAGAATTGGCACAGCGTTGGGACTCATGGTTTAAAGAAGTTTTTGCCACAGGTGAAATGAGCTTGAAGGAATTCAATTATCTCGGTCCAAAAGGCTTGAAATTCTATCAAGCTCGCATCGTTCCAGAATTTGCCGTCAATGGTTCTGTAGAATCTGTTTTTACAGTGGTTCGCGACATCACAAAGCTTAAGCAAGCCGAGGAAACGCTCAAACGAGCGAATGAACAGCTAGAAATCAGAGTCACCGAACGCACTGCCGAGTTAGCAAAAATCAATGAATGCCTGCAAGCGGAAATTGCTGAGCGTAAACGGGTAGAGGAAGCTTTGTTACGGCGTGGTCGCCAATTGGAAATTCTATCCCGTGCCAGTCGTCAGATCAACGCTATCCTTGAGATTCCAGCGGTCATGAGAACTTTGATTGCTTCGGCAATAGAACTCGTGGGAGTAACGGCTGGAACCTATGGACTGATGAGCCAGGGTAAGATGGTTTTCACCGAATACCATCAAAACGGAAATGTTCGTCCGGTTGCGGCAACTTTTGAGCGGGGAATTGGCGTTCCGGGTTGGGTGATGGAGACCCTACAACCCTATGTTGCTAATGATGCTGAACACGACTCTCATGTCCTCCCTCACCTTCAAAAAGCTTTCGGTTTTTATAATCTGGTAAATCTGCCAATTTTCAACCGCAAGGGCGAGCTTCTAGGCTGCTTTGAACTTCATAACAAAGCAGAGCGTCGCCCGTTCAGTGACAACGACATTACGATGCTGCAAGGTCTTGCTAACAGTGCAGCAGTGGCGCTCGAAAACGCGCAAATGCTAGTTGAACGCCAGCAGGTAGAGGAAGCCCTCCGGCTGAGTGAACAGCGCTTCCGTGCTATATTCAATCAAGCGGCTGTTGGCATTGCACAGGTAGGACTCGATGGACAATGGTTACTGGTTAACCAAAAGCTTTGCGACATTGTTGGTTATACCCATGAAGAACTTTTAGGGCGAACTTTCCAGGATATTACTCACCCTGATGACCTTGCTGCTGACCTCGCCTACGTCCGTCAACTTTTGGCGGGTGAGATTGAGACGTACTCGATAGAAAAGCGCTACATCCGAAAAGATGGTT
>CBDTXL010001076.1:0-2203 GCA_965364435.1 uncultured bacterium
CGGTCAAACAAAAGACATGGATGTAGTCAATGCGATCCGCAAGGGTGACAAGATTGTTTCTGTCAAGATTGAACCCTAGTCTAGATTGCGTTTAGCTCGGCTTCGGGATAAGCGATAACCCTGATGGGAGGCTGAGGCTCCCAGACTCGCGATCGCCCTTTGGAACCAGATTCTCTTACCAGTTCCAAAGGGTGGACAATTTTTGTATTATGTATGTCTTATATAAAAGACCCAGACTACGCGGCGTATGATGACACGCAATTCCAGTTGGTTCTCATGTCAGGGTTGCCTGGAGTAGGCAAAGACCATTGGATTGCAGAGAATCTTCCAGATTTGCCGGTGATTTCACTGGATGCGTTGAGGAGACAGATGAACATCTCTCCTAACGATGACCAGGGAGTCGTGGCGAATCAGGCAAAAGCGATCGCGCGTGAGTATATGCGTGCTGGTCGTTCGTTCGTCTGGAATGCGACGAACACAACCCGGTCGATGCGATCGCTTTTAATCGATTTTTTTGCGGCTTACCAAGCCCGCATCCGTATTGTTTATCTGGAAGTCCCCTTTGAGGAACTACTCCAGCGCAACCGTTCCCGGATGGCAATGGTGCCAGAAGCGGTCATTTATAAACTCGCTGGGAAACTGGAGGTTCCAGAAACCACCGAAGCCCATGAGGTGCAGTGGCTGGTTAACACTTGAAGAATGTTGTCATCTTTCACAAAGCCGTAGCACGGGCATTTTCTCGCCCGTAGTTAAAGGTTGCGTATGACTTTCCTATTCCGCTTCAACACACAAGCAGCTGCATCCAGTACCTCAGCCACTTGATCATCACCCTGTTGCTCTGAGATATTCGCCATTGCGCTCAGGATGTCAAGCCAACCAATGTCCTGCCTTTCTAACTTGGCGACTACCCTTCTCAATTGGGCTTTCATCTTCTGAGAATTGGAGGGAATTCTGGTTTTGACAAAATTAGAGTAGGATTTGTCAAGGTTGGGGATTTGGTAAGTTAAGAGTGTAGTGGTCATTGGTCTGTCCTGCACTTTTAAATGGATACATGGACTTGGTGAGACGCCTAAACGTCTACCCTTGTTGCCTTTTCTTTCCTCATTAGTTCAATATGAGCAATTTCTTTACCCCCATCTAAAGGGAGATGTTTGGATACCCCAATGACCTCAACAGCACATTGGAAGTTAATGGAGAGTTGAAATCAGCCAACGAGCTGGTTGATAGTTGCCCAACTATCGAAACCGTTCTCCTTGCAAAAATCGAGGGAGAGACGTTCAACCTCAAGATTACACCTCTTGCATCAGTCCAGGTTTAAGAAATGAAACCACAGATGAACACAGATGAACACAGATGGGATATCTGATTTTTGCAAGAGGTCTATTGTCATCAAAGTTTGATTGAATGCTGAATTCCCCAACTCAAAACCTCTACCAAACCTGTACCCAATTTCTAGAACAAAACTCTCAGCAACGTCTGCTGACACTCAAGAATCTGGGTCTAGCGCGATACGAGTTTTTAACTCAAATCCCTCTCAATGAGGCAAACATAGCCTGTGTGATGCGTTTTTTCAAAGATCCAAGTTGGGCAAAATTTCCTAATCTTAGGGGAGCAGAACTATCCGGCTTAGTTTTGGATGGTGTGAATTTTATCCGGGGAGATTTGACAGGGGCAAAGCTGAAAGGAAGCCGTTTGTTAGAAGCAGACTTGATCTTTGCAAACTTTACTGGGGCAGACTTGAGAGATGCGGATTTGAGAGGTGCAACCCTTAACGAAACGGTATGGACAGCAGCTTTGGTAGAGGGGTGCAATTTTGGAAGTGGAATTGGGTTAACACAAAAGCAGCGCACGGCTCTACAAGTTAGCGGTGCTCTATTTGACTCTTCAAGGGTTGGAAATTAACCCATCCCACGACTGAAGTACGTGGGATTTCCAGTTAGTGGTTAGTGGTTAGTAGGCGAGTAGAAATTCCTACTAACCACTCACTATCAAATCCATCTGCGTTTATCTGCGTTTATCTGCGGTTCCAAATCTCAAATAAGTATTTTTGCAAGAGGTCTATTGTTTAACTGGTAATTGGTCTAGGGTCATTGCTATTGAGTTCTCATTACCCATGACCCATTACCCATGACCCATTACCCGTTATCCGCCTTAATAAAGTTCGTATTTCAGAAGTGTGCAGGCTAGAGCACCGTTATAAACA
>CBDTXL010001077.1:0-2201 GCA_965364435.1 uncultured bacterium
ATGAGAAAAATCGTTATTGGGGTAATGGGACCGGGTGATAACGCCACAGCTGTTGACCTCCACCATGCTTATGAGCTGGGTCAACGAATTGCTCAGGAAGGATGGGTGCTGCTGACGGGTGGTAGAAACGCTGGGGTGATGGACGCCGTCAACAAGGGTGCAAAAGCGGCTGGTGGTTTAACGATCGGTATCTTGCCCAGCAAGAACACCAGTGCTGTCTCTGAGGCTGTAGATATTGCGATCGTCACGGATATGGGGAATGCCCGAAACAATATCAATGTCCTCTCTAGTGATGTGCTGATTGCCTGCGGCATGGGAACTGGGACAGCATCAGAAGTTGCTCTCGCCTTGAAAAGTGACAAAAAGGTTGTTTTATTAACTGATCATTCAGAAAGTCAACTGTTTTTCACCAGCCTATCGAAAGGTAATATTTTTCTGGCGACTAGCCCAGAAGCTGCCATTAAGTTTGTTAAAGAAGTTTTAACGGAGCGTCCTTAAGCTGGTAAGCTTCCGGCAAGCTAGGGGAATTTCCACACCTAGGCGATCGCTCTCTCCTCTGAACTCCTGGGGACTGTATACCAGCCAGCAGTTGAGCCTAAAGGGGGTTATCGCTTGGCTCAGTGTCGTCTTCTAAGGTAGAATCTCACTGTTAAGTTTTATTGCATCAGTCCGAAAAATCTTCGGCTGATCAGGCTTAACCTCACAAATACATCAAGCTTCTAAGTCCGGTTTAAGCTAAAAAACAGTTAGAGAGGATTGAACATAATGGCATACGAACTTGCTGATTTACCTTATGCCTATGATGCGCTAGACCCCTACATCTCCGCTAAGACTCTTGAGTTCCACCACGACAAGCACCACGCTGCTTACGTGACCAACTACAACAACCTAACGAAAGATACCGATTTGGCTGATAAGTCGATTGAGGAAGTCATCAAGGCAACCTATAATGACTCGTCCAAGGGTGGTATCTTCAACAATGGAGCGCAGGCTTGGAACCACACCTTCTTCTGGAATTCTCTGAAGCCCGGTGGCGGCGGTGCCCCAACGGGTGCTGTTGCTGAGAAGATCAACTCAGACTTGGGTGGCTACGACAAGTTCAAAGAAGAATTCAAGAAAGCTGCTACCACCCAGTTCGGCAGTGGCTGGGCTTGGCTTGTCCTCGACAATGGTACGCTCAAAATCGTCAACTCTCCGAACGCAGTAAACCCTCTAGCCTTGGGACAAACTCCTTTGCTGACTCTTGATGTCTGGGAACACGCCTACTATCTGGATTACCAGAACAAGCGTCCCGACTTCATTGATGCGTTTCTCAACAACCTACTTAACTGGGACTTCGTTAATCAGAACCTGTCTGCTGCTTAGAGCCTATCCGAAAAGTCCCTAGAGCAATCACCTTTCGATCTGTGTGCATCTGTGGTTTCTATTCTCAAATCCACTTTTCGGATAGGTTCTTAATCCTTTCCATTTAAAAAGGAAGCGAAGCGACAGCTAATTCATCTTCAATTAATCAAGAGACAGTCACGACAAAAACCGTGGCTGTCTTTTATTAACAAGCGATTGGGCCCTGCCAAATTTGACTAATTATGGATAGTAAAGATTTAGCGCAATACATCGAAGCGAAAGACAGCATTACCAAGCCTTGGTTGTTAGTGCAACTGCGGTTACAGAAACTCCAAGAGCAAAGAGCAACAATGTCAGAGGATGCCTACCTCAGAGGATTAGCAGATATTCATCAGGATTTAATGAATCTTGGTGAATGGTGGCGTGGTATTGAAGACGAAGTCTTTTGAAGAGTCTTATAGCGGGATCAAGAGTAACAATAACCTTTTTGAATAAATTCTTCTGAACTCAAACCGCCCAAGATGACAAACTTGCTTGCGGGTTGACTGACCAATTTCGGGGTGCTACTTCAGAAAATCTGTAACCAGCCCTGCCAGTTAGAGGCTGGATAGGCAGACTCCCCGATCAAGTAAGTCAACATGAAAATTAAATGTTCACTCTTTCTTTTTTTCATCACCCTTCTGATCCTAACGGCTTGTAATCTCCTGTCGCCTCCCCAGCCAGAGCATCCGCCGCTTAAATTCGCCTACAGTGCGTGGCCGGGATATTTCCCGATCGCGATCGCTAAAGAAAAAGGTTTCTTCCTTCAGCAAGGGGTGAATGTTGAAACAGTCATCTTAGAAAACGGTAATGGAATA
>CBDTXL010001078.1:0-2200 GCA_965364435.1 uncultured bacterium
TCATAAGGGCAAACCTCAAGTTTCTTCTGAAGCTTCTGACCCTTCGGCTTCGGTGTTGGAATCTCCTGCAACGGTGACAACGGTGCGCTCTGGTTCACTCAGTGGCGTGACACCCGGTGGCAAAACAAGTTCCTCGACACGAATGACATCCCCGATCTGCATATTAGAAACATCAATCTCAATCGACTCAGGGATATTCTCAGGGGCACACTGCACCTGAAGTTCTGAGATCACGACTTCAAGAACTCCTCCTTGTTTGACGCCTGCTGGCTCTCCCACAAAGTGCAGCTGCACCATCACATCGAGGCTTTCTTGAGCGGCTACGGAGAAAAAGCTGAGGTGGTAGAGCGCATTTTTCCAGGGATGAGTCTGCACTTCCCGCAGGAGAGCTTTACCACTCCAGGAAATGTCAGGAATCTTTACCTGTACTAGTGTGTTGTTAATGGTTGCCTTTTTGAGCAACGTTTCTGCGTCTTTAGCACTCATTGTCAGTGCGACAGATTCTGCACCTTTATGACCATAGAGAACAGCCGGGATTAAACCAGACCGGCGCAAGGCTCTTGGCTTGCTGCCTTCCGGTCGCTTTTGACATTCAACTGTAACGTCCATTTCAGTAGCTTTTATAGGTTTTCAAGTGTTACTGACAGCGCAATCTTAAATTGTAGATTGCCAAGGAAAGGGTTATCGGTTGGACTTTAATCCAAAATCCAAAATCTAAAATCATTAGACTCCCGATGTGACTGGGGTACCGTTGGCGTGCAACAGCGCCCGTTTGGGACCGTGGATGGGGTCTTCCACGATAATTGTCTGGTCTCGGCTGGCTCCCAAGGAGACTAGGGCAATTGGCACGTCCATCAACTCTGCCAGGAATTTGAGATAATCCAGTGCCTGCTTGGGTAAGTCTTCTAAAGCGCGACAGTGAACGGTGGATTGTTGCCAACCCGGCATGGTTTTATAGATAGGTCGGCAGCGGGAAAACAGCCGAGAGCTGCTGGGAAAGTCCTGGCAGTGTTGTTCGTCGATTTCGTAGGCAACGCAGACTTTGATTTCTTCGAGGGTATCGAGGACATCAAGTTTGGTGATTGCCAGACAGTCGATGCCATTGATACGAACAGCATAGCGACCAATGACGGCATCGAACCAGCCGCAGCGACGGCGGCGACCCGTAGTGGTGCCGAATTCTGCGCCGCGATCGCATAATAACTCTCCGAGTTGACCGTCGAGTTCTGTCGGAAACGGTCCCTCTCCCACGCGAGTTGTGTAGGCTTTCGCCACACCAATCACGCGATCGATCATTGTCGGTCCCACACCCGCACCCACACAAGCCCCGCCAGCAACGGGATTTGAGGAGGTAACGTAGGGATAGGTACCATGATCTAAATCTAGGAGTGTCCCTTGAGCGCCTTCAAATAAGATGTTGCGTCGTTGCTGAATCGCCTCGTAAATCTTCAATGAGCTATCAACGACATGGGGGCGTAACCGTTCAGCATACTCCAGGTACTGCTCAATCACAGTAGCCGGGTCTAAAGGCGGCAAATCGTAAAGCTTTTCTAGAATGACGTTCTTATAGTTAATCGTCCAGTTCAGCTGTTTTCGTAGTGCCTCTGGGTCCATCAGATCCAAGACCCGAATGCCGGTACGCTCTGATTTATCGGCGTAAGTAGGACCAATACCACGACCAGTGGTGCCAATTTTGTGGTTTCCCCGGCGCTCTTCCGATGCCTGATCAATCAGTCTGTGATACGGCATCGTTACATGAGCCGTTTCTGAAATCAACAACTTTTTGGTTGAGATATTCAGTTTTTCCAGCTGGTCAAGTTCTTGGATGAGAACCTGCGGGTCAATGACCGTTCCACAGCCAATAATGCACTCGGTATTAGGATACAAAATCCCGGAAGGAATCAGGTGCAGCTTAAAGGTCTGTCCTTGGACGACAACGGTGTGTCCCGCATTGACACCCCCTTGGTAACGTACTACGACATCTGCTGACCGACTGAGTAGATCTGTAATTTTACCTTTTCCTTCATCGCCCCATTGGGCACCGATTACAACGACGTTAGCCAAGGGTTTTTTTTTAATGCTAAAGTTTTCACAAATTACAATTATCAGCATCGGGTGTAACAGGTGTCAACTTGGAATTAGCACTAAGTTCTGACAAACAGCGGTGATCTGGTCTGGTTCTCTGCTAACGATGCGGTCT
>CBDTXL010001079.1:0-2198 GCA_965364435.1 uncultured bacterium
GTTCAGAGTTGCCAGAGGCGCGTCCAATGGAAGAAGAACTTGCTGCTTGTGCTGACAGGGGGAAGCTCATAAACATGAGCAGTAAGACCAATGTCGCAAGTCGTTGAAAATGCCTCATGATGCGAAATGATGATTGATTGGCTTGCATATCTAGAATCTCTTTTACAGCGGTTTTTATTCGAGTCCGCTACAGTAATCTGCACGAACCCATCTGTGACTGCTATATCAGGTTAGACTGTGCTGCATCCATGTGAAAACCCCCGACCAAGGGCATAATTGGTTGGGGTAGTTCATTCGCGGCTACTCTCCTGGCTCGATTGCCTGGACGATTTGAAGAGCTTGGTTGAGAATCTCAGAGGCTTTTTCCTGTTGTGACCTTGCTGCGTATTGACCAGCGATCGCACTCAGTGCTTTGACTTTGTTGCCTTTGCCCTCAATCGTTTGGGTAACTTGAATAGCTTTGTCAAACTGTCCCGCTTTTGCATACTCATGAGCGATCTGAGATAATATCCAGTCTGTGTCGTAGTCTTCAACAGAGAGAGCCTCGATGGCTTGAGCGGTCTGAAGAGCCTGATCAGGTTTTCCGGCTTTTGCGTAATGACGAGCGATTTCACTCAAGGCACCGGCTTTGTCAGCACTATCGTCGTCAATGTTTTGGGCAACCCTTATCGCCTGCTCAAATTGTCCAGTTTCTGCGTAATGACGAGTGATTCGACTCAACGCAGTAGCTTTCTGGTTAGCATCACTTATTGTTTGGACGACTCGGAGAGCCTGGTCTAACTGCCCAGCTTCTGCGTAATGAAGAGCAATTTCACTCAATACACCGGCTTTGTCAACACCCTCGCTGAGGGTTTGCGAGAGATCAAAGGCTTGAGAAAAGAACTCATTCGCTTTCGCCTCCTGGTTTGCTACCGCATACTGACCACCAATTCTACTTAACGCCCTAGCTTTGACGGCATCATCGCTTATTGTTTGGACGATTTGGAGAGCTTGGTCTAACTCTCCAGCTTTTGCATACTCGACAGCGATTCTACTTAACGTATGGGTTTTAAGCGAAGTATCGTCGATGGTTTGAGCGATAAGCAGGGCTTGGGATAGAACCTCGATAGCTTGGGTCCTTTGCCCGACTTCTACATACTTGCCAGCGATGTGTTCCAACATATTGGCTTTGCCGTCGGCGTTGTCCTGAGTTTGAGCAATCTGAAGCGCCTGAGCCAGAAGTTCAACGGTTTGAGCATTTTGTCCCAGTTTTATACTGTGGTCAGCGATTCTGGTCAACACACCGGCTTTGGATCTGCTATCTTCGATGGTTTGTGCGATCTCGATAGCCTCGGCTAGAACCTCAACCGCCTGGTTAGCTCGTCCCACTTCTACAAGCTGGGGAGCGTAGTAAGCCAGCCCAAGAGCTTTGAATCTGTCATCCTCTAATTCTCTAAGAATCTGGACGGCTTGGTCATATTGTCCGTTTTCCCAATACCGAGTAGCGATGTCTCCCAGGTTTTCCACTTCATCGTTGGTACCTAAACAGCCTTTTGCTGTCTTAGCGACCTGAATTGCTTGAGCCAAGAGCTGCGAACTTCTAGCTGCCTGTCCCGCTGCGGCATACTGGCGAGCAATTTCAGCTATAGGCTCCGATTTGTAGCAGTCGTCGGAAATGCCTTCAACCAGGGGTAGGGCTTGACCTAGGAGTTGTGTGGCTTTATCCTTTTGTCCTACAGCGGCATACTGACCTGCAATCTCAGCTAACATCCAGATTTTGCCGGGGTCGGTCTGTGACCCGAAAGCCCAAGCTCCTGGCCAGATTACGGTTAGTACTGCTGTAGTAGCCAGGATTCTAAGCTTTACTTTCCCTTGACCTCCGGTTTCAAACAGGGCTAGAGGACTAAAATTTGCCAAAGCGCTCTCGCCGTTGTGTGGGTTATTCTGAGAATTATTCATGCACTGCCTAGCTTTTTTCTCTACAAACTTCCTTTTTAAGTTTGTCAAAGCAGGCTTCGTTGAGCCACCTCTTATAGCGAAGTCAGGTTTTTATCGCGAGACAATTCTAGGTGGTGGTGGCGGGTTATCGACATGCAGAGGGACAAAGTATCGACTATAGACCACGCTGGTTGGTTTCCAAGGAGCTCGCCAATAAATATCTTGAATCACAGCCTTTGCTTCTTCATTGTTTTGTGACCATTCAAAGCTAATCACTCCAA
>CBDTXL010001080.1:0-2189 GCA_965364435.1 uncultured bacterium
CTTGTCAAATCCAACAATGACTCAAATCAGGTTTAAGAAGCTCCTCGCAAAAAAGGAAGTCGCAAATATCCTAAATGAGGTAAGTAGAGACATCAGTGCTACCGTAGGGATTCAAGATGACCAAGGTAACCTCTTGTGGGGGGAAATCCCTGAAAATCCATCGGGGAAATATCCAATTGCGATTGGTGATGAGGTGCTGGGCTGGGTTGTAAGCATTGGGGAAGCATCGTCCATTTCTTCCCTGCTGAGTTACCTAGCAAGGGAAGAGCTAGAGAAAAGACAGATGGCAAGTGAATTGCTACAAAAGTATCAAGAAATCAACTTGCTCTATAACCTTTCTGAAAAAATAACAGCCAGCTTAGACTTGTCTGTGGTCGCCCAATTAGTGATTGGAGAGAGCAAAAGACTGTTTAAGACCACCAGCGCCTCTATCATGTTGCTCAATGAAGAGAGGAAAGTGCTGGAAATTATCTCAGCTTTTGGCACCGCCAAAGAACTGAATTCTAAACTTTGTTTCAGCCTGGATGAGGGTATTGCAGGCAGTGTCTTTAAAACTGGGAAAGGAGAGTTAATCAATAATGCTTCATCTGACCCAAGGTTTGTCCCTGGCAAGAATCCCGTCAGTTCTATCATGTGCGTCCCCTTAAAAATACACGAACGGGTGATCGGAGTTTTGAATGTCAGTAATGAGGAGCCAATTGACTATACAGCGGAAGACCTAAAAATTCTCACCACCCTTGCCTCACAGGCTGTATCAGTGATTGAAACTGCCATTCGCCATAAAAACCAGATCAAGGAGGTCATGGCTCGCACTGAATTAGAAAAAGGACGGCAGATTCAGAGAGATTTTCTGCCCGACCAAATCCTACAACCCCCTAACTGGGAGATTTCAGCCTGTTTCTATCCTGCCCGCCAGGTAGCTGGTGACTTCTACGATGTATTCTGGCT
Organism: uncultured bacterium; assembly: GCA_965364435.1. Taxonomy (GTDB): domain Bacteria; phylum Cyanobacteriota; class Cyanobacteriia; order Cyanobacteriales; family Coleofasciculaceae; genus CBDTXL01. The sequence continues at coordinate 949 of CBDTXL010001080.1, forward strand.
TCCCGGTGACTGCGTGGGGCTGGTGATTGGCGATGTTTGCGACAAGGGCGTGGGTGCCGCCCTATTTATGGCTCTATTCCGCAGCTTAATCCGAGTCTTTTCGGGACAAACCCAATTACGCGGATTGTCTCTCGTTGCCAATGACGAGGGGATAGGCGGTATGATTGACCTACAGGGGGTAACCGACTTAGACCACATCAACGCCCTCAAAGCTGTTGCACTGACCAATAACTACATCGCCCAAGAGCACTATCAGATGAGCATGTTTGCCACGCTCTTTTTTGGGGTGCTCAATCCTAAGACTGGCTTGCTGAGCTACATTAGTGGGGGACATGTACCTCTTTTTATCGTCGGCTCAACTGGGGTGAAGGAGAGTCTCAACTCCACGGGACCGCCGGTGGGAATGATGCCTGACAGGAAGTTTAAAATTCAGCAGGTTCAACTTGAACCAGGTGACATCTTGATTGGCTATACCGATGGAGTAACAGAAGCTCGCGCCCCTGGGGGTGAGTTTTTTACTCTTGGGCGACTGCGATCGCTCTTAGAGCAGCCTGCCGCCTCAGCATCTGATTTGCTTAAGCGAATCCAAACTAATCTGTTCGCTTACATTGATGACGCGCCACAGTTTGATGATATTACCATGCTGGCTGTGCAGCGAACACCCTTCAACTAATTTTAATCCCTTGTGCAGAATTTCCAAAGTCAAAATTATTGCTTGGCACGGGAACCATTGCTTATGGTGCTTATGGAACCTTTAACGGTAGCTGGAACGCTAGACTCATTGGGAGCGATCGCCCAATACGTGCTGGCAGCAGCGGCAGCAGTTGGGATGGATAAAAAAGCCTCCTATAAACTCCGTCTGGCGGTGGACGAAATTGCCAGTAATATCATTATTCATGGCTATCAGGAAGCGGGGCGATCGGGAGAATTGGTCTGCCATGCCACGTTCAACGAGCAAACCCTAACCATCTCCATTGAGGATACTGGCATACCCTACAACCCCACTGAGAAACCCAACCCAGATGATTTGAATAAGCCCTTAGAAGAGCGGCGCATAGGCGGGCTGGGAGTATATCTCGCTATTCAGAGTGTCGATCTACTCCTGTATGAACGGGTTGGAAACCGGAATCGAAACATTTTGGTGGTGAATCAGAACCCAAATGACTCAAATAATGAAACCTGATACCTAGTGCAGCGCAGTAGAAATAACCCCTCAGTTAGGAATGGGTAATGGGTAATGG
>CBDTXL010001081.1:0-2185 GCA_965364435.1 uncultured bacterium
TGACCGCTTGTAACGGTCAAAAATACGGTAGTGGTAAACATACATCCGCTGGGCAAAGTTGCTTTCTTCTTGACTCTGGACTTCTACATGCACTAATACCCAGGTTTCTTCGCCACCAGTGCGATAAATCTTCACCAATTTATCGACTAAACGCTTCCCTAGTTCTGCATCCCGCACAACTTGTTGCAGTTCTTTGTCGAGAAATTCATAGCCTTGTCTCCAATCGATATCCCCATGAGCCTGTGGAAAAAAGAAGGCGATAAACTCTTCAAAATAACTCTCTATAGCGTCTTTCCAGGGAGTGTCATATTCAGTCTGAAGTTCGCTCATGGTCTGGCTAAGGATGGGAGAATGCGTCGCTGGGTGCAGTAATTTGGTCAGTGTATTACACAGCGACACCAAAAAGCGATCGCGCACTACTCGAAGAAAAGCGATCGCCAAAGCCCTAAGCACACCTGAATCACTCTGTCAATGGATTAAGCTAATAAAAACGTCCTCGTTCAAGAGGGGTGAAACGGCGGAAAACTGGGTAAATCAATTGCCGCCAATGACTTGCGCTTTTTCGGGGGACGTAGCGGATAGAGTACCGGCGATGGCCAGTTGGATTGGGGGAGAACCACTTCATTGGGCTGTGCTGGCTCACGGGTAGAATCTCCCCATACTTCTTCATTCAGCGTCTCTGTCTCAATCTCCAGGTCAGTGGTATACTCTGGCGAAGGAGTCTCTTGGGCGTCACTGAGGTATGGCACTGGAGCCTCAGACTCATCTGGGTTAGCTTCTAGTTCTTGTGTCAAAGGCGCTTGGGCTTCAGCTAAATCAGATGGCAACTCCGATAGACCAGATGCCTCTGCAAGGAAGGTCATCTCCGCAAGTAACTCTTGTTCCAATTCCATCTCCGTGTCTGCACTTTCTTGGGAAGAAGCGATCGCTGTTTCCACTGAGTCAGAGATATCGACTGTTGAGAGAGAATCAGTTTCTTCAATACGTCTAACATCAATTGGTTCTGCTTCTGAGAAAGATACTGCTGAGAGAGGAGCAAGCGGTATTGGGCGATTCCAGATGGTATCGATATTGGATGTGTCTTCGAGTAACTCCGGTTCGGCTGACCAGGGTTTAATAGGCTGTGCTTTGGGAACGACAGACGGGTTAGTAATACCGCTCTTTTGATGAGGCTGTTGTTTCCCTGCTGAATTGCTAGGGGAAGACATTTCCAGAGACTTTTCCAGAGCGGCCTTGAACTGCAAGGTTTGGCGTTGTTGTCGGTGTAGGCGTGTTCTGAGTTCTCGACAGGTATTTGCCGCTTGTAGGAGCTGGTGGGACTGCTCGTTGTAGCGCTGCTGGGTGAGGGCACATTCCCGCTCTAGTTGGGCAATCCGTTCCTGAGAGCTTTGTAACTGCTCGGATAACGTTTCAATCAAAATTTGCTGGCGCTGGGCGGCTTGATGAGACGATTCCAGCGTATGGAACAGACGAGTTAATTGCTCTTGGACAATGTTGAATTCCTCGATCTGTTGAGTTAGGAGGGTGTCGCGATCGCGCGATCGCATTTGCTCTGAGTGTAACGCCTCCTGACTCTCCTTGAGAGCTTCCCTCAACTCAGTCACTTGGTCGAGCAAACGACGATTACGCTGGCGCATTTTTTGAGCTAAGGCAAACCAATCGGCGTCCTTTGTTCGCTCTCGACCTGTTGCCTCGGTCGTCTCGGTGGCCCCTTCGTCTGCCTCTAGGCTTGTTGATGATGCCGTTGTGGTAATCGCTAACTCTATTGTCTGCTCTTGTCTCGACTGTTGTACAACATCCTTCACCTCAGCAAACTCGGAGATGTTGATTATCTGTGGCTCTTCTGAACTCACCGTCGCATCTGGCAAATCAGCTGCATTATCATCCACTGACGCAGTGGGTTCAGGGAGGGGCTGGTTATTTGGGGTGTCAGCTTCACTCATCACTCTTCATCTAGAGGGTCACAAATCCACGATGTGGGCAAGTAGGGGCAAAGCTTTCCTCACCAAAAAGATTAGACTCTACCGAGCAACTTTCCGTCAAATGCTTCGCCCTAAAAGTGTCTGGGTAGAAAATTAGAGCCAAACGCTTTGCCCTGACTTGAGTTTGGGTGTGGCTGTCGTGCATGACCTCACCCCTCTCTCCATACAAAAGTAATGCACAAAAATCGCCAGACTACAAATTT
>CBDTXL010001082.1:0-2184 GCA_965364435.1 uncultured bacterium
AAGCTTGGGACAATCGGGGTTATGCCTTGGTATTGTTAGGGCGGTATAAAGAAGCAATGGCAGATTTCGAGAAGGCTTTAGAGATTAACCCGAACCATGTCAACGCTATCTATAACAAAGGTTACTGTTATGCTCGGCAGGGGAAAGTGACATTAGCTGTTAATTTCATAGGACAGGCAATTCAAGTGAATCCAGCGAAATATCTGCCAGCAGCAAGAACCGATAAAGATTTGGACTGTCTACGGAAGAATAAGCGGTTTCAGGCTTTGGTGGGTGGAAAGTGAAGGTTGAAGGTTGGAAGAGTGGAGGGGGTGAGGTATCTCAAGAAATGCAGGAAGTGGAAGCATAACCCAGACACCGGGCAATTATTGGAGGTTGTAAGAAAGCGATCGCCTCCTCACCTGCATGACTAATTTGGCAAAACTTGAATGGAAGAAATACATCAATGACAACATCCCTTCCCTTGAAAAGCCAGGACTTAGGACGTTATGAAGAAGCGATCCCTAGCTACGACAAAGCTCGGGAAATTCAACCAGACTTCTACGAAGCCTGGTATAACCGAAGCATTGCGCTGATGAAATTAGGACGCCCTGAAGAGGCGCTTGCTAACTGGGACAGTGCCCTGGAAATCAAACCCGACCTCCAAGAAGCGTGGTACAACCGGGGCATTTCGCTGTTGTACTTGAGACGCTATGAAGAGGCAATCGCTAGCTTCGACCAAGCCCTGGAATTCAAACCGAACGATCACGAAGTCTGGCACATCCGGGGCATTTCGCTGTTGTACTTGAGACGCTTAGATGAAGCGCTCACTAGCTTCGATAGAGCCATAGAATTCAAATTGGACTTCTCTGAAGCCTGGATCTATCGGGGTGCTGCACTTTCCCAATTGGGACGCTATGAAGAGGGGCTTGCTAGCTTCGATCAAGCTATACAAATTAAACCGGACTTCTCCGAAGCTTGGTACAACCGGGGTATTGCGCTGTTCTACTGGGGACGCTTTGAAGAGGCGATTTCTAGCTTCGAGCAAGCCATACAAATTAAACCGGAGTTTCCCGAAGCCTGGCACTTTCGGGGTGTAGCACTTTCCCAATTGGGACGCTATGAAGAGGCGCTTGCTAGCTACGACAAAGCTCTTACAATTAAACCGGACTTCCCCGAAGCCTGGTATGACCGGGGTAATGCACTGTCTGACCTAAGACGCTATGAAGAGGCGATCGCTAGCTACGACAAAGCCATAGAATTCAAACCGGACTACTACCAAGCCTGGTACAACCGGGGTATTGCCCTTGGGAAGTTAGGACGCTTAGATGAGGCGCTTGCTAGCTACGACAGAGTCATAAAGTTTAAACCGGATGTCCACGAACCGTGGAACAACCGAGGCAATGCCCTAAGAAAGTTGGGACGTTTAGATGAAGCACTCATTAGCTTCGACAAAGCGCTGGAAATTAAACCTGACCTTCAGCAAGCTTGGTACAACAGGGCTAGCTGTTATGCCTTGCAGGGTAATGTTGAGCAGGCAATTGAAAACTTGCAACAAGCCATCAGTCTGAATTCTGACACATACCGAGAACTAGCAAAAACTGACTCAGATTTTGACAGCATTCGAGAAGACGAGCGGTTTCAGGCTTTAATTCAGGAGGAAAACGACAAGGAAAAAGACGTATCAGAGTTACGCCATAACATCAGCTGGGAGGAGTTTGAAAATCTTCTAGCTGAAATGGGAGATAATCGCTCCTCAAGAGTGGCTTACGACCGGGGAACGCTCGAAATCATAATGCCATCACAACCACACGAATACTATAAAGAAATCATCAGCTTTTTGGTGCAAGAGCTGGCAGATGAAATGGGCAAAGATTGTGAGCCTTATGGTTCAACTACTTGGAGACGGAAAGCCAAAGAAGCAGGTGCAGAACCCGATAACAGCTTTTACATCCAGAATGAAAGCCTGATTAGAGGCAGAGTCGATATCAACCTTGACCAAGACCCGCCACCCGACTTGGTATTAGAAATAGACTACACCAGCAAGTCACTTGACAGAATGCCGATTTATGCTCGTTTAGGTGTACCTGAGATTTGGCGCTATGACGAGAACGTGCTACTTGTCTATCAACTTGAATCCGGAGAATACAAAGAGATTGATGGCAGCCTTGCCTTTGAAGGATTTCCCGCTCAAGAAATTCCTGG
>CBDTXL010001083.1:0-2184 GCA_965364435.1 uncultured bacterium
GTCCGGGGGGTGGTTTTGCGGCTGGAGTTGCGGGCGGAACAGCGATCGGTCTTGTGGCGATTACCTCATCAACCGAGTGGATGCAGGATATCTATAAGCGCTGGAACGCTGCGATATGGGAGAAGGTTTCGGTTCTGATTTTCATTGTCCTGTCGGTTATCACTCTAGCCGGATTTGAATTACCGCACGGAGTGTTGGGCGCACTTTTTAGCGGCGGGGTTATCCCCCTGCTCAACATCTTGGTTGCCGTAAAAGTCGCATTGGGTTCTTGGGCGGCTGTTTTGGTGTTTATTCATTATCGCGGATTGTTGTGAGCAACCAATTTTAGTGGGTAAATCTTAGCCTACGCTGTGAGGTTGCTGGGGCGATCGGTTCACCCATAATTTGCTGTTCCAGCACAATGTATGTACTGTAATCCTTAAGAAGTATGTGCCAATCAATTTGTCGGAGCATGTCATACCGTTTTCCTGAGCAGTTGCTACAGATGTAATCTTTCTCCCTCTTTTTTTTTAACTAACCACAGAGGCACAGAGTTCACAGAGTAGAGAATATGAGGGGGAAAGAGATCAAAGGGGTTATAGATAAGGATTTGGGCTGACATGATCCCAGTGAGAAGCGAGATACTCTTTGGGCTTAGCCCAAAGGTTTTTGGCTCTGTTTGTTTCCTCTATGTTCTCTGTACCCTCTGTGGTTACGTTATCTCATCGCAAAGCGGGAAGCCGGGAGGTTGAAGAGAGCTTGAAAGTTAGATTGCCGTTCTGTAATGGGTTCGGGTGCTTGGTCCCAAAGGCTTTCATAATAGAAGAAGGATACACCCAAGGTGCGATCGTGAGCTGCCTGTACCTTAGCTTGAATGAATTGCATCGGAATCGGCTTCCTTCTTAACCCTGTCAGAATACCAACTCCAGTTGGAATGTTTTGTTGCACTTCTTGAATTTCAGGGCGGGTAATCTGTGCGAGAAAACTTTCCAGATCGGGACGATAAACTTGCACAATTAGCTCGTCCACGATGCCTTGCCGCACCCAAGTCAGCCAGTCTTGCAGGTAAGTATTATAAGCCGTGACATAGGGATTAGGGGAAACGGAAAAAATCGCATTGGGCTTTCTCTGTTTTACAGCTTGGTTGAGTTCGGTCATGAAAGCCGTGATTTTATCGGCTCGCCAGCGCACCCATGTGGGGTCTTGGGGGTTGGAAGGCGCATTGTTTTTGGTTTCCTGCTGGTATAAGGCAAGCGTGTAGGGATCATAGCCAAATTCATTCGGTAAACTGGTGTGATCGTCAAACTGAATACCATCGACATCGTATTGGGTAACAGCTTCCAGCACGAGATTGGTGATGAACTGCTGTACCTGTGGCAGGAAGGGATTGAGCCACACTACCTCACCAGCAACACCCGTCCAAGTTTGGCTACCATCCCGCCGTTGCGTCAGCCACTCCGGATGATTTAATGCCAGTTCCGACGTAGGGGGAGCCATGAAGCCGAACTCAAACCAGGGAATCACGAGCAACCCTTGGCGATGGGCTTGAGTAACAAGCTCTGCGAGGATATCTTGCCGCTGTAAGCCTTTACGCACAAAGGGTTGGATGTCTGCCCGTTGGGCTACAGCACTCTCGTACAGCACGTAGCCAGAATTCCACACCACAGGATAAATCGTATTGAAGTTCAACCGCGCCAGTTGATTTACAGCCTCTTGCATTTTGGGGCGATCGCTGAGGATGTCATGGTCATTTTCGGTCATCCAAACCCCACGAATTTCTTGCATGAGCCGCTGTGCAATTGGCTCTGGCATTGCGCTGTGTGCGATTGCCTGTGGCACCGCCTCTTGGGCGATCGCAGAAATAGGATAGCCCGCCAACAAAATTGTAATGAATAATCCCATGAAGAGTAAGGAAAGATACTTGAGCGATCGCAACCAATGTCTAGGGATAAAAGGCAATTTCATAGGCTTCAAAGATAAGTCAGTTATTCATGCACACGATTGCCGTTGGTACTACCCAAGGGGCAATCGGGTATCTCCACGATGGAATGAATTATTCATAGACTACAGCTATTTATATTTACTAAAGAATTAGTTAATTACAGGATTCCTTCCATGAGTAATCTCTATGATTGTGATAGAAAAAACTAAGCATCATGAGATTGGATATCTTGCCAGATCCAATCTCATGTGCTTGCAGTACTA
>CBDTXL010001084.1:0-2182 GCA_965364435.1 uncultured bacterium
GCGGCGCGGCATAGTCGGTTTGTTGGGCGTGCTGATGAGCTAAAACTGTTTGAGTCGGCTATTATACCACAAAAACGCGACTCTATTCTTCCGGGAACGGGTTCTGCTTTGGAGTACGCCAACGCCGCACCTGAATTGCCGTTTCATGTTCTGCATATCTTTGGTCCGGGCGGTGTTGGGAAGACGACTCTACTGAGCCAGTTTACACGGATTTGCGAGCAAGCCGAAATTCCAGCAATTTATATAGATGCTCGTAATATCGAACCTGCTCCTGAATCGTTCTTGAGTGCCTTGCGGTTCGTGATGAACCTGACACCCAAGGATTCTCCCTTTGAGGTTCTCGCATCCAGACGCGATGCCGCAGGCGGTGCTACCGCACATCGCCACGTTCTTTTCATTGACACTTACGAAACCCTCGCGCCTCTTGATGAATGGCTGCGGGAAGTCTTCTTGCCCCAATTGCCAGAAACTACCCTGATTGTTATGGCTGGACGCCACTCTCCCTCATCATCTTGGAGAGCAGATCCAGGCTGGCAATCCCTGATCCACATCCTGCCGCTGCGTAACCTCAGCCCAGAGGAAAGTCGCACCTACCTGACTAAGCGACAAGTCCCTACAGCCGAACATCGTTCAGTCCTTGATTTTACCCACGGTTATCCCCTCGCCCTCTCCTTAGTGGCTGATGTGTTTGCCCACACAGGGGACATTCACTTTCAGCCTGACGCTGTACCAGATGTGATTAAGGCGCTGCTAGAAAAATTTGTACAACAAGTTCCTAGTCCTGCCCACCGGATGGCGTTGGAAGCTTGCGCCTTAGTGCGCCTGACAACTGAGACGTTACTCGCCAGGATGCTGGGGATGCCGGATGTTCATGAGTTATTTGAATGGCTGCGGGGGCTGTCGTTCATGGAACCGGGGCAGTTGGGGCTGTTTCCCCACGACTTGGCGAGGGAAGTCCTCATAGCTGACTTGCGCTGGCGCAATCCTGACTGGTACATCGAACTCCACGGACGCGCACGCACCTACTACACCAGCCGTTTAGGGCAAACCCAAGGACAAGAGCAGCATCGCATCCTGTTTGATTACATCTTTCTCCATCGGGATAATCCAGCAGTCAGACCCCGTTTCACTTGGCAAGAGAATAGTAGTCTGTTGACTGACACAATGCGACAGACTGACCAAGCAGCACTGCTGAGGATGGTAACAGAGTATGAAGGGGAAGAATCGGCGCGTCTTTTGGATCACTGGTTGGAGCGACAGCCACAGGGGGTACTGGTTTTTCGCGATGCCCAGCAGCAGCCAGCGGGCTTTGTGATGATGGTGGGACTACACCAAGCCAGTAGTGAGGAATTGAAGGCCGATCCGGCTGCAAGTTCAGCTTGGCGTTATCTTCAGAATCACGCGCCGCTAAGAACAGGCGAAGGGGCAACCCTATTCCGCTTTTGGATGGCACGGGATACCTATCAAACGGTTTCGCCGACTCAGAGCCTGATTTTTATCAACTTTGTGCAGCATCATCGCAATACAGAGGGGCTGGCTTTCACCTTCTTTTCTTGTGCGGAACCGGAGGATTGGGCGGCAATGTTTGCCTATGCAGACTTAGCACGAATTCCTGAAGCTGATTTCGAGGTGGGGGGACGGCGCTATGGCGTTTATGGGCATGACTGGCGAGTGTTACCCCCGAAGGCGTGGCAAGCCTTACTGGCTCAACGGGAAATTGCGGCTTCCGCACAGGCGACAGTAACCTCACCTGTGAGTGAGCCACTGGTGGTTCTATCTCAGCCAGAGTTTGTGGGGGCAGTGCGGGATGCCTTGCAGGGTTTTTCCCGTCCTGATGCGTTACAAAGCAATCCTTTATTGCGATCGCGTTTAGTCATGGAGCAAGTTGCAGCCAATGCTGACGCGAATCAGCGAATTGCCGCTTTGCAGTCTTTGGTACAGGAAGCCGCCCAATCATTAGAATCATCCCCACGCGATGCCAAATGCTATCGGGCGCTGTATCACACCTATCTGCACCCCGCACCCACGCAGGAACAAGCCGCTGAGTTACTGGATTTGCCCTTCAGTACCTTTCGCCGCCACCTGAAAAATGGTATGACGCGAGTAGCAGAAATCCTATGGCATCGGGAAATCAGCTGAAACGTCTACTGTTGATTAACCCTTTGTGCCAGAGCTATTGTCC
>CBDTXL010001085.1:0-2180 GCA_965364435.1 uncultured bacterium
TGTAACAGAGATAGTTGTGCTCGCCGGACGGCTTCTGCTTTGGTTACTTTGTTATCTGCTAAGTTTTGGTAAAACTGAATCATGAAGGAGGCAGTAGCTGCATCGTTTACGCTCCAGAGTGATGCCAGAGTACTCCGTGCTCCAGCCCGCACCGCCATTCCAGCCAGTCCCAAAGCGGCCCGCTTGTCTCCGACTGCTGTCTGGCAGGCACTGAGAACTAGTAATTCGATAATGCTAGACTCTGTGCGGTCTCTAGTCTTCAGTACGTTATTCAACTGCTTAATATTAATGCGGTCATCCCAGGTGAGAATAAATGTATCTTCAGCTTTGGAACTAAATTGACCGTGAGTCGCCAGATGAACCACGGGGAAAGACGATGATTTGATTTCTTTTTGCAGGTTTGAGCTAGTAAAGGTTTGATTAAGAAGTAGCGTGCTGGGTACTTCTGCCTGGATTTCTTTTAATTCCAGTTCTACGTTAGGCAGGGGAGAAAAGTCCTGGCGGGCTTCGGTGATTCCGGCTGTTAAGACCTTTATTTGTTGCCGTATTAAAGGTTTTGGGTCTAGAAGTTGCAGACCTGGGGTCAAGGCTAGGGCATATTTTTCCACAATATACTGTTTACCATCATGGAGAGTAGCCATTGGGATATTTCGCAGCGAACCATCCAGCAAAAAGACTAAAGTTTTAACTTCACTTTTAGCTAGGTCTGCTTCTATCGGTCGGATTAACCAGTCATAAACCTGTTGGGAAATAGATAAAAACTTCTTAGAATATTCTTGTCGTAGAGCGTTACGTAACTCAAGCACAGTACTTTCAACTTGAGTTTGAGATAGGGGAGTTGCGAAATGGCTTAGAGGTTGCTGGGGCAGGCTGAGAATGACTTCTAATCGGTCATTTAAAATAATTGGATAGATAACGGCTGCCTTCTGATCGATCTGGTCAATCTGCACGGGATTCGCAGATAAACAGTTTTCTCCAAAGAAATTTACCAGTTCAGCCAACTGTAGGGATTCAATCACATTACGAGCTTGAACCAAGTTTTCTTGACTAGGTTCATCGCCATTCACCCCTGCCTTGGGTTGCAACAGTAAGGCAACTAACTCTCGATAAACTGGCTCCACACCTTCCCGAAAAGAAAACTGCACGTCTGGGTTGATGGCGACTAAATCACCGCGTAGGGATTGGAGGGCGTTGACAGCTTGGGTGTAGGCAGCGATCGCATTTGGAATGTCCCCTCTTACTTTGAGGATGCGTCCTAGCTGCCACTGCCAACGATAGGCAATGTCCGGTGCATTATTCGTCTCGGCTAGCAAGAGGGCTTGTTGAGTGAGGTTTTGCGCCATCGACCATTGTTGAGTCGCCTCGTAAACTCCACCAAGATTGCCAAGCGCATAAGCTGTTGCTCGCTGATCTCCTAAATCTTTGGCCTGTTGAACGGCTGTGGCTAAGACTTGGGCAATTTCTACCCAGGAAGGGGCAGTTGGGGCACCACTCTTTTGGATGCGAGTTAAACTCTGGGCATAGTTGATCTGGGCATAGACGGTTGTTCGATTAACTGGTAAGTTAGCAAGCTGAGCTTGAATCTGAGGCAACAATGCCTGGGCGGCTGACTCTTGATTTGTTTCTAGTAAGAGGCTCAGTTGGTTGAGTTGCGCTTCTACCCTTGAAGTTGGTGAAGCCGATGCACCCTCAGCCTGCTGATAAAAGTCCAAAGCGGCTTTGGTGTCCTGCTGGGAGCGGGCTAGGTTGCCTAAACTGAACAGAGTTAAACTAATGTCTGGGGAAGATTGTGATGCTTTGGCGATCGCTAAACTCTGCTCCAAAACCTGCCGCGACTCGTCTAAATCGCCAATTACTTGCAGGACATTGCCGAGACTCCGCAGTCCAGTAGCTTTTAGCAAAGAGTTGGGTTGTCCTTGGAGGGTTTCATTCACCTGGGTTAGTGTATCCAATGCCCGACGATTAAACCCTAACTCTTCCAATGCTTGAGCTTGGTTTATCTGGCTACGAATGACTCCAGCCTCATCGCCCACTTGAGCATAGGTTGCACTAGCCTGTTCCCAGGTACTTAGAGCTAATTGAGTTTCTCCCAGAGAAAATTGCAAACTCCCTTGTGTATTCAAGGCTTGAGCCAGAATTGATAATTGCTCTTTTGAGCGATTCTGACGGCTGTCTCCCTG
>CBDTXL010001086.1:0-2180 GCA_965364435.1 uncultured bacterium
TATCTGCGGTTTAAAATCTCACAGAATCTACTTTTCGGATATTAGCCGCGTGCAGGAATAATTTTTGGACGACTTCTAAAGAAAGGGAGTGTGATGGTTGCCGTAGGAAAAGTTCCCACTTGAAAGCATCGCGACAATCTTGTTAAACTTCCTCCGGTTTTCCTCTCCAATCCAAAGGGGAAGTACCTGAGCTTCTGCTAATTCAAGCACTAAGGTTTTAATTTCGCTATCAGACGCCTCTCCATAAAGCAGTAGGACTAACAAGGCCTCTCGTTCCCTCGCCATCTCTTTAGCTTCGGGTAGAACAGAGAGGGCTTCACTCAAGTGAACAGGGAACATCAAATGAAGGGGTCGATCTTCCCCCATGCTGATTAGTGTTGGACTGAGAATCTTACAAGTGCCATCGGGTTCCTCATACCAAATGAGACCATTTTTCAGGCTTGTTTTATCCGAGTCCATCATAGTGCCCCCTGCGTAGCTCGATATTTTTCTTAACCCTTGCTTCTTAATTTAACGACAAGTTTGATACTTGGGACAGGAAGCCCCGACAAACTTTCTGAAATCCTTGTTAGGATAAAGCTTTCTAGTCTTATAGGAGTCACAGGGCTTGCGCCTTTGTGCAGTAGGTCTTTCAGTGATTTGCAAAGGCTGAACGCTCCCCCCAAAAAGTCAGTTAACTTGCCAAAGCGATCGCCCCTTCTGAGGCTACCCATGCATCAAAGTACCCTACTTCTCTCTAAAGAACTGCCCACTCTGCACTACACCTCTACAGCAGAGCGATTCGACGAAACTTGGGAGGCTCCCCTGGCAACCCTCCTGGGACTAGGACGCGCCGCCGGTGCGGACTTCATCGAATTCTTCTTGGAGCGTGTAAACTACATCAGCTGTCTGGCAGAAGACGACACAATCACCAGCATTGCGCCGCGTCTTTCCACAGGTGCTGGGGTGAGAGTTTTTCGAGGTCAAGGCGACTGCTACGTCAGCACTAATGATCTTTCCTTCTCCGGACTAAAATCAGCTCTCGAAAAAGGTCTCTCAATCCTGGGGCTGCAACTCCCTACTCCCAACGCTTATATCCCAGAAATCAATCTGGAACTGCTCAGAGACTACGCGACAAAAAAAGGGAAAGATGCTTGGCTCTCTGAATGTAGCTCGATGCGAGAAATGGGAGAAGTTCTCCTCGATGCCAATGCCCAGCTTCAGCTTAAAGCGACTCACGTCCAATCCAGACGCGCCACCTATTTCAGGGATTGGCAGGAAGTCTTAGTCGCCGCTAGTGATGGCACCTTTGCCCGTGATATTCGCCTCACTCAGTCTGTAGGCTACAACCTTCTGTGCGCCGACGGTGCTAATCGCTCATCGATCGCCCAACGCGCTGGAAGCACCAGTGAACCAGGCTTTTTGAGGTCGTGGGCATATCAGTCCGCAGCGGAGGAAGTGGCACAGTCAGCCGGAAAAATGCTGTACGCCGATTATGTGGAGTCAGGAACTTACCCCATCATCATGGCGAATGAGTTTGGGGGCGTCATCTTCCATGAAGCCTGCGGACACCTGCTGGAAACCACTCAAATTGAACGGAACACCTCTCCCTTCGCCGACAAAAAAGGCGAAAAAATTGCCCACGAAAGCCTAACCGCCTGGGATGAAGGACGCTCAGAAAACGCCTTCGGGACGATTGACATGGACGACGAGGGGATGCCCGCCCAAAGAACGCTATTAATTGAAAAAGGAGTCCTCAAGAACTTCTTAGCAGACCGCTCAGGTTCCCTGCGAACTGGACATCCGAGAACTGGCAGTGGACGCCGTCAGAACTACACCTTCGCCGCCGCTTCGCGGATGCGAAATACCTACATCGCGACGGGAGATTACTCCAACGACGATTTGTTCGCCTCCATTGATAAAGGCATTTATTGTAAAAAAATGGGTGGCGGCAGCGTTGGAGCAACAGGTCAGTTCAACTTCTCGGTGGAAGAAGCCTACCTGATTGAAAATGGAAAAATTACAAAACCACTGAAGGGAGCCATTCTCATCGGGGAAGCAACGGAAATTATGAACAAGATTTCCATGTGTTCCCAAGACTTGGCACTTGCGGCGGGCTTCTGTGGCTCAATCAGTGGCAGTATCTACACAACCGTAGGACAGCCTCACATTAAGGTCGATTCGATTACTGTAGGGGGTCG
>CBDTXL010001087.1:0-2177 GCA_965364435.1 uncultured bacterium
CGGGCATGATCTATATCTGTGACGCGGAGGTACTGTACGGGCACAGTTTCTGTGGACCAGACGGCTGTTGAATCGAGACGACGTAGACACAAAAAGCCGGGTCATGACCCCGGCTTTTTGGGCGCTGCCAGACTGACTGAACCGATTCCGATGGCAGTGTTAGCGGGGATTGCTCTGAAGGTAGGGATAGATATTCTCGACTGGAGCTTCTTGAAGCGATCGCACGATCGCACAAAGTATCCCTCAAGGGTTCCCTGATTATGTACGGGGTGTTGCTTTTGACGGTGTTTGTGGCTCTGATTGTGGCAGTGGGTGTTGGTGTATTTATTGCCAATATCCTCACGATTGAACGGTTGAGTAATTTGCAATCCAAGGAAGTCAAGTTGATTACCGATACGGATGACGATGCGCGGTTGACCAATGAACAGAAGCAACTGCTGGATAAAGGCAACGGACGTGTCTTGCTGTTTTACCTGAGTGGCCCAATGATTTTTGGCTTGTCGAAAGCGATCGCACGCGAACACAACGCCATGAAGGAAGCCGATGCCTTGGTGATGGATCTTAGCGATGTACCCTTGTTGGGGGTAACGGCTTCACTGGCGATCGAAAATGCGATTCGCGATGCCCACGATAAGGGGTTACAGGTCTATATCGTCGGTGCCAGTGAGAAAATTCAGCGCCGCTTGCAAAAGTTAGGACTGTTTGATCTGGTGAACCCAGAGCATATCTTAAGCGATCGCACCCAAGCCCTGCGTCAAGCGGTTGACCTGGTTTACGGCAAAGAGGTAGTCGCCTGATTGCAGGTTTAATGCATCGAGGCAACCTAATGCGTCAGAACACTGGCTGGCGTTCGCGTAGCGTGCCGTAAGCAATCGGTTGCCTCTAATTCAAATAAGGTTTAAATCGTTTTTACCACCACAACCTAACCATGTTTTTGAACCATACAATGACAGCTTTAAGTTCTGGGATGGCATCCCTGATTGCTCCCATGCCTTTGTTGGCAACGGTCGAGGCAGAAAATTCACCGATTGTTCTGGCTGGAGTTCTGCTGAGTTTAGTAGTGATTTATCTCGCCAGTAAACTTGGCGCAGAAGCGGCTAAACGATTTGATTTTCCACCCGTTCTGGGTGAACTGGTGGCAGGGGTGATTGTCGGGGTATCTGCTTTACACCTGATCATCTTTCCCGAAAGTGGACTTTCCGCCTCAGACTCAGCGGTTATGACCATTCTGCAATGGATTAATCATCTGTCTCCCGCAGCCCTCACGAGTGTCTTTGAGTCCCAGAGTGAAGTGGTTTCAGTGCTGGCTGAATTGGGCGTGATTATTCTGCTGTTTGAAATTGGTCTGGAATCGGATCTCAGACAACTTAAGGAAGTGGGTCCTCAAGCTGTGATCGTCGCCTGTGTGGGGGTGGCAGTTCCGTTTGCCGCTGGTACCGTTGGCTTGATGATGTTATTCCATGTTCCTGCAATTCCAGCAATTTTTGCAGGTGCTGCTTTGACGGCAACCAGTATCGGGATTACGTCCAAAGTGTTGTCGGAATTAGGACAGCTTAAATCCAAAGAAGGTCAGATCATTGTTGGTGCTGCGGTTATTGATGATGTACTGGGAATCATTGTCCTGGCTGTTGTCGCCAGTTTAGCGAAAACGGGTGAGATTGATGTTGCTAATGTCATCTACCTGATTGTAAGTGCAACAGCGTTTCTGCTCGGTTCAATTCTGTTGGGTGGCATCTTCAACAAAACCTTCGTTGCGATTGTGGAGAAGCTCAAAACCCGTGGCAACGTTGTCATGCCAGCATTTATCTTTGCCTTCTTCATGGCATTTCTGGGCAACGCGATTCATCTAGAAGCGATTTTGGGTGCTTTTGCCGCTGGCTTGGTTCTGGATGAAACCGATGCCCGCAACGAGTTGGATGAACTGGTGAA
Organism: uncultured bacterium; assembly: GCA_965364435.1. Classification (GTDB taxonomy): domain Bacteria; phylum Cyanobacteriota; class Cyanobacteriia; order Cyanobacteriales; family Coleofasciculaceae; genus CBDTXL01. The sequence continues at coordinate 1,930 of CBDTXL010001087.1, forward strand.
GCCGATTGCTGATTTACTGGTGCCCATTTTCTTTGTGACTGTAGGAGCGCGGGCTGATCTGGGTGTGTTGAATCCGACGGTGCCTGAGAATCGTGCTGGACTCTTGATTGCCGGATTTTTGATGGTGGTTGCGATTGTCGGCAAGGTGGTGACGGGTTGGGCGGTGTTTGGTCAGCCCGGAATTAATCGACTTGCGATCGGGGTTGGCATGATTCCACGAGGTGAAGTCGGGTTAGTGTTTGCCGGAA
>CBDTXL010001088.1:0-2175 GCA_965364435.1 uncultured bacterium
GTGCGTAAGTTACTTTAGACTGTTTTACGTCTTCACTTGTCCAAAGTCCAGTTCCATTACTACTGCCAACCTATTTTGTGTAATTCCGTAGGTTTCTAAAACCTGCTTAAGGGCTTTGCCTACTTTTCCCATGCCCCTCTTCGCGAGCGTGTCCCAAGGACATCGTGTCAGAGGCTGATGACTCCGTAAATGTCTCGTCTATGGAGACATGATGTAGAATTTAGATGTCTCCATATATGAGACATCATTTTTAAGTAATGCCCGAAGAGCGATCGCTCTGTTGTACTATATCCCACCACAGAGCCAGGTTTTTCTGAGACAAACCCTTTAAGCTACTGAAATACCCGAATACCCTCTCTTGTAAGTCCTTATGAGAAGAGAAGTTGTGGATGAGCGGGACACCAACAAAAATCGTCCTTTGGGCGTGCAACGACTTTTTCGAGCCGCCCTACTCCTGTTAACGGTACTCCTCATCATCCTGGGTATTCTCACTCTTCGGGGGTTGGTTGACTATGATTCAGATGCCTGGAGAAAGCTACCGAGGGGAATTGCCACCCTTGACCCAAAAGGAAGTGGCGCTACGGGATTCCCTCCAACGGGATGTAGAAAAGCTGGGGAGTGAAATTGGGGAACGCAACTTCTTACACTACATCGTTGCCATGCTCAGTCTGGAAACGATCGGGTACTATTCTGATCAAATCGGTAGCCAAAAATATCCTTTACCTGAGCTATCCTCCATCTACCCACTCCAGGGGAATTTCATCAGCTTCATTGGTAATGTCGCTTCCGGGTCACTGGTAAAAGAGGCGATCGCCTCTTTCCGCCGTCACACCAAATTCCCTTCTGAGGGGACTGCTCTCCCCAACGAAATTACGGGTGTGAGTTGGTCAGACCAGTGGTCCTTCTGGCAGCAGGGTTATCCCGGAGTCATGGTCACTGACACCGCACCTTTCCGTTATCCCTATTATCACACCGCAAAGGATACCCCCGACAAAGTTAACTACGAAAGCCTAGCACGGGTAGTGGCAGGTTTGGAATATGCGATCGCTGACCTATCAGGATTGACAAGAGCAGAGTAGTCATACCGAATCCGGCTGGACTACCCCCTTTTTGAGAACGAACCACAGAGGGCACAGAGTTCGCTGAGAAGAGAACCAGAGGAAATCAAAGTTAAAAGGGGTTATATAGCAACCGCCAAAGCAGTTAGGACATTTTTAATCCCTGAAACCTTTGATTTGGCGCTTTTCTTCCCCTAGTCCCGACGCCCTAACCCCTAGACCCTAGCTATATATGCGGATTTGGTATCAATCCTAAAAAGCCGTTCAAACTCCCCGATAGTTAAAGGAGTAAGGGATTCAGTTTCCCATTCCTTGAGTGCAAAAGGCTCCCTGCATGACAAAGTTGAGTCAAAGTCGTTACTGGGTAATTGTGGTTGTCTTGCTGCTGCTTGTTACTGGCTGTTCCACCACTCCACCCCGACAAACCCAACAAACTCCTACACAGAGTTTAGCGCCACCCACCCCGACCGTCACTACACCCAGCCCAACAGCTGCCGCTAATTCTTCTGCCACTTGGTCTCTCCTTCAACAAGGAGACACAGGCTACGTGGTCATGATGCGCCATGCCTTAGCACCGGGGACAGGTGACCCGCTCAACTTCCGGCTGGAGGATTGCTCCACGCAGCGTAACTTATCAGCCGAAGGTAGGGCGCAGGCTAGACGGATAGGCGAGGCGTTTCGCCGTCGCGGGATAAAAGTCGCCAGAGTTTTATCGAGCCAATGGTGCCGCTGTTTGGAAACGGCGCGACTCATGAACTTGGGTGCAGTCGAACCGTTTGCTCCCCTCAATTCATTCTTCCGCGTCCGCTCTGCTCAAACAAGGCAAACTACCGAAGTGCGTGAGTTCATTGCAGCTAACCGCAACACCGTTGGTGCGATTATTCTGGTCACGCATCAAGTCAACATCACGGCACTGACGGATATCGTACCCCAATCGGGGGAATCAGTTGTGCTGCGAGCCAACGAACAAGACCAGGTCGAGGTAATTGGACGGATTGAGTCCTTTATGGGTGACGAGTAGCTCAAAAGCTTGATGAAGGGTACTTTTCCTCTACTTGTTACTCATCCGATTCTCAACAAGCCCTGGTTTTTGCTGTGAGCAGTTACAAAAACCGTT
>CBDTXL010001089.1:0-2175 GCA_965364435.1 uncultured bacterium
CCTAAAGCCAGAGGCAAGCTTTGCTGAGATTGCTCAAGCCGTTGCCACCCAATCCACTCATCCTCCCCTGTTCTTTTGCTTAATGCACCAGTGGTTGAATTGGGTGGAACCCGTAGCCCAGCCGCTAAGTTGGAAACTACGATCGCTACCAGCTTTATTTGGAGTAAGTGCGATCGCGGCGGTTTACTGTCTCAATCGTGTCGCCTTTTCCCCAGCAGCTGGTCTAATGGGAGCCGCTCTCATGGCTGTCTCTCCCTTTGGTGTCTACCTCTCCCAGGAAGCGCGTCACTACACTCTGCCGATGCTTTTAATCACCCTGGCGCTGTTGGGATTGATTCAAATTCAGCAGGCTCTTTATTTCCAGCGGCAGTTGCCACGACCAGTGGTTTGGTTGTCGTGGGGCGTCGTTAACAGCATTGGTTGCTACGTCCACTACTTTTTCATTCTCGCATTCATCGCTCAGCTCCTGACGCTAACTGGGCTAATGTACTGGCGTCGTCGGATGCTGCCTCGTGGTAGCTTTCTAGCGGTCATGCTTGTAGTTAGCGGTGTGGCGGTAAGCTATCTGCCTTGGTTGCCAGTGTTGTTGGGGAGTTTTGGGCGTTCAGAAACCAGCTGGCTCCCGAAGCCTGAAAACATCGCACCCCTGTACCAAACACTGGTGGCTTTGCTAAGCATGGTGATTGCTCTGCCTGTAGAAGAGCAGCCTTTGTGGCTTCAGGTGCCAGTTGCCTTGTTGACGATTGGGTTTGGGAGTTGGGTGGGTTTGCAAGGCTGGAGGGGACTCAAGCAACTCTGGCAGCAGTCGGAAACCCACCTAGCGACTTTCACCCTCTCGTGTTTCACACTTTGTGTACTGCTGCAATTTGTTGCGATCGCCTACCTGTTAGGTAAGGACATCACAGTCGCCCCTCGTTATCACTTTGTCTACTACCCAGCTGTGGTGGCAATCCTAGGAGCTAGCCTCGCGAGCAAAGGGTTGAAGGTTAGAAAGTTGAAAGTTGAAGGTTATGCTCCAGGCGTCACTACCACTGCGGTATCAAACCAATCTTCTAACCTTCAACTTGCAAACCTGCAACCTGCAACCCAAATTCAACCTTCAACTCTTGTTCTCTCCCTTTCCTTGCTAAGTTGTGTCTTTGTGGTTTCTAATTTGGTGTTTCTCAAGCCATTCCATCCCCAACAGGTAGCGCAGGACATGACGCGATCGCCTGATGTTCCCATAATGATGGTGGTGGGATACAACAATTTTCAGGATGTCGCTTTGGGGTTGAGCTTTGCCTTGGCGATTGACCAACTCAATTCCGGCATCCCTAAAGGTACAGCCAGTGCCTCCTTTGCTTTTTTGGATAGAAAGCTGGGGTATGAGTTAGTCTGGCAAAAGCTGTCCAAGCTGCCAGTGTTAGCGGGGTCTCGTTTGAATCTATGGGTGGTTGCTCCCGGACTGAAGCGCCAAGACTATCCGCAGCAGCTTGCGATCGCCCCTAAGGGTACTGCCGCAGGTATTGCAGGTCAAACAAGTTGCACCCTAGACCGCACTCAGTACCACCGCATTGGAATTCCCTATCAACTGTATCGCTGCAATTGAGATCCTGATGAACGACTGTTGTTGAATTTCATCGGAGACAGTCATCCGCTCGTTTTAGCGTTTATGTTCAACCCAGGACTCGAATAGCTTGCCACGATACAATGACATAATCTCCCCAACTGCCAGCTCCCGTCATGGTTCACACTTCACCAACCCGCAATCAGCCTAGATTTGCGATTCCACCTCTGGAAAATGGCGATCGCCTTTCACGGGATGAATTTGAGCGGCGCTACGAGGTTATGCCTCACGTCCGCAAGGCTGAGTTGATTGAAGGAATTGTGTTTATGCCTGCGGCGGCGCTGCGGTTTTATAGTCATGGTAGACCTCACAGTGACTTAAATGTATGGCTGGGAACGTATCGAATTTTTACAGCGGGAACTGATGTTGGTGATACCCCAACGGTGCGGTTAGATGATGACAATGAGCCACAGCCAGATGTCGTTTTGCTGATCCAGCCAGAATGTGGTGGGCAGGTGACACTGAGTGATGATGACTACGTTGAGGGGGCACCGGAACTAGTAGCGGAAGTGGCGGCAAGTACTGTGTCGATCGATCTGGGTGCCAAGAAAACAGCCTACCAGCGCAAT
>CBDTXL010001090.1:0-2174 GCA_965364435.1 uncultured bacterium
CCGAAAAATACCGAGAAACTGCGCCTAGATGAAGAGATGCGGGAAATCCAAGCCGGGTTGGAGCGATCGAGAAAGCGGGAGCAGTTTGACCTCATCCCTAGATGGGCAGTGCGTCCTCAAGACTTGCTCCGCGCCTTGTTGGATTATGAGCCACAGATTGTCCATTTTTCTGGACACGGAGGCGGGGAGCAAGGTTTGGCACTGGAAAATGAAGCAGGACAAGCACAGTTGGTGAGCGCCGACGCCCTGGCGAGGTTATTTAAGTTATTTGAGGGGAAAGTTGAGTGTGTGCTGCTCAATGCTTGCTACTCAGAGGTTCAAGCTGAGGCAATTTGCCAACACGTTAACTATGTGATTGGGATGAATCAGGCAATTGGGGATAAAGCAGCGCGAAAATTTGCTGTTGGTTTTTATGATGCTCTGGGTGCTGGTAGATCCATAGAGGATGCCTATGAATTTGGCTGTAGTGCAATTTATTTGGAAGGTATTTCGGAGCATCTAACCCCAGTCCTGAAGAAACGGGCAGGGTTCGTACCTTTGCCCTCTGATACTCACAACATGCCCTTGCCCTCTGACACCAGGACAATTTCCCTTCCAGAGCAAGAAGAAGAGAAATCTGTCGCTACAGTACCAATCAAACTGATTACTTTGGAGGCACCAGAAGGGCAGGTGCCTTTGGAGTCTGCCTTTTATGTAGAGCGTCCTCCAATTGAATCTGACTGTTACGAGACAATTGTGAAACCGGGGGCACTAATTCGAGTGAAAGCTCCCCGACAAATGGGTAAAAGCTCTTTAATGAGTCGGATTCTTTATCAGGCGACTCAGCAAGGTTATCAGACTGCTTGCGTAAACTTTCAGTCAGCAGATGCTGAGTTTCTCACTAATTTAGAGCAATTTTTGCAGTGGTTCTGTGCCAGTATTACCTGGGAATTAGAGCTAGAGGATAAGCTGGCTGATTATTGGAAGGGGGTTCTAGGTAGCAAAAATAAGTGTACAAACTACTTTCAACGATACCTGTTATCGAAAATTAACAGCCCCTTTGTTTTAGGCTTGGATGAAGTCGATCAGATTTTCCAACATCCCGAAATCGCCACTGACTTTTTTGGTCTGTTAAGAGCATGGCATGAACGGGCGAAAAATGAGGCAATCTGGAAAAAGCTCAGGTTGGTGATTGTGCATTCTAAGGAAGTTTACATCCCTCTGAATATTAATCAGTCCCCTTTTAATGTGGGATTGCCTATTGAATTACCTGAGTTGAACCAATCACAAGTGGAGGAATTAATCCAACGGCATGGGTTGAATTGGTCTAAGAGTCAGGTTGAGCAACTGATGGGAGTAGTTGACGGTCATCCTTATCTATTACGGGAAGCTCTCTATCAGATTGCACGCGGGAAACTGACGTTGGATAAATTCTTACAAGTTGCTCCTACAGCGGAGGGGTTATATGGTGACCATCTACATCGCCACTTGTTGAATCTGGAGAATGATGCAAGTTTAAAAGCGGCGATGAAACATGTGGTTACTAGCAATAGCCCAGTTCGATTAGAGCCAGTTCAAGCGTTTAAGCTACGCAGTATGGGGTTGGTGGAGTTGCGAGGAAATGATGTAGAGCCACTGTGCAATTTGTATCGAATCTATTTTCGCGATCGCCTAAGCAATTAAAACCTATAAATTGCCATGAGTGCAGCACAAAGCTCAGCCTATGAATACCAAGTTGGGGGCAGTCTACCGGGGGATGCTCCCACCTATGTTAGGCGGCAAGCTGACGACGACTTCTACGAGGGTTTGAAGGCGGGTGAATTTTGTTATGTACTCAACTCCCGACAGATGGGGAAATCCAGTTTGCGAGTACGGACAATGCAGCGGTTGCAAGCAGAGGGTTTTGCTTGTGCGGCGATTGACATTACTGCTATTGGCACTTCGGATATTACGCCAGAGGAATGGTATGCAGGTGTAATTGATAGTATCGTCAGCAGCCTGAATTTGTATGATACGTTTGATTTAGATGAGTGGTGGTCTGAACAAGGTTTGCTGTCTATTGTGCAGCGATTTAGCAAGTTCATTGAAACGGTTTTGCTCAAGTCTGTTCTTCAAAAGCTGGTTATTTTTGTTGATGAAATCGATAGCATTCTGAGCTTAAATTTCAACATTGATGACTTTTTTGCAGTGATTCG
>CBDTXL010001091.1:0-2174 GCA_965364435.1 uncultured bacterium
GGTTGAGACGGTTGCCTAGGTAAGGGCTTCTTAGGTGCCGGGGGCAAAAGCTCTAATAACGGCTTCTGTGTATTCGACTGGGTGGAGGGAACGGCTTGTTCAACGTTGGGTGGAGATGGTTGATTTGCCAAGGGTATGGGGGTAGCGTTGGACACCGTTGTATTAATCGCGGCGCTGAGTGGTTCCAGTTGCTGAGCTACCTGAACTTGCTGTTGCAGCTGCTCCGTTGAAGATACCAGGTTGCCGAGACCATTCACTAACTTCTTAACGTTAGTCCGGAAGGCGGGGTCGCCAGTCAACTCATCCAGATCAGCGGTAATTTTTTGGGTATTTTCAAAGGTTGCCCGTGCTGAGTCTAGGGTTTGTTGCAGCAGCAGCAGATTTGTTGGACTGTTAAAGGAAGTGGAGATGTCGCGCAAGTTGGCAGACGCCTGGGCGGCATTTGCTGAGAGGGTTTCTAAATTCCGCAGCAGTTCTCCAACATTGGCCTGACCAACGGTAGAGTTGACATCACCAATGGTGGAGTTGACCTTCTCCAAGGTGGGCGTCAAGCTACTTAAGAGTACACGCAGCTGATCGCTGGTTTGACTGACACTAGTCAAGGTTGTGCTGAGGGTTTCCCGATTCGATGTCACCAGATTATTGGCAGAGGCGGCAAGTTGACTGAGTTGGTTAGCCGTCAGGCTGTATTGATCGGCGGTATTACCAAAGCGATTTAGCGTCTGAGTCAGTTGAGCCGCACTGAGGCTATATTGATCGGCAGTATTACCAAAGCGACTTGCTGCCAAACCGACTTGATTGACCGTCTGATTCGCCGCCCTGGTGATTGAATTGGAAGCCGTTGAGAAGCCTCCTACCTCTCGCCGGACTGAGCGAGACAACAGGGATAACTCAGCAGTAAGTTGCGCCACCCCAGTTGCGGCAATGGAGGCATTCTTGGTAAGGGCATTGACGTTGTTGAAAAATGCTGGATCACTGTAGACATTAGAAAGGCGAATGGTATAGCGCAGCAGTTCATCAAAACTGACACCAATCTGACCATTGAGACGATCGTTGTTACAAATAACGAGTTTAGAATTGCATTGGGAACCTAAGGGATTGAGCGACAGTGCATTCGTTGGTAGAGGTTTTAGGGGCGTTATGTCAATCGCCGTTTCGCCAATGAAACCAGCTTGATTGGCTTCAATTACGACATCACGAGGGATTAACAAGCTCGCGGGAGTAATTTCAACGGTGGCATCAACGCTGTTAGTTCTGGCTGTGACAGCCGAGATTTTCCCAACAGCGACGCCGCGATAGCGTACCGAAGCACCCTCTTTCATTCCAGCAACGTTAGCGAAGTTCACGATGAACTTGTAGCTACGGTTGCCGGGATTAAGACCCCGTAGCCACAGTACCAAACCCACAAATACCGCTAGACCCAGCAAGATTAATAACCCAACGGAGCCTTCTCGAATCGTTCGCGATCGCATGGTTTCTCCTCCCTTAGCTATTAGCTGTTAACTCTTAGCGTTTGTCCTTTGTCCTTTGCCAATGACCAATGCTGAATGACAACTGACAGCTAATTGCCTCTTCACGGATCGCTAACAGTTATCCTAACCAACCACCTGAATCGGTCCGGTGGTACTGGCACTAAAGAATTGTCGAATTAGTGGATTATCTGTCGTATCAATCTCACTAACCTTGCCTTGCCACTGTACCTTGCCCTTGTAGAGAAACACAACTCGGTCAGCAGTGCGACGAATCGTACTGTCCTGGTGTGTCACCATCACATAAGAGCCGCAACCCCCCTCTGAACACTGTAGCTGACGGACTAAATCTTCAATTACAGTCGAGGCAATTGGGTCAAGTCCAGCGGTTGGCTCGTCGTATAGTAAAACTTCTGGCGTGTCCTTGGGGTTATCAGGGTTGGACATGATCGCACGAGCAAAACTGACACGCTTACGCATCCCTCCAGACAACTGGGCGGGGTAGCGATCGCTGATACCTGACAACCCTACCATCTCCAGCCTTTGTTCTACCAGTTCCCGAATTCGCTTGCGCGGCAGTTTAGAGTGCTGGTAAAGCAAAAAACCGACATTCTCTTCCACCGTCAACGAGTCGAACAACGCTGCCTGCTGGAACACCATGCCGATACCAATTGGGTCTTCAGCATCATCTATTAAACCCGAACG
>CBDTXL010001092.1:0-2174 GCA_965364435.1 uncultured bacterium
TATGGAATTGAAAGATTTTCAAGTCTGCGATCGCGACCTTCCCGATGCCCTGTGTCAAGAGTATCTGGCAGCGGATGCGATCGCAGTGGATACGGAAACAATGGGACTAATCTACCAACGCGATCGCTTGTGTCTCGTACAGCTGTGTGATCCAAAAGGCAGAGTCACCGCTGTCCGCATCGCCAAAGGACAAACAGAAGCGCCCAACTTAAAACAGTTGCTGGAAGCTGCTAACGTCCTCAAGGTGTTTCACTTTGCTCGTTTTGATGTTGCCATGCTGCGGCAGAATCTGGGCATCCAAGTAACGCCGGTGTTTTGCACAAAGATTGCCAGCAAGTTAGCCCGCACCTACACTAACCGCCATGGTCTCAAGGAGTTGGTACTAGAGCTAGAAAAGGTGGAACTGGATAAGAGTTCTCAGAGTTCCGATTGGGGCAATGCTGCCAACCTCTCAGACGAGCAGTTGGACTACGCTGCCAACGATGTCCGCTACTTGCTGAGTGTACGACAGAAACTGATCACCATGCTGCAACGAGAAGAGCGTTGGGAACTGGCGCAACAGTGCTTTGAGACGTTGTCAGTAATAGTAGATCTGGATTTGCTGCACTACAAGGACATCTTTGAACATTGAGATTTAGAGCATGGTCGTTGTTGGCATCGACTCCACTGGATAGCCAACAGCCTTCCATGCCGCCAAACCCCCTCTGATTTCAGATACATTTTCATATCCGGCAGCACGAAGTTGAGCAGCGGCGGCAGCTGTTTCTTCATCTGTTTCGCCGTACACATAAATGTCGCGACCCAGTTCAAGTTTGTCCAAAACGCGGTCTGTCGGTTCGTTGAATGGCATGGGAACTGCTCCCATAATGTGGCTAGTGTTGAACTCCCGGCGATCGCGCACGTCAAGAATTGTCAATGCGGGTTCGCCCCAGTCCAACCGCGCCTTCAGGTCATAAACACGAGACTGCGCTTGCAGGGGTCGAAGTCTTGGGCTTCTATTAAAAAACTTAATCATGAACTCATACCATTTTTTGTACTCTCTTGTGCAATGTAACAAAAAAAATTAATATTTTCAAATTTTTGTATAAAACCCTTGACTTATTTGCCTCAGCTTGGATAAAGCTTAGAGTTTATTGCGATCGCTATCTTCCCAGCACTTTTCTCACCAACTCCCCTACCTGTGTCTGGTTCATTACGCTGATTACAACCAGAACTATCAAAATAAGAATTATCACCCCGCCAACACTTATGACTAAAGAGCCTTTGGGTTTGGGAAAATTCCAGATTGGCTTCGGCACGCGACGGGCTTCTTTTTCAAACTCCGCTTTTGCCCAACCAACATCCCGCCCCAACTGACGCCCCTCATATAGCAAACTAGCTGCCAGCTGAAGCAAGTAAGGATGACGTCCACCCCACTGCCGCACGATGCGCTGCTCCTGCATACTCAAGGCAGCGGTTGCACCCGCAATCGTACTGGCAGGCAAGCATACCAGTACCTGAGCCTCTTGTTCCGTTAATTCACTCAGCGTCAGAACCTGCCATAGTTTGAAGAAAGCAGAAGTTAGCTTATGCCGACGCTGATAAAACTCCAGTTTCCTGTGGGAAGCTACCACCAGCATCAAAACACTGCTTTCCATCAAAGAGCGCAGATTATCAAAAAATCCATTATCAAACTCATCAGGATGCCGAAATAGAGGACCAAACTCATCTAGGCAAAACACTGGTAGCACTCCCTGCCTTTTGTACTGTCCCATCGCGGCACAAAATGCCAAGCGGTTAAAGGGTTTTACTCTTAAAGGCTCGATTAAAGCTGGGTTCCTCTGCACAGTTAGGTGATGCCACAACTGCCGTGCTATTGCCTGATATAAGCCATCCTTGGTCTGGCAGCGTGCATCCTGAAGCGAGAGGTAAATCACTACATAGCGCGTCGGTTCCGGCACCCAGTGTTCATAAGTCTGGGAGAAGTGATAGAGCAAGGAAGATTTACCAATTCGCCTGCGCCCAACGACATTGACGCTGACAGGTTGCACCCCCGTCATCCGTGAGGTAATGGCTTGCAATTCTTTTTTTCTACCCACAAATAACCGGGGTTCGGTAATCTTCGCACCCGCAACAAAAGGGGAGGAAGGCAGCGATGAGGTCATGGATCAGTTTTAACAGCGAACACTTCAGCC
>CBDTXL010001093.1:0-2173 GCA_965364435.1 uncultured bacterium
TTGTTGTAATTTTTATCAGAACGCTCAGTCAGTTGACATCATTGTAAATATGAAATGTCCCAAATGTGAATCCACTCAACTGCGTAAAAACGGTCGTTCAAATGGCAAGCAGCGATATCTGTGCAAAGTTTGTGGTAGGCAATTCCTTCAGCCTTGGTCTTCGTCACAACTGCCTAGTGTTGAGAGTGAAGCGGTACAGGTTGCTAGTAACGGAAATGTTGAATCCAGATTGACTGAAGCAGCGCTGCCAATGTTGAGTGTACCAGAAGTATCAGAACTGCAACTTGATCAGGCAGCAACTCCCACTCAATCTGCTGAGGGAATAGGGATTTTGCTGCTAGATGCAGAAAACTTGAGACTCGACATCAACAGTGAAAAATTCTTAGCTGAACTTAGTCATTATCCTCTCCAAGTCAAAATCGCCTTTGCTAACTGGAGAAACCATGCTGTTGGTAAGCTGGATGCAGAACTTTATGAGCGTGGCTATCAGCTGATTCATGTTCCGGGAGGTCAAAATAGTGCTGATGCCCAAATGATAGCGATGGGAGTTTCTATTCGTCGTCATTACCCGGATGCTAAAGAAGTTTTTGTCTGCTCTTCAGATTGGTTATTGACTAATCTTTGTAATGAATTACAAAGTCAAGGTATGACAGTTTATCGAGTGCGTAGACAAGAGAACAACCTGAGTGTTGAAAACCGCCATACAGGTGAGAGCCGTCAATATTCCTTAACAATAGGAACTGAAATACCCTCTTTTGAAGAGTTTGTTGATAAAATTGAGGAGCTAATTAATGCAGAACACGCATCAATCACTGAGCGGATAGCGCGGTTGTCAACTGTTGCTGTCCTTTTCCAAGAACGACGCAATCTCACCTTCAATAAGAATCCCACAAATGGCGCACTGGTGCCAGCTCAAAACCCAAATTCAATCCCCCCACTCGTAGAACAGGAATCTACACCACCTCCTCCTGAAAAAGTGGAGGTGGAAGCGAAGACTTCTATTACAACTATCTCTAATTCATCGATAAGGAGGATTAATTGTAAGGAGGAATTTGAGCGCTCATTAGTAGAAATTATTACTTCCATGAAAGCTAATTCTCCACTAGAGCAAGTCTCGGTAACAAAGCTAAGTGCTGCGCTACAGATAGTCTGCGGTGAAACTGCTAATTCAGTTGTAAAAAAATTAAAGCTTGGGGCTAATTTTACTAAATTCTTACAGTCCTGCTCCACCTTCACAATTGAAAAGGCTGGGCCTAACGCTGAAGTAGCGCTCACCAAAAATTCTTTTCCTGAAATCAAGTCACCAAACGATCTGGAACAGTAACTATTAAATATGGCTCTGTTTGCTTCGCCCTCTAAGCGGTGCTGTAGGCGGAAAGCGCGTGCTACGCAAAGGCGTAGTGTATCAATAAGCAGAAGGCGATCGCACTTTCCCAACCGCAACTTCGCTTCTTCCTTGCTCTTAGCGTAGCCAGTTGCAGTATGGACGTTCGATATGCTAACGAAGAAAAAGCTGGATTTGCCCAGTCAGCCCTTTCCCCATCAACAAGATGTCCACGATCTTCAATTTGCTTGCCAAGGGTGGCCCAGTAATGGTACCGATCATCGGGCTGTCTATTGCCACCGCTGCTTGCGCTTTCGATCGGGGCTTGTTCTGGTTCCAGTTATTGACTCAAGAAGATAGAATTGTCCACGATGTGCTGGAAGCGGCTCGTGTGGACTTGGATAAAGCTGCCGCGATCGCATCTCAAGGCCAGTCGTTGCCCATTGGTCGGTTTCTGTTAGCACCATTAAAGCTAAGTAAACCTAGCCCTGAAACCTTTCGTCTAGCATTAGAAGCCGCAGGGGATAAAGAATTTGCCCGCATGCGAAAGGGTGACAAACTGCTAGAAAGTGTTGTGGGAATTGCGCCCCTACTCGGTCTTTTGGGTACAGTAACAGGTCTAATTATTACTTTCAATCATCTCAACATTGGTGGGGGTGGTACAAGTGAAAGTGCAACTAAGGCAGCAGCGGGTATCGGGGAGGCTCTCATTACCACAGCTTCTGGTATGGTGGTGGCAATTGTTGCTCTGGCATTTTTCCGAATTTTTGTAAGCTTACAGTCCCAGCAGGTAGACTATTTTTCCGAAGTCGGCAGCGAACTAGAATTAATCTACAGACAAGTTTGGTA
>CBDTXL010001094.1:0-2169 GCA_965364435.1 uncultured bacterium
GTTACGAACAACTGGTGGTTCAGATTAAGGTTGCAAAAATCCTAATTATCCCCACCAGGGAACCTACAAGCAAAACGAGAATAGACAAGGAGTTTATCCCGAAGCCAATTGACCGTTTTTCGGCAGCTTGATAGTAACCCCAAGCGTATAAGATGCGCCCGATTATCCAGAATGCTCCAATTCCAGCACCCCAAATGGGGCTGACAAACAGGGAGAACAACCACAAACTTGGTAAAAATAGTAGGAGTTGCTCCAGGGTGTTTTGCTGTACTCGAAACACTCGCTCAAAATCTGGATCTCCCGAAGTCTGGGGAACAGGCACTTTGTACTTTCCTCTAGCTCTGCCTACATTAATTGTGATAACAAGGTAGAGAATTAGAGTCAGAATTGTCACCGAACTTGGAAAGATCAGCGTTTTAAGTTCAATCATGGTGATCGATACCGGAGAATTATTCTGAACTGGAGACCAGCGCCTCAGCTGAGTAGCGAATACCAGCTTGCTTAAATCGGCGCAGGGCTTCTGCTAAGCGATCGCACTCTGCAATCAAACTGATTCGCACATACCCCTCACCTGCCACGCCGAAAGCATTCCCCGGCGTCACTACGACACCAGTTTGCTGCAAGACATTGAGGGCAAAGTCAGTTGAACCCATTCCAACTGAGCAAGGCACCCATAGATACATTGTCGCTTTAGATTTGGGAATGTTCCAGCCCAACTGACCTAACCCCTCAATTAGAAAATCGCGACGGCGGCGGTAACGGGCTTGGACTTCATGCACATAGACATCGGGTAGCTGCAACGCGGTTTCAGCTGCTGTTTGCAATGCCGCAAAGATGCCATAATCCAGATTGGTTTTTAATGTCCGTAGCCCTTGAATAATGTGACGATTCCCGACAACGAAGCCGACGCGCCAGCCTGCCATGTTGTAAGTTTTCGATAAGGTGTGGAACTCGACACCAATTTCTTTAGCACCGGGAATTTCTAGCAAGCTGGTAGGCTGATAGCCATCAAAGGCGAGTTCGGCGTAACACAGATCATGGACAAGTAAGATTTCGTACTTACGCGCAAAGGCAACAATGTCTTTAAAAAATTCGCGGGGGGCTGTGGCAGTTGTGGGGTTACTGGGATAGTTGAAATAGAGAATCTTTGCTCGTTGGGCAACATCTTCAGGAATCGCCGCTAAATCAATCAGCCAGTCGTTTTCAGGTTTCAGAATCAGGCTGTGTATGGTACCGCCAGCAATCAAAGGACCACGGAAGTGAGCGGGATAGGCGGGGCTGGGCACTAAAACCAAGTCACCCGGATTGACGTAAGCTAGGGCAAGGTGAGTCAGCCCTTCCTTGGAACCCAATAAGGGCAAAGCTTCGCTATCGGGGTCAAGGTCAACATCATACCGACGGCGATACCAACTAGCGATCGCACGGCGGAAACTCGCTGTACCTTCAAAGGGGGGATAACCGTGGTTAGCGGGATTTTTCAGAGCAGCGATCGCAGCTTCGATCACTGGTTGAGGTGCTGAACCATCGGGATTACCCATCCCTAAGTCAATTAAATCAAGCCCCTGTTCGCGGGCACGGGCTTTCAGTTCATCTAAACGAGCAAACACATACGGGGGCAGTGCGCTTAGACGCCCTGCTGGGGTAATCCAATCTAAAGTCATCAGAAGACTGGGCTCTCCTAAACAATCAAAACATTACAAAAATAAGACATCGCAAGCGATGCCCCCTACAGGCATCTTTGTGGTTCAAAGTCTATCAACAAATAGCCTTACACCGGAATCCCCTAGCTTGAAACCAAAGGGTGCGGTTTGTCAAGTGAATGTTGGAGGAATAGACCTCTTGCACGCAGTCTATCGAAACCAACAGACAAATCCGATCTCATCTGTATTTATCTGTACTTATCTGTGTTCATCTGTGTTTATCTGTGGTTCCAAACCCTAAAGAAAGGATGGCGTGCAAGAGGTCTAGTCCCTACAACACTGCACGACGCAACTCTGGGAAAACTTTGGACACCTTGCTCAGCAAATAGTCGCCATACGTCCCACTCCAGTTGTGAACACTGGCTTTATCCCAGCGTTCGTTCTTATCGTCATTCACCACTCCCAACCCGCCTAGTTCTATCGGTCTCACCTCGGCATTAAAGTTGGGGTCGAAGAAGAACGGGAACGA
>CBDTXL010001095.1:0-2164 GCA_965364435.1 uncultured bacterium
TACTAAATTTTACTCTTTCCCCACTCGACTAGCGGATTAGCCGTTCACAACGATTGCAGTTTGGAAGGGATAAATTTCTAATCCACACTCAATAAGCAAACTAAGTAAATATACTTATGAGGACTCTCTTAACTGGCGTTTAGTGAAGCGCTTGGTATTTTCTAGAACTTCCCGATTTCAATAACTGGCGATTGGAGTTTGACATAGGACAACAATAATCCAGACATTCCTCGACTATTCTCGACATCCCCAGGTAAAATAACAATGAACAGTCATTGCATCCGGGATGTCTTTTAGTAATCATGTACCACCAAGAGTCGCTGCTGCCAAATTGGGAGTCAGCACCAAAACGCTCGAAAGATGGCTCGAAGCGGGTAAAATCAAGGCGTTCATCACCCCAGGGGGACAAAGACGATACGACTTGGATTCAGTTATCCGTTCTGGAGATACCAATAGAGCCACCATCATATATGCAAGAGTTTCAAGCCGTTCTCAAAAGAATGACTTGCTTGCACAAATTGACTTTCTACAATCTCGTTACCCAAAAGCCGAAGTCATCCAAGACATTGGAAGTGGACTCAACTACAAAAGAAAAGGTTTTTTATCCTTACTGGAACGAGTTCTCTCAAATGATGTCGGATTGGTTGTCGTTGCCCACAAAGACCGACTTTGTAGATTTGGGTTCGATATTATTGCATGGCTGTGTGAAAGGCAAAAATGTGAAATATTGGTTCTCAACCAATCGCACCTTAGCCCAGAACGAGAAATGGTTGAAGACATATTGGCAATCATCCATGTCTTCAGTTGCAGGTTGTACGGACTTAGAAAGTACAAAAAGCAAATCACTGAAGACCGTGAGTTACCGCGTGTACCCAGTAAAAGCTCTCTCAAAAATATGGAAACAATGGGTAGCAGCCGTTCGTAAGGTCTACAACATATCCATTGCCTATCTCAATGAACACCAAAAGTTTCCTAAGCCTGCAAAGGAAAAAGCTGGGCAGCTTGGAGGTAAGCGAGGATTTAAAAAGTTCTTAAAAGTTTCAGGATTAATTCCGAATTGGTGCAAGGAACTCGGAATATCAAAACTGTTGGATAATGCAGCAATGGAAGCTTATATGGCCTGGTCAAAAACCGAGAAATGCCCCAAATTTATCGGGAAAGGCCCATCAAAAAAGCCGCAGCCACAAGCCGGATTAAAGATCGCTCGATTCAAGAGTGTCCGTGACCAAAAACTCACTCTTCAATTTGACCCAACGGCTTACAAAAATGGTCGCTGGATGGTGTCTCAGACCGCCCAGTTTCCGGTTCCGGATCTGAGAGGTCATAACTTCTGCATCCTCACTGATGGGTCAACAGAACTCACTTACAACAAGGGAAGATGGTTCGCTCATTTTCCTGTAGAAGTAGAAGTTGGCAGAGATTTCACTTCGTCTCAAAAAATCATTGCACTTGACCCAGGTGTGAGAACATTCATGACGGGATTTGATGGCAATGAATTTAAAGAGTTTGGCAATAACGACTTTTCGAGAATTGCCAAACTCTGCTCACACCTTGACAAAATGAAATCTCGACACGATAAAGCCGCAGGAGGTAAGTTCAAGAGACTTCGCTATTGCTTGAGGCGAGCAATGGCTCATCTCAGAACCAAGATTAAGAATCTTCGTTGTGAGCTTCATAAGCAAGTCGCTTCCTACTTAGCTAAAAACTATGATGTGGTCTTCTTGCCCACTTTTGAGACATCCCAGATGGTTGCTCGTAAAAAGCGTAAGCTAAAAAATAAAACAGCCAGAGCAATGATGACGTGGGCTTTTTATCAGTTTTCTCAAACCCTTGAACACTTGTGTAATCGCTACGGCTCCAAGTTGGTGCGAGTCACTGAAGAATATACATCCAAAACTTGTACGAAATGCGGTCACGTTCATCGTCAACTAGGTGGCAGCAAGAAATTCAAATGCCCCCAGTGTGGATATGAAATTCCTCGCGATTTCAATGGAGCCTTGGGGATTTTCCTCAAGGCGTTGTGGGATACCACCTTCTTGTCTGAGATTTCTCAGCATGATGTTGTACTCGATGTCGGAGCTTGTCTCAAATGTCGCGGTTAAAAGTATCAGTAGCAATATTCTACTTTTGGGATAGGCTCTAAGTGGGGTGTTTTCAGCCTAGC
>CBDTXL010001096.1:0-2160 GCA_965364435.1 uncultured bacterium
CATCCCTGTGAAAACCGCTGTAAAGGATGAACGCACCACGACAAGGAAGAAGGAAAAATTTTTGCCTTTGCCTGATTGCCTTTTGCCTTCTCATCTGGCTGGCGGTAACAACGCCGGTGAGTGCTGAACCGTCTCCAGAGGCAGCATCAACAGATACGCTGCGGCAGATGCAGCAACAAATTGACCAACAGCGGTCGAATCTTTCAAAGGAACGCGATCGCCTCTCTATTATTGAACAAGCTGCCAAGGGTAACATCACCGGGATACAGCTGCAAATCCAGGCGACTGACACAGCTTACAAGGATTATGAGTTTCAAATCCAACTAGCAAACAAGCATCTCAAAGAGTTGCAAGTGGATCTGGCTCAAGCCGAACAGACTTATTCTCAAAAGCAAGCTGCTACTATTGCTCGACTGCGTTTCTTACAACGGCAGCAGCTGACAGGCTTTGGTTGGGATGTCCTCCTCAAGAGCCAAAATCTTAATGAATTACTTGACCGGCGTCGCCAAGTTAAGTTAGTTTATCAGGCTGACCAACAAATCTTAACCAGTTTAAACGCTGAAGCCGAGCGCATCAATCAGCAGAAGACGGCGATTGAGCTACAGAAAAACCAAATTGCCCTGCTTACCCAGCAACTACTGGCACAAAAGGCACAGTTCCAAGGACAACTTGCAGCACAGCAGCAGCTGATTGCGCGACTCAATACTGATAAGCAAGCCTTAGAGGCAGCCCAAGAACAGTTAGCAAGGGATTCAAAAAGTATCGGCATCCTGATTCAAAAACAGGTTGCCGCTGCTAATAAGGCAAGGTTTCCTAACACGGGCGTTTTTGGCACAGGTCAGCTAATTTACCCCAATGATGGAGAAATTACCAGTGGATTTGGTTTGCGGATTCATCCGATTCTCGGTTCCTCGCGCTTTCATGCGGGTATTGACTTTGGTGCCGACTATGGCAGTATGATTCGGGCAGCAGACAGCGGTATTGTAATTTTTGCGGGTTGGTACGGTGGCTACGGCTATGCAGTGGTTATCGACCACGGCAACGGCATCGCGACGCTTTATGGTCATACTAGTAAGTTATATGTTGCACAGGGACAAGCTGTGAAGCGAGGAGACGCGATCGCGGCAGTTGGTTCTACAGGACTCTCTACTGGTCCTCATCTCCATTTTGAAGTGCGTCAAGACGGCGAACCCGTAGACCCGATGGCTTATCTGTGATGAAGTCGGCGTTTTCCTTCCCATTACCGATTACCCCTTGGGGTGCTATACTGACAGAGACTAAGGGCACGTAGCTCAGTGGATAGAGCATCAGATTCCGGTTCTGAGGGTCGGGGGTTCAAATCCCTCCGTGCTCGTTTTATTTATTATTGCCAAATTGCTTGTCGATCGCCGCTTTGAATTGCAGTGCGGAGCGCAGGTACAGGTATGATCAGGATGCCATAGCATTCGCAACTACAACCGTTACTTCACTTTCGATGAGCGCCTCTACCAATCGTGTAGAAAACTGGGTACGAGATTTTCCGAAGAGACCAACTCCTACATGGAATACCTCATCACACCTCCAGAGGCAACAGATTGGAAAATCCAAGAGTCGGATTTTACTCAGCATCTCTCAAAGCAATGGTCAGAAATTGAAATTAAGAAGGCGACGAATCCAGATGATTACTATGTAATTGAATGGGTCATAAAATCACCGAAAGTAGGACAGAGATTAGATGGTGCATTACATCGAGATGGACAGGGAATTAGTTTAGATGGTTATTTAGAAGAGTGTGCTAGATTTGCGGTTTGGTTTCGTTCCTTAGTTCCTCAAACGCAGAAGTTAGTATTTTACGATCAAGGATACAATTCTCAGGTTGAGTTACAAGCAGAAACAACGGAATCAGAAATTATGCAGCCTTTCTTGGCGTTAATTTAGAACGAATATGTGAGTATGTCGAAGCTTGCTGAGGAGCGATCGCTCTTTTCTGGTGGAGTTCGATTTGAAGATGCGATAAGCAAAAGCGGTATGCTAGAACGCTGACGTGCCAAGGTAGATGGGTGGGGGAGAGGTTTCTTAGTGAGAATATGAATAATATTTTGAATAGTTTCTCAGGAGATAGAACGATGAATATCATCCTAAAGCCCGAACAGGAACAGTTTATTCAAGAAGAGATTAAAA
>CBDTXL010001097.1:0-2159 GCA_965364435.1 uncultured bacterium
TGCGTTCTGGCAAACCGATCATCTGAGCATTACTCTTGCCAGGAGCTACCATTGGGTAACAGTTCTCGTTTTTGTTCACCCGTATATCTGCCAGAACTGGACCATCGTGGGCGAGGATTTGTGCGATCGCATCCTTGAGTTCATCCCGACTGCGAATCAGCATTCCCTTAACGCCATACGCCTTTGCCAGTTGCACAAAGTCTGGCATCCCGACTTCCATATTCGAGCAAGAATAACGCTCGCCATAGAACGCCTCTTGCCACTGGCGCACCATCCCCTGCCAGCCGTTGTTGATAATCACCGTTTTCACGTTGATCCCGTACTGCGCCAAAGTTCCCAATTCCTGTATATTCATCTGGATGCTAGCATCACCGGCAATACAGATTACTTGTTCATCTGGCAGAGCGATCTTTGCACCCATTGCTGCTGGTAATCCGTAGCCCATCGTTCCCAATCCCGCACTGGAAATCCAGCGACGTGGCCCGTTTTTGAGGAATTGCGCTGCCCACATCTGATGTTGACCAACATCTGTGCTGTAGTAAGCATGCGGTGCTTGACGCTCCAATTCCACAATCACTTCTTGGGGCGACAGGCTATCAGGATATTGAGGCACCTGTAAGGGGTAATCCTGACGCCAATGGTTAATTCGTGCCAGCCACTCCTTGGTTTGGTTTGGCTCCACTGGGATATCCACTTCCTTGTACCGGCGCAACAAGTCAGCGAGTACCTGTCGAACATCGCCCACAATCGGCACTTCCGGGGCACGGTTTTTCCCCACCTCAGCGGGGTCAACGTCAATGTGAATCACCTGAGCGCGGGAGGCAAACTCATCCAGTTTGCCGGTTACTCGGTCATCAAAACGCGCACCTACAGCAATCAGCAAGTCACACTCGCTTACGGCAAAGTTAGCGTAGGCGGTGCCATGCATCCCCAGCATCCCCACCGATAAAGGATGAGATTCCTCAAAGGAACCCTTACCCATTAGTGTTGTCGTTACCGGAATTTGGAATAGATCTGCCAGTTTCCGCAGTTCTGCATGAGCCCCAGCCGCGATCGCGCCACCCCCCACATAAAGCAGTGGTCGTCGCGCCCGACGAATTAGATTCAGCGCCTGGTTAATTTGGCGGGGATTGCCCTTTACTGTGGGACGATAGCCTGTTAACTTGACCGTACCAGGCTCCACCGGCTCATAGTCACATTCCTCCAAGCCGACATCCTTAGGAACATCAATGAGTACCGGACCTGGACGCCCTGTGCTGGCGATGTGGAAGGCTTCTGCCACAATCCGCGCCATATCCTTAGGGTCACGCACTACATAAGAGTGCTTGACAATCGGCAGCGTAATTCCATAGATATCTGTTTCCTGAAAGGCATCACTGCCAATCGCCCCACGGGGCACTTGACCCGTCACGATTACCATCGGAATCGAGTCCATGTGAGCCGTGGCAATCCCAGTCACCAGGTTAGTGGCTCCGGGTCCAGAGGTGCCAAAACAGACACCTACCTTGCCAGTAGCACGGGCATAACCATCAGCAGCATGGGCGGCTCCCTGCTCGTGTCTGACTAGAATATGCTGGAGTTTACCAGCGGCTTCCCACTGGTATAGTTCGTCGTAAATCGGCAGAATTGCTCCACCCGGATAGCCGAAAATATGTTTGACGTCATGGCGCTTAAGACTGTCCATTAAGGCAAATGCACCAGTTCGCCGACTGATGGTCTTTGGCGGGACTTCTTTTTTGGAGATGCTTGGGGAACGCACGCGGTAACCTCACAAAATAACTAAAGTTTTCTTTAGTTTTTTAAGTTTTGTATCTTTTGTATCTAAGGAGACTTGACTGAACTTTGGGTCAATATTTCAGTCTAATCGTGATACGAATTACTGTCGAGATCGTGTTGAGCAATTCGGAGACGGAGTTTGTGATAGATTCCCTGGGCAGCTCGACTGACCAGCTAATACCGAGTTGCGTTCACAAGGGTAGTAGATGGCTCCCAGATGAGGGAGATAGGGAAGATGGGGGAGATAGGGAAGATGGGGGAGATGGGGGAGATGGGAGAGATAGGGGAGATAGGGGAGATAGGGGAGATGGGGGAGAGCCATGCAACCTTGGCGAGTTATGAGCTATGAGTTAAGACATCGGCAGCTTTACTCATCGCTTTTT
>CBDTXL010001098.1:0-2156 GCA_965364435.1 uncultured bacterium
ACGCGCATCACTCCCTTTGTGACTTATGCGCTAATTGCGATAAACATCGTGGTATTTATAAATGAACTGAGTTTGACTCCTCCCCAGCTAGAGCAGTTCTTTCACGTTTATGCCGTTGTTCCCAAAGAGCTAACAGCAAGCTTGAATGGTATTCCAGTTAATCAGCCAGTGCCGGAACCGCTAACGCTAGTAACGTCACAATTCCTACATGGTGGTTTCGCCCATATTTTCGGTAATATGCTGTTTTTGTGGATTTTTGGCAACAATATTGAAGACCAGCTGGGTCACGTTAAGTACTTGATTTTTTACATTGCTTGTGGAGCCTTGGCGGCTTTGGCTCAGTGGATTTTCTCAACCCAATCGGGGATTCCTTCACTCGGTGCCAGTGGTGCGATCGCTGGGGTGTTGGGTGCCTATATCCTCAGGTTTCCCACTGCCAGAATCCGTACCTTAGTTTTTCTTGGTCCCTTCATCACCTTCCCCGACATTCCGGCAATCTTCTTCCTGGGTATTTGGTTTGTGCAGCAAGCCTTGTACGGCATCGCTAGTTTGAATGTCGAGAGCAGCATCGGTATGGAGAATGGCGGAGTTGCTTACTGGGCACACATCGGCGGCTTCGTTTTTGGAGCAATCCTTGGCCCGGTGCTGGGATTGTTTTCTTCCGACTCTAGACCCTGATTTTTTAGGGATGAAGCTGGAAGCCGCTCTTGAGAGCGACAGTGGTTCAAGAGCGGTACTTCACCTAAATGGCTTCGGTCAGATTGATTGGTTCGTGGCTAAACTTCATCAACTCGTAAAGATCAGATGCGGATAAATCTTCCTTGCTGGGTTCGTCAGTTTGGCAGGTTGCGACAATTGGATCGCCGTAGGCTTTGGCTCTACCAATGAGTAAAAGTTTTTTGCCTGCACACTCTCCAATTAACTTGAACTTGTCAGCCGGGAAAAAGTCCACGTAACTAAAGAAACTACGATTAGTAATTGCCATTCCTAACCTCTTTGTACTTGTAACGGTTGGTGAGGTGGGTCAAGAAACGGATAGGTTATATTGCCTTAGTTGACAGCAATACCCGCTAGGAGACCCCAAGGACAACGGCTTAAATCAAGCTAATGTCAAAGGTACTCCTCCCATTGCCGACGGAGTTAGCTGACGGGCTCAGACTGGAAGGTGTCTGTCCCACGCGACTGAGATTCGCCCCAAAAATTGGTTCCTCCGTTCTCCTCCAACTCTTGACTTTCTCTTAGGGTCAATAGCTGGAAAAAATTAGGCTACCCACTTACTTAGGAAGTATATTACTCGCTAGTGACGCCTTCGTCTATCTAAAGTAATCTTTCTTTAGATTTAGGCGACTATGGTTTCAATAACCTGCTGGAAATAATTCTTTGAGTCAGCAGTGCGCCAGAAATCTATCCACAGTTGGCAGTCAAGTAAAGACAAATTAAGCTATCGTTTTTCTTTGCTTTTTAATATATATAGGAAAAACACCTGTGGTTCCCCTACGTGACGAAAATCCCATAACAATCACTCCTTATGTCACTTACGCACTGATTGCCGCCAATATCTTGATTTTTATCTATGAGCTAACTTTGATGCCGCCCCAGCTGGATGGATTTTTCCACCTTTTTGCTGTCGTGCCGAGGGAACTCACTGCCAGTTTTAATGGTATTCCAGTTAATCAGCCGGTGCCGGAGGCGCTGACATTGGTGACATCGCAGTTCCTGCATGCTGGGTTCACACATGTTGGGTTTAATATGTTGTTTTTGTGGATTTTTGGCAACAATATTGAAGAGGAACTAGGTAGCGTCAAGTACTTAATTTTTTATCTGGCTTGCGGCGTTTTAGCGGCTCTAGCCCAGTGGTTTTTCTCGGCTAACTCGGCAATTCCCTCCCTCGGTGCCAGTGGCGCGATCGCAGGTGTGATGGGGGCTTATATTCTTAAGTTCCCCGCTGCCAAGGTTGTGACTTTAATTCCTCTGGGCTTTTTTATCACTACCGTTAGAGTACCGGCAATCTTTTTCCTCGGTTTCTGGTTTTTGCAGCAAGCCTTCAACGGCATTGCAATGTTGGAGGCACCAGCGAATGTCGGGATGGAAAGTGGGGGTGTTGCCTACTGGGCACATGCGGGAGGCTTTGTCTTCGGAGCAATCCTTGGTCCGGT
>CBDTXL010001099.1:0-2156 GCA_965364435.1 uncultured bacterium
CAGCAAACCGGGTTCTTACCTCGAACTCAGGTTAACAACGAACAACCATGAAACTTGCGATCGCCCAACTCAATCCTACAATAGGTGACCTCACTGGCAACGCCCAACAGATTCTTTTCGCTGCAAAACAAGCAGCGCATCAGGGTGCCCGTCTCTTGTTGACGCCGGAACTATCTTTGTGTGGCTATCCACCGCGAGACTTACTGCTCAATCCGAGTTTTGTTGAGTCAATGGCAACTACCCTGCAACAGTTGGCACAGGATTTACCGCCGCAGTTGGCAGTGTTGGTAGGAACAGTGGAACCGAATCCTGATGCCCACGTTGCCGGTGGCAAACCTCTATTCAACAGTATCGCCTTACTAGAACAGGGCAGGGTGCAGCAGATTTTTCA
The DNA here is from genome assembly GCA_965364435.1 of uncultured bacterium. Taxonomy (GTDB): domain Bacteria; phylum Cyanobacteriota; class Cyanobacteriia; order Cyanobacteriales; family Coleofasciculaceae; genus CBDTXL01. The sequence goes on from CBDTXL010001099.1 coordinate 392, forward strand.
CAAACGACTGTTGCCTACCTACGATGTCTTTGATGAATACCGCTACTTTGAACCGGGTCTTCAGAGTAACTCCTTTACTCTCGCTCTTGATAAGTCAGAAGTCAAAAGTCAAGAGTCAGGAGAAACAATTCCCGATTCTTCAACGCCAAACTCTAGTACGGGCGCACGGGTGTCCGCCTCTACAAGTCAAAACTCGCTCCGTATCGGTGTCACCATCTGTGAAGACTTGTGGAACGATGAAGAGTTTTGGGGCAAACGTAACTATGCCATCAATCCAATTGCGGACTTAGCCGAACTGGGTGTAGACATCGTGGTGAACCTGTCAGCATCGCCCTACCGTAGCGGTAAGCAACGACTGCGAGAGGCAATGCTGCGACATAGTGCTGTTCGTTACCGGCAACCTATTGTTTACGCCAATCAAGTGGGGAGCAATGACGACCTGATTTTTGATGGTTGCAGTGTTGCCTTCAATAGCACGGGTGAAATGCTGTGTCGCGCCCATGCTTTTGAGACAGATTTAGTAATACTGGAATTTGACGAACACGAGCAGGATTTAGATCATGGCTCAGTGGCACCAGCACCAGGAAGCGAAGACGAGGAAATTTGGTCAGCCTTGGTACTAGGGGTTCGTGATTATACCCGTAAGTGTGGCTTTACCAAGGTTGTGATTGGTCTAAGTGGTGGGGTAGATTCGGCAATAGTTGCCGCGATCGCAACTGAAGCTTTGGGGGCAGAGAATGTGCTGGGTGTCCTCATGCCCTCGCCTTATAGTTCCGACCACTCGCTTAAAGATGCTTATGCCCTCGCTGAAAACTTAGGCATTAAGACTCATACCCTGCCGATTGGGGAATTGATGCAAGGTTACGACCAGACATTAGAAGCGCTATTTGCTGGGACAGAGTTTGGTCTTGCCGAAGAGAATATTCAATCGCGGATTCGGGGCAACTTATTGATGGCGATCGCCAATAAGTTTGGCTATCTCCTCCTCTCGACTGGCAACAAGTCAGAGATGGCAGTGGGTTACTGTACCCTCTACGGTGATATGAATGGCGGATTAGCCGTGATTGCCGATGTTCCCAAAACCCGCGTCTACTCCTTATGCAAGTGGCTTAATACTAGAGGACTGGGGACTGCTAAAAGATTACAGGTTAGCAAGTTGCAACTTGAAGGTTCCGGCGAAGGCAAAGCAACCTCCACCCTTCAATCCCATACCCCAAAAGAAATCATCCCTGCCAACATCCTCACCAAACCCCCCAGCGCTGAACTCAAACCCGGTCAAGTTGACCAAGACTCCCTACCCCCCTACGACATCCTCGACGACATTCTCAACCGATGGATTGAAGACCACCAATCACCTGCTCAAATCATCGCTGCTGGTCACGACCCAGCTGTGGTAGACAAAGTAGTGCGGATGGTGGCGCGTTCTGAATTTAAGCGCAGACAAGCACCTCCGGGATTGAAGATTACTGACCGTGCCTTTGGCACTGGGTGGCGGATGCCCATTGCCAGTCGGTGGGTAAGTTCCTCCCCATCCACTCTTTGAATGGACAGGACTTACGCAACTATCGCACGCGATGCGCTTTGCGCTATGCCCTTCGGGCTTATCGCCAACCCGATATCCTCTTAGGAATTTAGCTGACCATCTAGAAGCCATCAGTCATGATCGAATCAATCGTTATTTGAGAGACGAAAAACTAACGTCCCGCTTTTTGTGGGAGAATGTTAAACCTCTAATCAAGGAGTTGATGCAATATATTGACAAGCT
>CBDTXL010001100.1:0-2152 GCA_965364435.1 uncultured bacterium
CTTTTGAGAAGAAGCGCTTTGACCGATAAACTACAACAGCATAGTGCAGCGTTTATGTTTCTACTTAAGAGTAAAGAAAGTTAGGGATAATTCCATCGTGCCATAGATAGAAGTTACATGTAAGAATTCATCCGAGGGGAATATACAGCAAGGTAGACAGCTAGTTACAAAAGTATTGACGAAACTGTAGTAAAAGTGGGTAAAATTATAGGAAAGGATAACATGGCTTTTGTGACCCATAGCTAGCTATACATACCTACTCCAACAGTAGCAAGTTAACGTGAAAGTTCTTTCAACCAGACAATCTGACACTTTTACTTATTTATGTCAGGTAAACCCAATCAAGGTGCTAGGCTATTGAGTTTGGAGTTGCTTGGCGATCGCATCTAGAGGATTTGGTTGAGGATTTGTTGGTCGTTCTTGAGGAATAACGGTCGGGTAAGGATTAAGCTTCTCCTCATCAACCCAGCCGGAGTAATACTTCACGCTAGTAGATTTTTGGGAGAGGTTGAGTAAGTCCAAGTCGCCTCGAATCGCCTTCCAATTGATTTGACTGTTAGCAACGGCACTGTAACCAATCCCTCTAGGACCACTACTAACAGCATTCTGAGCGACTTCATCTAAACCTCGGACAAAGCGCGAACCATTCCAATGCCACTCACGACCAACCCAATCGAAGGGAAGAGTCTCAGCTTGCCACTTTGCCAGTTTTTCCCTAATGTCCGGGGGTAGAACATAGGCACCCTGGTCATTAAGAGTGAATGTGAAGCCTTCGGGATGCCTTACCTCGTAACGACCTTCGCGAGTCTGATAATTTACAGGCATCCACCAAAGTACTTCTACGGTTTCTCGATCCTTAGCAGGAGAAAGCGCGATCGCGCGAGTCTTTTCTGTTAAACCACTGTAGAGTGGGACACCTTCAGTTGGTAGTTTCGCCATTGCCGCAAATCGCCAACAAGACCAATTTTCAGGATTGTCAACGGCTTGCCACTTCAACTGGCAGGCTCCATTCCTCGTACCCACCCAGAGCGTATCTTTTTCTAGCTTGAGTTTATCGGGAATCGCGCCGACTAGGGGACTATTGTGGACGTTGTAGGATGTTAGGGAGCCAGAGTTGGGGTTTTGCGGGTCGGGACGGTAAGCGACAAGTCCCAGTCCTGGCAAGAAGCCATTGCCCTCGCCACTCACCATCGTTCCCATCCAGAAGGTGGGGTCGCTAGAGTCTCCCGTAATTACTAAATCTGTAATCTGTTGTCCCTGAATCTTCTCAGGCTGAATGACGGCTAATTTATCAGTTTGAGGGTCGTAACTGATGAGGGTGGCTAGACCATTAAACCCTTCTCCTTGCTCTGAGGCAACAGCCCACGAGATGCGATCGCCATGAATAGTTGCTGCTGTAATGCGTGGAAAACCCAGCTTCGAGCCAACCTTCGCCTGCCGAACATCCTCAAGCGTGTAGAGCGTTTGTCTAGTGGGCGTACCATCAGGAGAAATCAGCTCAAATATGACTTTTTCAGGTTCTGGTCTTTGTGGATCTTCTATTGGAAAAGGATTAGGCTCCAAAACGACTCGATACTGATAGGTTTTCCCCTTAAAGTTAATAGTTTCTAACTGTGGATTAGCTAAGTCAATCTCTGCCGTTGGATTCAGTGGCACTGACTGGCTTGTGAGGGTACCGGGCTGAACTGTCCAAGTGTTGTTGTCCCGACAGAAGACAAAATCGTACTCTCGCGCCTGAAACCTAACTGTATGGGCATCTGCCACAATTTTTTGAGGGCGGTAGTCAAAATGCTCGTAGTAATAGGTTCTCTTCTGGGTTTTAACCTCCAACGTCTCTTCAGGTAAGGAAGCGACAGGCTTTGGACAATTAGCTGTACTATCAGCCGCGTTGGAAGATTGGTTGGTTTGAGAAGCACAGGCGTTGAGCAGCCCGACAAGACTGAGTATTGTAATAAGACGTTTTATTAAAAGCACTGAAAAGCTCGTTCACCCACTTCCGGTAGGGAGGTTAGTTTTTACCGGAGTAAAACTTCACTCCCTCAACCGTTGACTACAATCCTACTCAGCGGGTTCCAGACGTAAGCGTTGCAATTCCTGCTGTAAAAACTTTCCCCATTCAACAGCGAGGGGAATTTCTGTAAAGGGGACTTTG
>CBDTXL010001101.1:0-2150 GCA_965364435.1 uncultured bacterium
GCGCGGGTGAATCACCTAACAGGGGCGGTGTTGTATTATCACCAAGACACGCTCGGCAATGTGATCGCGCTTACGGATTCCACCGGAGCAGTGGTGGAGAGCTACAGCTACGACGTGTTCGGAGCTGCCACCGTGCGGGATGCCCAAGGGCAGGTGGTGAGTGCTTCGCAAGTCGGAAACCGCTGGACGTTTACCGGACGCGAAATGGACTGGACGACAGGCCTGCTCCACTACCGCGCCCGCGCCTACAGCCCGGAGCTAGGAAGGTTTCTGCAAATTGATCCGATTGATTTCGCTGCCGGGGATTTAAATTTTTATAGGTATTGCGGAAATGATCCAGTAAACTGGAGTGATCCTTCTGGTCTGGAAATCACATACCGTGGCGGTGGTGATGCGCAGTTCTGGGATAATTATCGAAATAACTATGAGGTAATGAATAGCACACCGAGCGGTCAAAGAATGCTTCGTGCTGCAGAGTCGTCCATCAGAAATATCCAGATTGGGCCTGAGTTTCCCAATTTTCAACTCTCTGAGAGAACTCAAGGCATGACACGCGTTTGGCCAGATGGGAGTATCAGGGTTGAACTTAACGACAATAATTCATGGGGGCATCGTACACTCGCTCACGAGATTCAGCATGCTCTGGAACGTGCCTTCGGAAATCCAGATCCTGCGTGCCTCGGCGTGGTTGATGCAAATGATAGCAGGGGGGATGCGTTCGAGAATAGAGGAACCCGGGCTGGAAATATAATCGGTCGCGAGGCAAGAGACGGACACGGACCTACCAGATATAATTCAAATGGGAACTATTTGCCTGAATTTGGGAGCGGAAGATATCCATAATGAATACTCGGATCTCGATCATAACCTTAGTTTTCATTTGCTCATCATTTCTTGCTTCGAATGGCGACTTGTCCTGGCATCATTACATTAATTTTACTCCTGATCAAATAAGAGCGGAAACACGACGCCTAATTTATTTCGAGAACAAAGCGGATCGGTTACTTGCTGCTGAACTTTTAGGTCAATTTCCGCTCTATTTTTCAACAGAAGTTTACCTACCCTTGATAGTTCATCTTATTTCTGATGATAGCCAAGAGGTCCGAATATTGATGCTTTCTTTGTTGGGCAGTGTTGTCGATGGAGGGTTCCCTACTGAGAGCCCTGAGAAGCAGAAAGAATTTCTTAATCAAACACTCCAGTTATTAAAGTCGTTTAAAGAAGACCAAGCAGTCCTTGCAGGAAAGGTTGACGCACTCATCGAGCGAATAGAGGCTCGCGACTGAAATGCACGGCATTTTTATTTGTAGCGGTTTTTGCAGATCATGTTGTAGGGGAGGGAGACTTTCATGGAGGAAAGCTCCGGGATGAAAGGCCAGGATTTGGCCGGGGCAATTCGGGATTTTAGCGCGATGAGTGCTGCGCGCAGGACTCCAAGATTGCCATTGAGGTTGAGGTTTATGGAGCGGGTGGAGTCCTCCTCGAAGATGGCATCGCGCACCCAGTGGTTGCGGATCTCGCAACCACCCCAATGGCCTCGAACCAACTGAAAAGAGTAAATGGGGTCAGAGAGTAAATGGGGTCAGTCCGCGCATTGCACAATTTTTATCTTAATTACGGAAGAAACTAGGGGTCAGTGTGCAAAAATTGACAGTTGACCGGTTGCATTGGTGTTTGTAGGATCGCGCAATGGCTCGAAGTCTTCGCATTGAATTTCCCGGCGCTTTTTATCACGTCATGGCGCACGGCAATCTGCGAGGAGATATTTTTCTTGATGACGATGACCGAAGGTTTTTTCTGCAAGCATTGGGCCAGGCATGCGCGAGAACAGGATGGAAGGTTCATGCCTGGGTCTTAATGAGCAATCATTACCATCTCTTTATCCAGACGCCCGAGGCGAATTTGGCCCATGGAATGCGATGGCTGCAAAATACCGTGACCCGCCGCTTTAATGTTCGCCACCGAAAATGGGGTCGCGTTTTTGGAGATCGCTACAAGTCTGTAGTCATAGAAGGCGAACAGACCGGTTACTACGAGACACTGTGGGATTACATTCATCTCAATCCTGTGAGGGCGGGGATCATTAAACCTGCGGAAAGGCAGAGCGTTATGGATTTTCCATGGAGCAGTCTGGCCGGGGGCTATGGGTT
>CBDTXL010001102.1:0-2146 GCA_965364435.1 uncultured bacterium
AGACCTATTGACCAGATCTCAATTCTTTATCCTCAAAAATCGCGCCTCTTTGTTGCAGTTGGCTCTTCATCGTCTCAGACAATCCTGAATTCCCTCCAAATCGAGCCTTATCCACATTCGCACCGCTTAAATCAGCATGGGTCAAATCCGCGCCTTTCAAGTTAGCACCCCTGAAGTTAACACGGTTCAAGTCAGCATAACTCAGAATAGCACGACTCAAATCACTGCCACTTAGGTTTGCACTTGGTAAATAAGCACTGGATAAATTAGCATCACTCAGGTTAGCACCGCTTAAGTTGGCACGAGGCAGTTTAGTCCGTAAATCAGCACCAGTGAGGTTGGTACCACTAAGGTTAGCATCGCGTAGATTGGCATTACTCAGGCAGGCATGGCTCAGGTCAGCACCGCTCAAGTTAGCTCGACTAAAGTCAGTAAACGCCAAGTCGGTGCCACTAATATTGGTATGGTTCAAATCAGCATCTCTAAAATCAGCACAGCGCAGATTGATACCCCTCAAGTCGCTTCCAGCAAAATCGCTAGTAGGATTTAGGCCTAACATTTTCGCGGTTTCAGAAAAATCAACTGTTTTTGCGCCTACAAAAAATTCCCGCACCATTACTAAATGCTGCTGGTAGTACTGGCTGACTTTGCTTTCATCTCCTAAAGCCTGATAAGCAAGTCTCAGATTCCTGAGCGCATTTCCCTGCCACTCCTGGTCTTGGATTTCTCGTGCGATTGCCAAATACTGCTGATAATACTCAATTGCCTGTGTTAAATCTCCTAACTCATGGTATGTAGCCCCTAGATTTCCTAGTGCCCGCGCCTCCCCCTGACGGTCTTTGATTTCCTGTGCAATTAGCAAACGCTGCTGCTGGTAATCAATCGCCCGTGCAAAATCTCCCAGAGCAGAGTAAGCCGCCCCGATGTTTCCTAGAATTGCTCCCTCCCAGTGGCGGTCTTGGATATCTTGATAGATAGCTAGTGCCTGTTGCCAAGACTGCAATGCCGCCTCAAATTGACTCGTTTGATATTGCTCAAACCCTTGTGTCAGCAGTCGGTCTGCTTCATCTGTCATTGGGTACGCTAATGCTCCGTGATCTCCTAGAAATTAGGGATTAAGTCGAAACTCTCGACCAAGATAGATTTTAGAAGTTTTGTCTGCTCCCTTCCCCCCCTTAACCGAAAATCTAACTTTCGTCAGAATATCAATATAGACAAATTTCCCAGGTAGTCCGGATGTATCCCAAACCAAAAACTCATCAAAGCGCTACCCAACCGCGTAACTGGTCAATTGAGCAACTGCCTGGATTGAGCGTTCAGGATCAATCCAAGCTACGAGAATGGGGCATTACAACAACTGGGCAACTGCTTAAAAAAGCCAGCACCGTGCAATCAAGGCACGCGCTGGCAAATCAGCTGCAAATCAAGTCTCAGTATGTAAACAAATGGGTTGCCCTGGCAGATTTGGCTCGCCTACCGGGCATCGGCTGCCACTACTGCGGACTAGTGCTGCACGCTGGTATCCTTTCTGTAACCCAGCTAGCTCAGACTCCTGCCCACAAATTGCACCAACAAATTTTACGACTACAGGTGGCAACGATGCAGCGGAGAGACCTCTGCCCTGGTGTGGATGAAGTGGCAGGATGGATTAAGCAAGCGCGAGAGTTAGCTGCTAGCGATCGCCCCTAATCTTTCGCTAACATGCCATTAAGGAACATATCAGAATTTCCTTTTGTCCTTTCTTGCATCCCTCTTAAGGAGGATTTTTGCTCCATGAGTGTGTCGTGGCACTTTCCCGGCTTCTCTTGAAACTACAGATATTGGTCGAAAACTGTGCCCTTATTCCGTAATTCTCCCCCCAAAAAATTCACTACAGGTTGTGGCAAGGTTTAACTCACCAACCCTTGATGGGTAAACCTGATGCAGGCTGCGAATCTCTTTCACAATGGTTCTGTAAAATTTCCTCACATGGATTCAAAAGACATCAAGATTAGGTTCCCTCTTTGGCAATTTCTCAACCAGCCGCTCTTTAGTTCCACAACTAAACTGGTACTCAATCCTAGTCTATTCGCCTATCTCTACAGAATTCAACTTCTAGAACGCTGTTGGGCTAAAAACTATGACTCTCAGGGGCGTTACTCTAACT
>CBDTXL010001103.1:0-2141 GCA_965364435.1 uncultured bacterium
CTAGGACAAGCGGAACTTGCCCTAAACACCTGGCAGCAAGCCACCGCTACTTATGCTCAAGCAGGCGACGAGGCTGGGATGACTGGCAGTCTGATAAACCAAGTCCAAGCCCTGCAAACGTTGGGGCTGTACCGTCAGGCTAGCAAGACGTTAACCCAGGTAGAACAAACCCTCCAAAATCAACCCGACTCTCCCATTAAGGTTACAGGGCTGCGTAGCCTCGGTAATGCGCTCCGAATGGTGGGTGATTTGAACAAATCCCGACAAGTCTTACAGCAAAGTTTAGCTGTAGCCCAACAACTAAAATCTCCTTCAGACATCAGTGCCATCCTCCTGAGTTTAGGGAACACCGCTCGTGCCCAGCAGGACACCAAAGCTGCTTTGGCGTTTTATCAACAAGCTGCCACCGCATCCACTTCACCAATCCTGCGAAACCAGGCACAACTGAATCAACTGAGCTTGTTGTTGGACACTCAGCAATTGAGCGCTGCCCAAGCGTTGTGGTCTCAAATCCAACCCCAACTAGTCTGTACGAGTAGTATTGAAACCTGCCCCTATCCCCCCAGTCGGACGGCTGTCTACGCAGGGATTAACTTAGCCCAGAGTCTGATTCGTCTCAAACAGACTAGCACTCTCAGCAGTCCCTCATGGACAGAAATCGGTCAGCTGTTAGCCAGTGCTGTCCAACAAGCCAAAAGCATCAAAGACCAGCGAGCAGAAGCTTATGCTCTTGGACATCTCGGTGGACTGTACGAGCAAACTCAGCAATTGAGCATTGCTCAAGACCTCACGGAGAAAGCCCTGCTCATCGCCCAGGCGAACAATGCGCCAGATATTGCCTATCGTTGGCAATGGCAACTGGGACGCCTGCTGAAAGCGACTGGAAATAAGAAAGAAGCGATCGCTGTTTACACTGAAACCATCAAAACCCTCCAGTCTCTCCGCAGTGATTTAGTCGCAATCAATCCAGAGATTCAGTTTTCTTTTCGAGATGAAGTAGAGCCTATCTATCGACAACTCGTTGATTTACTCTTGCAATCCCCTCCCAACCGAGAGGGGGAACCGAGTCAACAAAACCTAATCCAAGCCCGTTCAGTCATTGAATCTCTCCAACTGGCTGAACTGGAGAACTTTTTTCGAGCGGCTTGTTTGGAGGGAAAAGCCGTACAAATTGACCAAGTTATTGATCAAGACGATCCAACAGCAGCCGCTATCTATCCGATTATTTTGCCAGAGCGGTTAGAAGTTATCCTCAAGTTACCTCAACAACCCCTACGTCACTACAAGATTCCTGTAGATCAGGGGGATGTGGAAAGAATCCTCAAGCAGCTGCGAGAGCAACTAACAAAACCTTACACGCTTCTAGAGATTCAGCCCTTGTCCAAGCAGGTCTATGATTGGCTGATCCGACCGGCTGAAGCAGACTTAGCGAAAAGCAGAGTCAAAACTTTGGTATTTGTCCTGGATGGTTCTTTACGGAACATTCCAATGGCCGCTCTGTACGACGGTCAACAGTACCTTGTCCAAAAGTATGCTGTAGCATTGACTCCAGGATTGCAGTTACTAAGCCCCAAATCTTTAGAACGGGGACAGTTAAAGGCTCTAACTGCCGGAGTTAGCGAAGCACGACCCGGTTTTTCTGCCCTCAGCAATGTGGCGCTTGAATTGGATGAGATTAATTCTGAAGTGCCCAGCACCAGGCTCCTCAATGAGGAGTTTACGATTACAGCCTTCCAAAATAAAATCAACTCGCTTCCCTTCCCGGTGGTACATCTGGCAACTCACGGTCAGTTCAGTTCCAAAGCTGATGATACGTTTATTCTCACCTGGGATAGTCGCCTCAATGCCAACCAATTAGATGACTTACTTCGAGTCACAGATCAAAGCCGACCCAATGCGATCGAATTACTCGTCCTCAGCGCCTGCCAAACAGCGACTGGAGACAAGCGGGCTGCCTTGGGACTGGCGGGAGTAGCAGTGCGAGCTGGAGCCCGCAGTACTCTTGCTTCCCTATGGTCTATAGACGATAAGAGCAGCGCCCTCCTGATGAGTCAGTTCTACCGAGAGTTAGTCCGCACTAAGGTTAGCAAGGCTGAAGCACTACGTCTGGCTCAACTATCTCTGTTGCAGAATCCTCGATA
>CBDTXL010001104.1:0-2140 GCA_965364435.1 uncultured bacterium
CAGCGATTGAGGGAAAAAAACACTCCCGATAATTTGGAGCAACTTCAGGATCACATATTATGAGTCACTGGAGTAATTATTAAGTATTCGTGTCAAATACGCAGAAGACCGCTCGTTCCCTGTCTGGAATTGCCGGAATCGTGGCAGTCGCCACGCTGATTAGTAAAGTTTTTGGGTTGGTGCGTCAACAAGCGATCGCTGCTGCTTTTGGTGTCGGGGCAGCGGTTGATGCCTACAGCTACGCCTATGTGATTCCTGGTTTTTTATTGATTTTACTCGGTGGCATCAATGGACCCTTTCATAGCGCGATCGTTAGTGTACTTGCCAAGCGTGACAAATCAGAAGCCGGTCCCATCGTCGAAACGATCACAACGCTAGTGGGAGCGATTCTACTGTTAGTCACGATCGTTCTGATTCTGTTTTCAGGATTCTTCATCGACTTAGTAGGGCCTGGGTTACGTCCAGAAGTGCGTGCGATCGCAATTCAACAACTTCAGATTATGGCTCCGATGGCTGTCCTTGCTGGACTCATCGGGATTGGCTTTGGCACCCTCAACGCCGCTGATATGTACTGGCTACCCTCCGTTAGCCCCCTCTTCTCCAGCATTACCCTCATCGGTGGACTGGGCATCTTAGCCCTACAACTGGGCAGCCAAATCACCGCTCCTAAATACGTCTTGCTGGGTGGAATGGTTTTGGCTTGGGGCACATTGAGCGGAGCAATCTTGCAATGGTTAGTTCAACTGGGTGCCCAGTGGCGCAGTGGCATGGGTACGTTACGCCTGCGGTTTAACTGGAAGCTGCCTGGAGTCGATGAAGTTCTCAGGGTAATGGGGCCAGCAACCCTTTCATCGGGGATGTTGCAGATTAATGTCTACACTGATTTATTTTTCGCCTCTACCATCCAAGGCGCTGCTGCTGCCATGAGTTATGCAGGGCTATTAGTCCAAACACCACTGGGAATTATTTCAAATGTAATTTTAGTGCCACTACTACCCGTCTTTTCCCGGCTGGCTGCTCCGGAAAATTGGCCTGAGCTAAAGGTACGGATTCGTCAGGGATTACTGCTCACAGCGATTACTATGCTGCCTTTAAGTGCCTTGATGGTAACGCTCGCTGTCCCAATTGTCAAAATCGTTTATGAGCGCGGAGCCTTCAAGAATCAAGCCTCCCAGCTTGTTGCCTCATTACTGATCGCTTATGGCATCGGGATGTTTGTCTACTTAGGGCGCGATGTCTTGGTGCGAGTGTTTTACGCTTTGGGGGATGGTGAGACGCCCTTTCGCATCAGTATCGTGAATATTTTCCTCAATGGCTTGCTGGATTATATTCTCGTCAAGCCTTTCGGTGCCCCTGGTTTAGTATTGGCAACCGTGGGAGTGAACCTTACCTCAACCATAGCGCTGCTTTGGTTGTTGGATCGTAAGTTGCACGGATTGCCCTGGCGAGAGTGGAGTTTGCCTTTTTTGGGTTTAACGGCTGGAAGCTTTGTGGCTGGATTAGCCAGTTGGGGTGTCAACTGGGGCTTTCAACAAGTTTGGAGTACCCATGCATTGCTAGTGCAGCTAGTGCAGCTGAGTGTAGCTGCGATAGTTGGCTTAGGCGTCTTTGCTGTGTTCGCTACGCGGCTGAATTTGCCAGAGGTGGATATTTTTGTCTCGCGTATACGCCAGAAGTTTGTCAGATAAAATACTGCTTTGTCCTAAAGTTCATCCACCACCTTCAGCCGTCCTCGGCGTACAAAGTGCAGCAGGCGATTAATCGAGTCGTTTTCTTCTTCGCTGAGAGAATTACTCAATAGTGCTGCCATCAATCCATAACGGTCTGCAAGGGTGATGTAACCCTTTTGAATCACTTCATCAAATAACTCAGCTAGGGCATACGGGAGAAGGCAGATTTTGCATAAATTAGCATTTTTCATAGTACAAATCCTCACTATATACTCCCAAACCTACTGATTTCCAATTGCCGTAAAATCCATCAGTAGCGTTAACCCTAACTACGTTTGGGTTACTGCTAAAGAGAGCAAACAGCGTTTGGTCAGTTTTTCAAGAAGAAGGGTTGTGTAAAAGTCAGTACTTCGAGAACCCCAAAAGTGCGATCGCTCCTTTAGCCTGGGGTTACCTAGGATATCATCAGT
>CBDTXL010001105.1:0-2140 GCA_965364435.1 uncultured bacterium
AGTTGTTGACCCAAGAAAGCGTACAGACGCATACAGGGTGTCATCGCTACAGTGATTAAACTAGCGTCACTTCCCCAGGCTGTCGCCATTAAGAAGTCGGTGTAGCGGCGCGTTGCTGGTGCTGGTTCGACATTTCCCAGGTCAACACTCCACTCAGCGGCATAGCCTTCATGGAGGCGGAGTTCCTCCAGGACACCACCGGCTAGCGCGTGGAAGACCTCAAATCCCTGCCAGTCAGGAGCCTTAGCCGCCGCCAGACTGTAGGCGCGAGCAAAGGCTTCTAAGAAAAAGGCATCTTGACCAACGTAGTAGGCAAATTTGACACCGTCAAGGGTGCCAGTGGCAATGCCTTGTACAAAAGGGTGTTCAAGACAGGCTTGTGCCAGGTCTTGATTAGATTGCCATAAGTCTGTGCTAATCGTCATTATTCAGTTGAGATGCGGATGAAAGGACTTGAACCTTCACTCCTTTCGGAACTAGAACCTAAATCTAGCGCGTCTGCCAATTCCGCCACATCCGCGACAGTTGCATTTGACATCATAGCAAAAACTTGACCGCTTAATGAGAGATTTTCAAAGGAAGGCGATCGCACTTATCAGAGCCTGCTCTCCTAGATTGATTACCCTATTAACTGAACTAATAGGTTCAGCTGGCTCACAGTTAGCCTGAGATCGGTATTTCAGCCCATTAGCAGCGACTCGGCACCATCAATCCAAACCTCTGTGCCAGTGATATGGCTGGAGGCATCGGATGCCAGGAACAGCACCAACTGGGCTACCTGTTCAGCTGAGCCAGGTTTGCCATCCGTCAACGGAATACTTCCTTCTGGATACTCAACGGGTTCGCGAACTTCGTCCAAATCCCGTTGCTCAGTGTTTTCATCAATATTCGTCTCGATTGCCCCTGGACAAATCACATTGACGCGGATGCGGTGTTCGGCAAGTTCCAAAGCCACCATTTTGGTAAAGGCTACTTGAGCAGCTTTTGTACAGGAATAGGCTGTAGCACCCGTGTTGCTGAATATGCGTGTGCCATTCACGGAGGAGGTGATAATCACAGATCCACCCTGTTTTTTGAGATAGGGCACAGCATACTTAACGGTGAGAAACGTGCCTTTGAGATTGACGTTGATCGTTTTATCCCACTCTTCGGGTTCCAATTCCTCTAGGGGTGCCCAGACCCCGTTAATCCCAGCGTTTGCGAAGACGATGTCGATACGCCCCCATTGATTCACCACCTGTTGGACGGCTTGTTGCATCTCATTTGGCTGGGAGATATCAGCACTCACGGGTATGGCTTCACCACCGGCGTCTTGTATCTGGGCAACGGTTTGTTTGAGTTCGTCCTCAGTCCGACCCAATGCTGCTATTTTTGCCCCTTCTTTTGCCAGCAGCAGAGCTGCTGCCTTACCGATACCGGAACCAGCACCAGTGATCAGTGCGACTTTCCCTGGCAGTTGCATCAGCTTCTTCTCCTTAGAATTCCCTAAATTGATGGTTCAACAAAGGGAGAGGGCTTAACATCCCTCTTCTGAATGAAGTCTGGAGGCTTTCGCAGCTACTTTGCACGCTTGTTGCAGCTTTGCTCTAATTACCCGCTTTTTGGGAAATTATGTTCATCCCCCCCAAATTGAGATCCGCAGACTTGAAAAGTCTGTCCAAAGCAGCTTCCAGCTCTTTGTCGTTGGGGGTTTCGCGTCTTAGCTCAAGCAGAGTGGTTAATGTCTCATACCAAAGTCGCTTGTCTGCATAGAGAGCAACACGCTCTTGGGGAGTTGCCTCCTGAGCGCGAAGTTCAAGGGTTGGGTCAGCTTCCACTCGCTTGATCTTGCCATCGCTTGCGACTCGCTCTTTGGACTCATTAATCAACGCTAACTCCCAGCGATATTCCTGACCAATCTCTAGAGGTGAAAGGCTAGCAAAGGCGGGAAGAGTCAAGCTCATGATGTTGGGAGTGTCTCGGACTAAGCCTGCTTCGTCCTTCGCTAAGGCATACTTAGCTCGATAAATTTCATTCTCTGTTGCATCCCATAGCACAAACTCCACCGCCGATGCCGATGTCTTAGGCATATACCAAGACACAGTCGGATACTCAGCAACTGTTAATCCCATCCGAGAATCAGCTGGAACCAATGGGATGG
>CBDTXL010001106.1:0-2138 GCA_965364435.1 uncultured bacterium
AGTCAACTACCGACGACTAATTCGCTCAGCGAATGTAGTCGCCCCTTGCGACTAGGCTTTGACTATAGCATTTTGGGATAACGCGCGATCGCTTATCTCAGTTAGTTGAGCGTACTGTCTACTGTGGTTATCGTCGAAAAGCCAAAACAGCGTTTTTGAGCGCAACTTGGTTTAAGCAGCAATACCATCAGCTGACCATCAGTTGAGACGGGGAAGTCCGCCACAGCTGCTCTAGCTCAGAGGCTGGTATCGTGAGATACAAAACATCACCAGCACTGAGGCTAGTCTCCAATACATCCCAACCATGAAGGGTTTGACAGTTGGTTTCAATATAGAGTGGCACGAAGTCAGCAGTCATTGCCACTTCTTTGACACGGCGTCCACAGAAGGGATGTTCTGGTGTAATTAGGGTTGCTAAGGCAACCCAAAGCGTATCGCCGGTCATCCCATTACCCAAAATTCGCCCTCCCAAAGCCGCCGCCGCAAAGGAAGGAGTCGCTAATTCCGCTGGACACAGCACGGCTTCAAATTCAAAAACCTGTTGCACCATACGAGAAAACTGCGGGTCTTGATTACGCACAACCACTGGCAATTTGGGTGCAAGGCTTTTGGCGCTCAGGGCAATTTCTAAATTGAGTGTATCGTCGCTTGTAACAGCTAAGAGCGCTTCTGCTCGCTGGACATTAGCCGCTGTGAGAGTCGCAGACAAACTGGCATCTGCCTGAATGACTGGGATTCCCAAGGAACGGACAATGCTAAGGAAACGGTTGTTGGGGTCGTGTTCTATCACCACAACCTCATGTCCGTGGGAATGAAGTTGGTTAACAATCTGGACACCAATACCGCCCAACCCACAGACAATGTAGTGATTTCGCTCTGGAACCCTTGCAGCGTCCCAAAACTGTTTGAATCGCGTTCCTAATACAAAATCGTTGAGTAGGGCGTAGCAAATACCAACGATCGCAGCCCCGACTAGCATCATCACAACTGTAAAGAATTTAATGCTGGCGGGAGCCTGTTCTGTCACAGCCTCATTACCACCGGCACCCGTAATCATGCCAACGGAAAAATAGAGTGCATCAATAAAGGAGGTATTGAGTTCAAAACAGGTATAGGTGAGGGTAGAAAGGAAAATAGTGACCAGTAGTATGAAGGTAACCACTACGAGCGGTTGACCATGTTTCTGGAACTGTCGCAGGTTGGTAAGGACTTTGAGCAGTTTTTGAAGCAGAGATTTACGGCTGGTGCGGACACTGGGCTGAATGCCAATAATCAAGCGATCGCCTGGTTGCAACTTTCGCCCGTGTACCACTGCGGATACCAGATCAACCTTACCCTTCACCGGCAGGTAGTAGATCAGCATCCGCGATCGCTCATCCCACAAGTCACTCAATCGGCGTCCCATCCACGGGTGGTTTTCCTTGATGACTTCTTCGTAGATCGGCCAGGTTTGATTAAACAGCCGCAGTTGCCCAATGGCTTCATTTCCCAGCGCTGCAAAGGCAAACACTGGCGCTGCCAAGGCAGCAACGCTCATACTGACGTGGTCGGGAAGGGTCTGATCCAAGCGATCGCCTAAGCTGGTATTAAACAGGCGGTTAATAATGCGAATCTGAGGATTGAGAACTCTTGCCTGGGTGAGGATTGCCAAATTCAGGGCGTCGTCGTTACAGGAGAGAATCAGGGTTTGAGCCTCCTTAATCCCAGCACGTCGCAGGGTAGAAGCCGCCCGTAAATCTCCAATAACCAGATCATCCCCTTCATCAGGAAGAGGTTGATTACTGATACCAACAACAGCCGCTCCCTGCTGCCTCAGTAAACAGAAAATTTTATATCCAGTGCCACCTAAACCACAGACAATGATGCGGGGTTTCATGTATCAGCTTTGTTAACAGGCAGTTGCTGCCTTTTAGCATCCAAACCCCTATTTTTATCTAAGGTAGCTGGACGTACTGTAGCTGAAGACACCACCGCTATAAGAAAAAGTGAAGAGCGTTGGAAGGCTTGAAGGTTTGAAGGTTGAGAGAACGTTCCAACGTTTCAACTTTCCAACCGACCAACAGCTCTAAACCGCCGCTGATTTATACCTAGTGCAGCGTGGCGAAAGTTTCCCACCAGTTCTAAAAACCCCCATTACC
>CBDTXL010001107.1:0-2137 GCA_965364435.1 uncultured bacterium
AACTGTGCTTCCACTTCCGATCCTCCTGGTTCGGGAGTGCTAAGGCTAACTGAGAAAATAAACGACAAACAAGCTTTTGCTTTTTACGACTACGCCATTCCTTCAACTAAAGGCTTGATCATCACCTTTGATTACTTCGCCTACGGAGGCGGTGTAGCCGAAAAAGCTGGAGCTGATGGTACAACTTTCTTCTTGTTCGATGGCAATACAACCAACCCTGAGGCTGGTGCATTGGGGGGTGCCCTTGGCTACGCCCAGAATACAAGTACAGATGTAAAAACTGGGCTATCTAATGGCTATATAGGTATTGGACTCGATGAGTTTGGCAATTTTGCGAATGACTATGAAGGCCGTGGTAATGGTTGTCCCACCCAATCTCCCTTCGGTGGTGGACCGGGCGTGTCGCCACCGCAAGCACAGATCAAAGATTCAGTAACACTCAGAGGTCCGGGTAGTGAGTTCACAGGATATTGCTTCATAGCTAATTCCGGTACCTTGTCTACTCGTCCTGGAGGGTTCAGCTTGGACAACCCCAACGCTACTTCGCGCACAGCCCCAAACGTAAGAAGGAGAGTTAGGGTTACCCTCAATACAAATAACACCATCACGCTAGAAATAGACCCGACGGGGACGGGTTCGGCATATCAAACAATTCTTAGCTCTTTTCCTACTCCGCCAAACCGACCGGACACTTTCAAGTTTGGTTTTGCTAGTTCCACTGGATTAGGGGTAAATTTTCATGAACTGATCAATCTCCGGGTTGAAACTATCGAAACTCCACCTCTGCCGGATTTAGAGATAAGCAAGAGTCATACGGGCAATTTCTCTCAGGGAGGAAACGGTTCATACACCTTGAAGGTGCAGAATCTGCCAACCGCCACAGGTCCTACTTATGGTCCGGTAGTGATAAAAGATACTCTGCCTGCTGGCTTCAACTTTACGGGGGCGACAGGCACTAACTGGAACTGCTCTGCGGTTGGGAGTGAGGTGACTTGTGTTTACGATGGTCCCGCGATCGCTCCGGGAACCAGCCTCCCAGATATCACGCTCAACGTTAACCTGACAGCAACCCCTGGCAATTACTCCAACCAAGCTCAAGTTTCAACCGAAGGGGATAGTGATTTAACGAACAACACAACACAAGATCCAACTATAGTTGTTGGTCCTGTGGTGCCAAACAAAACTGTCACAGACCTCAACGGTCTCGACAACCAGGGGAATGCCAAACCGGGGGACATTCTTCAGTACACCATCACCATCAGCAACAATACCCCTAACCCTGCCACCAGCGTCAAATTCCAAGATGCCATTCCTGCCAATACCACCTACGTTCCCGGCACCACCCAAGTCAACGGCACGACAGTACCAGATGTAGGTGGGACTATGCCTTTTGTGAACGCCACCGAGGTTAACAGCCCCGACACAGCAACAAGTGGTCAAATAAGTGCCAACAATGCCGCTACTGTCACTTTCCAGGTCAAAATTAACAATCCCCTTCCTAATGGCGTCACTCAAGTAGTAAACCAAGGCACTGTCTCCGGTAACGGTTTCCCCCCCACCCCAACCGATGACCTAACTACCCCTGTGGTTAGTGATGCAACTGTTATTCCTGTTACCCCTCCTCAACCCAATCTGCTTCTGGTGAAGCGAATTACGAATGTGAGGAGAGGCGGTGTGGCGCTGGGCGGTATTAATTTCAGCAGCTTTGTGGATGACCCAGCTGACGCGAATGACAATGCACCGGGTTGGTTTCAACTGTCCCCTGTGGGAATTTATAAATTGGAGCCAGAGAAGTCTTTACAAAGCAACGATGAAGTTGAGTACACCATCTATTTACTCTCTGATGGGGATAGCTCAGTCAACAATGTCAATTTCTGTGACCTGATTCCATCTGGAACAACGTTTGTTCCCGACACCATCCAGGCAACTATTGGAACGGCGTCGGTAGGGGGCAATTTCTTCTCACCCTTGGCACCGCTGCCTGCAAAGAATGCCTGCCCTAACCCAAACAATCCTGACGGAGCGGTAATTGTGAATTTGGGCAATATTTCTAATGCAGTAGGTAGTAACTTTGGTTTTATCCGCTTCCGCGTCAGGATTAACTAGCTCTCGTTAATCGCTCATAATAGATGAAAGT
>CBDTXL010001108.1:0-2135 GCA_965364435.1 uncultured bacterium
GGGTTCGGGCGCTCATTGGTGGGTCGCTGGCGTGTTTTATGACGGCTTGTATTGCCGGGATGTTGTTGTAGTGGGACACTCTTTCAAAGTAGACTCTACCGATTGGGAGCTATTGCTTGAAAAATCAGAAAAATTCTCAGCCTCCCCCAGCTTTCCCTCTCTCAGCAGCTAATTTCTCCAAAAACTCCACTAGTCGTCCTACATGATAAATCTGTTCCGGACGACCAATAAAGTTTGATTCGACAAATCAGGGCGAACGATGGGACTCGAACCCACGAGTGGTGGAACCACAATCCACTGCCTTAACCTCTTGGCTACGCTCGCCATTCCGTTTTTGAATATAGCATTTAGCTGGTTGGTTGATCTAGCCTCTCTGCTCATTTAACAGGGCGATCGCATCTGCCACCTCAAAAACCTCGAACGGGACTGGAGCCTCCCATTGAAAGCACTAAAACATAGTATTATACCACAGCTGTCTACTTTATGGAATATAATTTGTCTTGCATAAAGATGCACCCAAGGGGATGGCTAGACCTTCGCGGCGAAAGTTTCCCAACAGTTCCGAATGCCGGGGAGGCAGAGAATATAAGAGAAGCAAAATCTTAAATTAATCTTACGGGTTCACCGAGATAGCTGTGCATATTTTAAGGTAAAAAGCAACATTGGCTTTCTCCCTATATAAGGGAGTCACAACTTTCCTTACTCTACTGTTTTTTAATAGAGGCATCTTTGAAAACTCTCTGAGATGTGCCTCTTTTACCTATTCAATCTTGTAGAGCCTTTAAAATCCCAAAATTCTTCCTAGAACGGCTTATGTCCCTTTCAACACCTGTTGCTCTGCTAATTTTTAATCGTCCTGATTTAACAGAAGTTGTTTTTGAGGCAATTGCTCAAGCTAAACCTAAAAAGCTGCTGGTCATTGCAGATGGGCCACGCTTTCCGGAAGAAGCTGAAAAATGCAAAAAAGCTAGAGCAGTCATCGAAAAAGTGGATTGGGAATGTGAAGTTTTTACTAATTTTTCTGAGAGAAACTTGGGATGTAAGCAACGTGTTTCAAGTGGATTAGACTGGGTGTTTACTCATGTTGAAGAAGCTATTATTATAGAAGATGACTGCCTACCTTCACCCTCCTTCTTTAAGTTTTGTCAAACCCTACTTGAACGTTATCGACATGATGAAAGAATCATGCATATTACTGGTACAAATTTCAAATCCGGAGAAAACAAAACTAATGATAGCTATTACTTTTCAAAATACCCATATATTTGGGGCTGGGCTTCTTGGAGAAGAGCGTGGCAATACTATGATGTAGATATGAAGACCTGGTCAAAATTTAAAGAATCGCGCACGATTCGCTTGATCCATGACGATATATACGAGGAGAGATATTGGACAAGTATATTTGAGCGTGTATTTAATGGGGCCATAGACACATGGGACTGGCAATGGTACTATGCCTGTCAGTCTCGGAGTGGATTATCGATAATACCGAGAGAGAATCTCATCTCAAATATTGGTTTTGGACCAGATGCTACCCATACTATTTGTGAGACTAGACGACCAGGCAGAGCAAAGAGTGATATTTGGGAAATAGTTCATCCTTTAGTTGTTAGTAGAGATCGATATGCTGATACTTATACATTTGATTCTCATTGGGGAGGTAAAAAAATCAAAGAAAATGAGGCTATTTTGTCAAAAATAAAGATAAGAATCTTGAGTTATATCAGAGCATTGCAGAGGTTTTTTAAGCAATCTTTGAATTCTATCAATAGTGTTCATAGGACATCACTTTGACATACTCCCCATCCTCGCGTAAGCAGGAGGGAGCATCCCAATTGTGCAAATACATTTTCTTGTGGAATAGGCATCTTGCCTGTCAAAGCTAAAGGGCGGGCAGGATGCCCACCTCACAAGAAATTATTTCTGCAAAAATGAGATGCACCCTAAGCAGGGTGGGGATTTAACATACTTAGGACTTACGTAAATACCCTTGTTTTGCCCCCCAACCCTCCCATTAGTACGGGGAGGGAGACTCTCTAAGGAGATCGCCCAAACTCAGTTAACCAGGAACTCGGGAGTTAGAGGATGTAGTCATAGCTTATATATGCTTAAGAAAGTAACATGAAGGTTTTACA
>CBDTXL010001109.1:0-2134 GCA_965364435.1 uncultured bacterium
TTACACTCAGGCGTGTTGATAATCTGCATCCATCCAACAGCGCGGTAGGTTCTCACCGGAGGGAAACTTCAAACTCTGTTTCTCAAAAGAAGCGGGATTTTGCTCTTCTTGACCGGCTTGAATTTGTCCAGGAACGCTCTGTGTAGTCGGGTTAAATAAAGCCTCAACGTCAAGTATTTCTATTAAGTTATCGGTTTCCTTGTCTTTTAAAAGCATTGTAATTTCCTCATCAAGGTACTAAATGAAAGCCTGCTGATTATAGATCAAGGCTGAGAACAACGCAATTTCAGAGAAGCACTTGCAGACTCAAGAAAGGAAGAATTTTACATCATACCTTCTTATTCCACGGTAGGAGAACTGGTTATTGACCAGATTGTTCAACTAATTTCTTGAGACGCAGATAAGCCTGCTCTGGGGTGAGAGGGTCACCTTCCTTTTCATCAGGAATGTAAAATTGCTGACTATCGGGGAAGTATCGCACAACAAAACTCGGAATCAGACCTAAATCCATAGCCTTTTTCCCAAATTTTGCGGCTGTTTCTGAGAGGGTAAATTCATCATGAAACTGAGACTTATTCATCTTTTTTGTTTCCCGATAAATCAGTGTGAATTTTCCTGATTATACGCCTAACGAAGAGTTAGGATTGTGCTTTTGCCGGATTACTACAGGTCAGCATCGCTTTTGAAGTTCTCACAGTTTAATCGCGATCGCCTGACTCAAACCTCTATCTATAGGTACGCCCACTACAGTTCGCCCTTAAATTAGTAGTGGGGTAATGCCACTAAAACCGCCCGTACCACTTGGGAGAGATGAACCATTGCTTTTCAAATTTAAAAGGAGGCTTTGAGTGAACAGCAGCGTGACCAGTTACTTATTCCCAGAGGATTTCCTGTGGGGTGCTGCAACTGCCTCCTATCAGATCGAAGGGGCGGTGGATTCTGGCGATCGCCAACCCAGCGTGTGGGATACTTTCAGTGCTACCCCCGGACGAGTACTCAATGGCGATACGGGTGCCGTCGCTTGTGACCACTACCATCGCTACGAGCAAGACGTGCAGTTGATGGCAGAACTGGGCATCAAGCATTATCGCTTTAGCATTGCTTGGCCTCGTATCATTCCCAATGGTCGTGGGGCAGTCAATGAACAAGGAGTGGATTTCTATAAACGCCTGGTGGACTGCCTGCGGGATTACGGAATTACCCCCCATGCCACCTTGTATCACTGGGACTCTCCTCAAGCGCTGGAAGACTTATACGGTTCTTGGCAGAGTCGGGAGATCGCTTTTGACTATGCTGACTACGTTACAGCGGTTGTCAGTCGATTAGGCGATCGCATCACCCACTGGATGACCCTTAACGAAATCTCCTGCTTTACTCACCTGAGTTATTCCGTTGACCAAGAACCCCCTCATGCCCCAGGAAAACGTGTCAGCTCAAGGAAAGAGGTTTGGCAAACGTCTCACCATGCCTTACTTGCTCATGGTTTGGGCTGTCAGGCTATCCGCAGCGCCTCACCGCTTCCCTGTTGGGTTACTTTGGTAGACAACTTTGCCGTAACAGTTCCGATTAACGAGTCACCCGTTCATGTAGCAGCGGCGAAAAAGGCGTTTCCTAGCTGTGGGCAAAATGGTGGCATCATTTTTCCTGCCCTCACTGGTGTTTATAGCCCTGTCCTGCTTGAGGAGTTGGGGGCGGATGCACCGGATATCCAAGAGGGTGACCTGGAGACAATTCATCAGCCTTTGGACGCCCTAGGTTTTAACGTCTACTTTGGCACTTATGTCCGGGCTGTGGATAACGAACTGGGATACGAGTTCCTCGACTTCCCCAATGGCTACCCACGGATGCACATGCCTTGGCTGAATATCGTACCGGAGTGTATCTATTGGGGTATTCGTCATATTAATGAGACTGTTGGATGTCCAGATTTGCCGGTGTTGATTACTGAGAATGGCTGTGCTGCACAAGATGAAGTAAATGTCAAGGGGGAAGTGATTGATACTGACCGGATTATGTACCTGCGGCAGCACTTGAAGGCGGCTCATCGAGCCGTCAGTGAGGGGTATCCTCTGAAAGGTTACTTCCTTTGGAGTCTGATGGATAACTTTGAGTGGGCTTGGGGGTATGACCGGCG
>CBDTXL010001110.1:0-2131 GCA_965364435.1 uncultured bacterium
GAATCCCCCGGTTGAAACTGTGGAGACTCTCCTACTGCCTACTCCCCCTCAACACTGCCCGTCTTCTTGTTACGCTTGAGTACTGAACCTGCACCTAGAGCAGCAAACGCTAAGAGACTGAACGTAGAAGTGGGTTCGGGCACTGACTTTCCACCCTGGATATAGAATTGTGCCTTGTTCCAGGAGTACTCAGCAGATTCTCTCCCTAGGCGCTGCCCCACTACCTCCGCGTCTTCCCAGTGAATACCGCCATAGAGGCGGGAGATTCCAGCCTGATTTGCGGCGTCAGTAAAAGTATCCCAGTTGAGGAGTATATCAGTGGCAAATCCTCCTGGTTCAATAACAGAGCTTCCTGCGGGTGTTGTATGCGAAAAGCCAAAGCGATCGCTCCCTGTAAAGCGCTTCAGAACTTCAGCCGCAGCTGGACTCATAGTGCTGTGTCCCGATACAAAATCGGGGAAAGGATTTGTGACTACGAGGTAAGGTACCCACTCTTTACCAGGAATCCATTGGTTGCCCTGATTGGGACCGGCCCAGGCGAAGACTTCTTGGACGCCCGTTGCTGGATTGATTCGGAATGATACGCCGTCATTCGGAAACAGCTTTTGGTTCGCCAGAAAGTGAATGCCTGTATTGGGTCGTTCGGAATCGAATGCTATTTTGGCGTCCCAAGCGACGATGCTGGCATCGAAGATAGCGTTATTGAGGGAAAAGAACATCTTGACAGCATCATCAAGGTTCTGATTATCCCGGTTTGAAACCTCCTGAGCAAATTGATTCCAGTAGCCTGGTGGTGTTACGGTTCCGGAACCACCCGCCCAGTACTCTGCGATCGCTTTTTGCTCATCGGTGAGGTTGGCACTAATCTTAATCAGTTGCTCAGCCTGCTCTATGTACCCCTCCGTATCCTCAGGGTACCGCTTGGGACCTTGAGTAGGTCGCAACTGATCACCTGATGCTAGCCCAAAGGGAGTCACACGGTTCCAGTGAGGAGTCAAATACTCTTGCACAGTACCATCAGGGAGTACCAGCGGCTGCCAGCGATTCGGGTCAATAATGGTAGCGGGATTGGTGTTAGTGATGGTATCGGGAAGGTTTACCGGCGTATAGCCGGTGTAGTCAGAGTAGGGTATGCCAGAAGCACTGAGATTACCTAACTGGTTTGAACCATCATTGTGCCGGAAATCAAGTAATGCCTTTGCCGCTTGGTTACCAATGCCTGCTGCTGTACTCGTGGGATTAGTGGGATTGTAGCCCAAGTTGGCAAGTACATTATCGAACAAACTCACCTGGTTTGGGAACAGATCCACTAGCGTGCTGTATGCGGCAAAGCTGATGGCTTCATTTTTGTTCTCAAAGGTGTTCTCCGAGTCAGGGCGTTGGAGGTTGGGAAGCTGAGTGCCAATTGCTACCGGGTCGTAGGCAGCCCACGCATCGAAAATGCCAGTATGCAGGAGGGAGAGGGCACGCGCTGCCACCGTGGGACCGGGACTCGTATTAACTATTGCATTTAGAGCGGCGTTGTTCCAATCAAAAACAGTCTGCCGCCCCAAGGTTGAGGCTTCTGCTGGCAAGCCCAAAGCTAGGCTTATTACTGCCGCTCCCAGTGATAGGTTGATTTTCATGGCACCCCTTAAATATCTATCTAAAGACTGAATATCCTTAGAAGCTATTCTTTCACCCTCCACTAGGGGAGATAAGTACTTCCAGGTAATCTTCATCAAAAAGATATAAATCTCCTGTATGTAACAGCTGGATTTATATATTTAAATATTCAGTAATATTTTGGTAGACTATCGATTTTATAAAGCTTTCAGGCTTATTAAGACTTAGGTGATTGTCGTTTGCTTGTAATGAAGTTTCATCGAGATATTCCTTCGACAAGGACGTTCAGCCTTTAGAGAAGACTTTATCAAAAAAATATAATATTTAGAAATTTGAAGTTTTTAGGAGGTTGATAGTTAAAGACCTGACTTAATCGAAGAAAGAATCAGGCAGAGGACTAGTTGTAGGCAGTTTTCATATGAAGTAATGCTTTGATGCTGCTTACATTTGTGTTAAGAATTGTTTGAATGAACTCAAGCAAGTTCGCCGAGTCGCCAAGCGCTACGAAAAGTGAGAGATACGCTCT
>CBDTXL010001111.1:0-2129 GCA_965364435.1 uncultured bacterium
GGGCGATCGCCTATCCTATATTGACACTCCCCGCACCTCAAGGCATGGGATTTTCCGGTTCAGCTCTTCGGGAGGTCGAAGTATCTACGAAGTTCCGAACGTTGCCGAGAATTTTTTGTAGCTCTGCATTTTTGTCGGATGAGCATGATAATTTGTTGAAGCTAAGTGAGATTAGGAGCTTTCATGACAGTCCAACCGTCCGCTGCTACCCCGATGAATTCCGCTGCTACCCCGATGAATTCCGCTGCTACCCCAATGAATTCCGCTGCTACCCCGATGAATTCTGCTGCTACCCCAATGAATTCCGCTGCTACCCCGATGAATTCCGTGAAGTCGGCGACTACTCCGATGAATACCAAGCCAACCAATAATCTTATGAAGTCGATTGTTAGCGTCGATTTAGGGAGGACATCCACAAAGACCTGTGTGAGCCGTGAGCCAAATAATGTGGTTTTCATCCCTGCCAATGTGAAGCATCTGTCAATGGAACAGGTTCGTGGGGGCATTTTTGAGGCTCGTGCTACAGATCCCTTATTGGATATGTGGGTGGAGTATCAAGGAAGTGGGTACGCCGTTGGTCAGCTGGCAGCAGACTTTGGGGCGAATCTCGGAGTCGGTCAATCTAAAATCGAGGATGCACTGGCAAAAGTTTTGGCCTGTGTCGGGTACTTTAACCTCAAAGACGATGTAGCAGTCGTGCTGGGTCTGCCTTACCATTCGCAGGAGCAGTTTGAACGGGAAAAAGAACAGCTTGTCAGCCTTCTGAGCGGTCCCCATGTCATGAACTATCGGGGAGAGCAAGTGTCGATTAACATTACCAAAGTTTGGGTAATGCCGGAAGGGTATGGCAGCCTCCTGTGGTGTGAATCCCAACCGAAGAAGGGACCAACTCCAGACTTTACTAAACTATCGGTGGCGATTGTAGACATTGGGCATCAAACCACCGATTGTTTAATGGTGGATAGCTTCCGGTTCGCACGAGGAGCTTCTAAAAGCGAAGCCTTTGCTATGAGCCAGTTTTATGAACAAGTTGCCTCCCATATTGAGGGAGCTGATAGCCAATCTCTATCTCTGATTACAGCAGTGAACCGACCCAAGGGTGAGCGTTTCTACCGCCCCAGGGGTGCAACCAAGCCTACAAATCTAGATGATATTCTCCCCAATCTGAAAGAAAGTTTTTCTCGTGAAATGTGTAGCCGCGTGCTAGCGTGGTTGCCAGAGCGGGTAACCGATGTGATTCTGACTGGGGGCGGTGGTGAGTTCTTCTGGGATGACATCCAACGTCTACTCAAAGAGGCGAAGATCAATGCCCACTTAGCTGCACCTTCACGGCAAGCAAATGCCTTAGGACAGTATATTTATGGAGAGGCACAGTTAGCGGCATCGACTCGCGTCGCTAGGACTTGAAACTGATGTTCCCTTGGTCAAAAAAGATAAGTAAATCGGTCACTTTCAGTCAAGAGTTGGCTGACCAAAGCTTGTTAGCAGTTGTTGAAACTGAGTTGGTGAAACAACCGCACAAGAGTTTCAGCGACCTCTGCAAAGAAGCCTTATGGCAATCTTTATGCGTAGCTGAATCTGTACGACCGACGCCCAGAACGGCGCAGATAGAACAGCAAGTCGCTGAACTGCAACGTCAAGTCGCTGACTTTGAGCAACGTTTTTTTGCCAGGGAATCCAGTCGGTTGGAGGCAATAGAACGCCAGCTGAATCAACTCACTCAACAATTGGCTCAGTTGGCGATCATCGTCAATCAGCAGCCGAACCCTAAGCCTCCTCCACAGTTGGAATCAGCACCGTTGGAATCAGAGCCAGAAGCAGTGACTCCTAGTACCCCCCAAGAAGTTGATCCCTTGCTGAGCCGCCTTAGTCAGTTTTTAGATGATTTTTAAGGCGATTGGCTTGATTAATCGAGAGAGTGAGCCAGCAGGATTAAACTAATGAGGCGATCGCAGCCGAAAAGTTTTGGCAGCTTTTGCGATCGCCTTTCTCCTCTCTGGAGGATGATGCTCCAGAGGTACTTCCTGCCTTATCCTCAGAAGATACATTTCCAGGAGGTTGTTTAGCATCCTGGTTACCGAAAAATTGGGTCTAAAGCCTCGTCCTAAAGGAGCGGCTTTTCCCCAGGT
>CBDTXL010001112.1:0-2128 GCA_965364435.1 uncultured bacterium
TCCCTTTATCCCCAACAGCAGCAGACCTGACAGTTCTTCCTCGCATCGGCGCTGGCTTCACTACCACAGGTGCTGGCTACCAAGAGCCATTTTTCAGCCTCGAAGGCTTTGTTCCCTTACAACAAACTCTCGGAAGTACCCTCACCTTCCTGGAAGGAAGATTGCTCTTTTTAACCGACTCGACTATGGGCGGCAACCTGTTGCTGGGACAGCGCTTTTACAGCTCGTCTCAAAACCGAATTCTGGGTGGATACCTCTCTTACGATGTTCGCGACACTGGCAACAGCGTCTTTAACCAAATTGGTGCTGGTTTTGAAAGACTGGGTGACGACTGGGATTTGCGAGTTAATGCCTACCTTCCTGTGGGTTACCGACGCCAACAGCTATCTGAGTACTTCTCCAATCCCGCGTTCCAGGAGAACTTCCTGCTGTTCGATCGCAGGCGACAATTCGAGGCGGCGATGGCTGGGTTCGACGTTGAAGCTGGTGGGCGGTTACTGCGGCTGGGAGAAGGAGACTTGCGGGGCTATGCTGGTGTATATTACTACGGTGCTCAAGGTAGTGAGAACGCTTTTGGTATCAAAGGTCGAGTTGAGGCTCGCCCCACTGACAATCTGAGGCTGGGTTTATCGGTTCAAAATGACCCAATTTTTGACACGAAGGTAGTCCTGAGTCTAGGGTTCAACTTTCCAGGAACCAGACCTCGTGGCGTCAATAACTCCAGCGCCTTGGCTCGCATGGGAGAATCTGTTTATCGCACAGCCACGATTACTGTGGATGAGCAGAAAAAGAAAGATACGGTTGTTGCCATTAACCCCAATACTGGTACTCCCTGGCAATTCCGGCACGTCAAGCTGGGGATGGAAACGGGTAATGGCACCTTTGAAAATCCCAGTGGTACTCTACAGGATGCCCTAAACCTCGCTCAGCCCAATGAAATTGTCTATGTGCAGTTTGGGGAAAATTCAGGGATTCCTGCATTCACAATTCCCGATAAAGTATTGGTGCTATCCACTGGCCCGGTGCAGAAAATTGAGACAGTACAACTCGCAAGTGTGCAGCTACCGTTGTCGGGTAGTGGAGACTTTCCTCAGGTAATAGGAACCGTCACCTTGGGGAATGATACGACTTTATCGGGATTCGCGATCGCAAACGTCACTGGCAACGGCATCCAAGCGTCAGAAATCCAGAATGTAACGATTCGAGACAACCGCATCACTAATGTAACTGGACAGGGGATTAGCCTGAATAATGTGGCGGGGACGAGTGCGATCGCACTCAACAGCATCACCAACAGTGGCGGTCAAGGCATCTTCGTTCAGGCTGTTGGTAACAAACAACAACAGTTTACACTCGACAGTAACAGCATCACCAACAGTGGTGGTCAGGGCATTTTCGTTGCCGTTTCTGGGGACGCCCAACAACAGTTCACCGCTAACGCTAACACGGTGAGTGGTAGTGTGGGCCAGGGTATTTTCGTTCAGGCTAATAACAATAGCCGACAAACCTTTGAGATTAAAGACAGCACAATTAACCGCACCAGTCTCGACAGCAAAGGTGAGGGGGGTCAGGGTCTTTTTGTGGCAGCCAATGGCGGCGCACAACAGAACTTCACTCTCGATAACACAACTGTGACAACCAGCGCCGGTCAGGGTGTGTTCGTTACAGCGAACGACAATCCTAGCGATCGCACTATCCAAACCCGACAGAAGTTCACCATTAACACTCCGACAGTAAGCGATAGTACGGGTCAGGGCGTGTTCGTTCAGGCGAATGGCAATACCCAACAGGAATTTGAGATTAAAGACAGCACGATTAACCGCACAAGTCTCGACAGCAAAGGCGAGGGGGGTCAGGGTCTTTTTGTGGCGGCAAATGGGGGCGCACAACAGAACTTCACTCTCGATAACACTAATGTGATAACCAGCGCCGGTCAAGGTCTTTTTGTGGCAGCTAATGGCGGGACTCGCGATCGCACTATCCAAACCCGACAGACTTTCACCCTCAAAAGCCCGACAGTTAATGAGAGTGCCGGTCAGGGCGTGTTCGTTCAGGCTAATGGCAATACTCAACAGGAATTTGAGATTAAAAACAGCACGATTAACCGCACAAGTCTCGACAGCAAAGG
>CBDTXL010001113.1:0-2125 GCA_965364435.1 uncultured bacterium
TTTTTCTGCGTCCTTAAACTGGAACCATGCCACCAGCAGCTTGAAAGCGAGCGCGTGCCCGTTTCAATGCTTGAGTCGCCTGGATTTTTTCCTGACGGTTTTCGCTGTTTTGGACTTGATTGAAACGGGCTTCTGCTTCTGTGAAAGCAGTACGCGCCGCTTCTTTATCAATCTTGTCACCTCGCTCAGCACCGTTGACGAGAATCGTCACTTCATTGTTTTCGACTTCGGCAAATCCACCCATTAGAGCGATCGCAACCCACTCTTTGCCGGGACGGACTCGCATCACACCAATGTCCAAAGCGGACAACAGGGGAGCATGTCCGCTCAATATACCCAACTGACCAGTGGTGCTGGGCAGAATTACTTCATCAGCCTCGGAATCCCAGACCGTTTTGTCTGGAGCAACTACACGAACAGTTAAGGTCATAAGTCGTTTTTTGTCAATAGTTTAGTGGTTAAAAAGTTGAAGGTTAGAAGGTTGCAGGTTGCAGGTTATAACCTTCAACCGAATAACCTGCTAACCTTCAACCGTTATTTGGACAATCGACTATGACTTCAGTTTCTCCGCTTTAGCGATCGCCTCATCAATATTGCCGACCATGTAGAAAGCCTGCTCCGGCAAGTCATCCAGTTCCCCAGACAAAATCATCTTGAAGCCTTTGAGCGTTTCTTCCAGCTTCACATACTTACCCGGAGAACCCGTAAACACTTCCGCCACAAAGAACGGTTGTGACAAGAAGCGCTCAAGCTTCCGCGCACGGGCGACTGTCAGACGGTCGTCTTCAGACAATTCATCCAAACCTAAAATAGCGATGATATCCTGAAGTTCTTTGTAGCGCTGTAGGGTTGACTGCACTGTACGAGCGGTGTTGTAATGGTCTTCACCCACCACACTCGGCTGCAACATGGTGGACGTTGAATCCAGTGGGTCAACAGCAGGATAAATTCCCTTAGCTGCTAAGCCGCGAGACAACACCGTTGTTCCATCCAAGTGAGCAAATGTTGTGGCTGGTGCAGGGTCGGTCAAGTCATCAGCAGGCACATAAACCGCTTGAATCGAGGTAATCGAGCCTTCATTGGTCGAGGTAATTCGCTCTTGCAAGGCTCCCATATCGGTTGCGAGAGTCGGCTGATATCCCACAGCTGAAGGCATCCGACCTAACAGCGCCGATACTTCGGAACCCGCTTGCACAAACCGGAAGATGTTGTCGATAAACAGCAAAACGTCCTGCTTACTGACATCGCGGAAGTATTCAGCCATTGTCAAAGCGGCAAGACCCACGCGCATCCTCGCTCCTGGTGGCTCATTCATCTGACCATAGACCAGCGCGATCTTCGACTTACTGATATCTTCTTCATTAATGACCCCTGACTCTTTCATTTCGTTGTAGAGGTCATTTCCCTCACGGGTGCGCTCACCCACCCCACCAAACACGGACACACCACCATGATTGATGGCGATGTTGTTGATCAACTCCATCATGATCACGGTTTTACCGACACCGGCACCACCGAACAGACCAATCTTACCGCCGCGCCGATAAGGAGCCAGTAAGTCTAAGACCTTGATGCCAGTTTCAAAGACAGAGGGAGTAGTTTCCAATTCCGTCAGTTTGGGCGCTGGACGGTGAATCGGGAAAGTTTCCTCTGTATTCACGGGTCCCATATTGTCTACGGTTTCACCCAGCACATTGAAAATCCGTCCCAAGGTTGCAGGACCAACTGGCACACTAATCGGAGCGCCAGTGTCTACGACTTCCATACCGCGAACCAGTCCGTCGGTGGAACTCATCGAAACGGCTCTGACCTGGTTGTCGCCCAAAAGCTGCTGCACTTCGCAGGTGACGGAGACATCCTGTCCTGCTTCATTCTTGCCTTCGATTTTCAAGGCATTGTAAATCTGCGGCATTTTGCCGCTAGGAAACTCAACATCGACAACGGGACCGATGATTTTGGTAAGAACGCCAGTGTTTGTCTTTTCTGTAGTGGTGACCATGCTGCGCCTATTTTGTGAAGCTACCTTTGAGGTACTGGAAAACAGTCTTTAAATTTAGAAATACCATTTTCCAGGGTACCACTGAAAGGATGCTGTATCTGTCTTTCGGCTTGATTTGATCCCGAA
>CBDTXL010001114.1:0-2123 GCA_965364435.1 uncultured bacterium
CTCACGATGCTACTGGAAAGGAAAATCACACAATGAAAGCTCAGGATTTGAAAGGAAAAACTATTGCATTTGCTGGCTCCGGGGGTCTGGATAGCTGCACAATAACCCGTTGGCTGACAGATTTGGGGGTACGGGTTGTGTGTTTTACAGCCGACCTGGGGCAACCTGATGAAGAGGATACAGAAGCCATCAAAGAGCGGATGCTTTTGGCTGGGGCAGCGGATTTTGTTTTGTTACCTGTACGAGAAGCGATCGCACAAGCAGGCCTTCAGGTGATTCAATCTCAAGCTTGCTATGAGGGACGCTACTGGAATACTACAGGAATCGCCAGATGTGTCCTTGCCAAAGCGATGATTCAAGAGATGAAAAAAAGGGATCTAACGATCTTCAGTCATGGCGCAACAGGACGGGGTAACGACCAAGTCCGTTTTCAACTGATTACCAATATGCTCGCTCCAGAGTTTGAGGTCTATGCTCCCTGGCGTGACGAGGCATTTCTAGAGCGTTTCCCCGGTCGCAGCGAAATGATTGACTTTTGTCAAGAAAAGGGACTCGCTGTCACGGCGACGAAAGATAAACCCTATTCTACTGATGCGAACCTGCTGGGTCTAACCCACGAATCAGGACTTTTGGAAGCGCTGACCACTCCGGCTCATTTCGTCAAGCCGATTATGGGTTGCTACCCCGCCGATGCTCCAGACCAAGCGGAGGAGTTCACGGTACAGTTTGAGCAAGGTCGCCCGGTTTCGATCAATGGTAGTTCCGTGAACTTAGTCGAGGCATTTGTTCAGACTAATGCGATCGGCGGACGGAATGGCATTGGAATTGGCACTCATTTAGTTGAGAACCGTTTTGTGGGGATTAAGTCACGGGGTGTTTATGAAAGCCCTGGTGTAGAAATACTAGGAACTTGCTATGCGTTCTTGCTGCAACTGATTTTAGATCGCCGTGCTCGTGAGTTTTTTGACCAGCTATCTTTATTGATTGCCAAGCAAATCTATCAGGGGTATTGGTTTGACTTAGCGACTCAGATGGCACTGCAAGCGATTCAACCTACAGCAGAACTGGCAACAGGAACGATTACAGTTTCGCTTTACAAAGGGAATATCTCGTTTGTCTCTGCTAGTGATACGCCTCATTCCCTCTATTCAGAAGAAAATGCCTCTATGGAAGGTATCGGTAGTTATAATCATGCCGACTCGGAGGGATTGCTACGTGTGTTTGGTGTGAGTGCGCGTGTACTGGCTACAAGCGGTCAAATTAAGGATTGAAGCTCTCTAGCTTAGTTGAGGGGGTGCGTTACGCAGGAGCTAATGCACCCTACTTGAGGAGCGATCGCGCTCTCTTCGCACTGCAATCATGCGATCGCTAGAATGTTACTGGCAATCCATCATGGAGAAGTCTTGCGTCAGCCAGTTCGGGACGTTGAGAGGAAACCTTTATGACAACAGAACTAGATGCTAACCGACAAAGCTTGTACGAGGCGGACTACCTGAAATGGATTGAAACCACTGTAGAAAAGTTGCAGGTTCGGGATTACTCAAGCGTCGATTGGGAAAACCTTATTGAAGAAATCGAAGACATGGGGCGGAGTGAGCGCAGGAGTTTAGAGAGTAATCTTGTCGTGGTTCTGACTCACTTGCTCAAGTGGCAATATCAGCCAGACTTTAGAAGTGGTAGCTGGAAAGGTAGCATTGCTGAGCATCGCCGACGCATCCGAAAAGCACTCTTAGAATCTCCTAGCCTCAAGCCTTACCTTCAAGAGGTGTTTGCTGAGTGTTATTTGGATGCAGTTGAACTGGCGAGTGCTGAAACTGAATTGCCAGTGGAGACATTTCCCGGCGAATGTCCCTATACATCCGCAGAAGTTTTAGATTCTAACTTTTTGCCGGAATGATGGTTAGTCTGCTGTAGTCTTCGGCGCAAAGCCTGCTTGTTAAAATGGCACAAGTCTGAGCAGTGCTAAGGTTACAAAGATGGCGAAGAATCGGTTACTGGTAAACCATGAAGGGGATTCGATTCAGCTATCTTGGCAAACCGGACAAGCTGCACCTCGCTTTGCCCCTGCTGTTCCTTTTGAGCATCCTTTTGATACTCAGGTACTAGCAGAGTTGCGCTGGTAT
>CBDTXL010001115.1:0-2123 GCA_965364435.1 uncultured bacterium
GGCAAGTCGCTATTTTGTTCTAGCTTGAGGAACGCCGCTTGAGCATCGTAGGGGTAAAGCTTGAGAACTTCCCTAGTTATGCGGTTCTGGCGCTTTGTCACTCTCTGCCAAAATGCAATTCGCTCCAAAATCAGAGCGATCGCTAAAATGGAGAATGCTAGGAGAGGAAACATGACAACCCCACCCGCAGAAAAAATACCGCTGATTGACATTACGTGCTTTCAGGTTATGGATTCCCTGGGACACGCTCAATCTGGGCGTAGCCACTGAAAATGAGCTTTTTCCCCTGAGTTTCCAGGCGATTAATACGCATCGTGACGCCATCGAGATTAAAGCGATCCAGATCCACCATGTTATTCAAAATCTCATCCAGTGCAGCGGTCAACGTTTGAGAAATTTCCCGCAAAGACTCTGGTACAGCATCGGGTTCAAACTGGGAGTTTTGAAAGAGGATACGACGCCGCCGATCAACTGCGAGGCTAGATGACATACTAATTGGTACCAGACCGTGACCGGGTAGGTCAGCTTTGGCAAAAAGCCGTATGCCATTGTTGGGTTGGAGTGTCACTTGCACATCTGTGAAGGAAATCGGCTCACCAGCCGATAACTCACTCAAGGCTGGGATAGAAAGATTTTCCAAGCGCTTTCTCACCAGTTCTGCCTTGAAGGAGTTGTTGATATCCTCTTCTGTTAAGACGACTTGTGCGATCGCTTGAGTGGGTTGTTTTAGGCTAATCTGACCCTTCAGAACCGAGCTGAAATCCAGCGATACAGCATCGGTTTCAAACGACATCTCCTCAGTCCGGAATTCCCGACGAATCACCAAACCACGACCACTCATCTTAAAGCTATCGATGCTGCCCTGCAACAATTTACTGGAGGGATAGCAGCGAACTGAGACCTCTATTGACTCGCTCTGAGTAAATAGGTGGCGAATCGTCTTGCTTGCGACCGTATTGAGCATCTGCTCTCCCCAGTCGGTGCCAGAAGTATTTTTTGTACCGGCGAAGCCACCAAGCATACTAATCTGCATCCACGAGAGTTCTTTATAATTTGTAACAAAATGTGAAGCACTCAGCAATTAAGATTCTCCCTCGCTTAGGCTTTGACAGAGGTTCGAGCAACCGATTAAGGGAAGTCATCTACGTTTGAAATAGAAGGACTTAAGCCCTTCTTTAGTTTTAGTACGGAATTCATCTAGCTTTGAAACAGAATTTCTTAGATCTTCCATCAGTTTTAGCAATCCTGGCGGTAATCCCTTCGGGTGTCATACCAAATCCGGTGAATTAGACGTTCCATGCAACGTCTCTACATGGGGGTGCAACGTCTCTACGGGGTTCCCACTCAATAACGAATTAATCATGTATGTTCGATGTTAGTGATAACTACCAAGGGCTGCCAATCATCGTAAACGCCGCCCAGTAATAAGGATGCTCAAGACTTCTGTCTCCCAGCTTTGCCAGTTCTGGCGGCAGAGGCAGGTTCTCCCCACTCTCCTGTAACTGTCCCTCCTTTAGGCGCACTTCTCCCTTAATCATCGCCAGTTGTGCATCCCGCAGTGCTTGAGCCTTTATGGGTGCCACCTTCAACTGCCGATAAAACTCACTCATCAGTCCTAAGGTAGCTTCATCACTGACATACCACAGAGTCGCCACTGCACTCTTAACCCCCGCTTGCACCGCTAACCCCGCAAATCCTAACTCCGCCTCCTCATCTCCGACTGCTGTGCGACAGGCAGAAAGTACCAACAACTCCACGGGTGGATTATTCCAGCCCAACTGCCGCAACTGATTTAATTTCAGCTGGGTGTCAAACAGCTGGATGTAGGAGTTGCTAGGTGCCCCTGGTTTAAATTCTCCATGAGTTGCCAAGTGAATAATGCCAAACGGCTCTTTCGCACGTTGCGATTTGAGGTTATCTAAGGTAAACTCCTCGTTGAGGAACGATTTCCCCCGCCACAGCTTGGGCGTGATCGTCTCTAGCTCAACGGGTACGGCAGGTAAGGGATTTTGAGAAGCAAATTTACTTGCCCCCATCGCCAGAACTTTGGCATCTTTGAGGGATTGGTAGCGGGTATCGGTTAAATTGACACTGGGGATCAGACCAAGGCTGTACTTTTCTAC
>CBDTXL010001116.1:0-2116 GCA_965364435.1 uncultured bacterium
GTGCCAGCTCCTCCACGGGTACTGCAAACAGCGCGATCGCCATTACACTGTTGAGTGAGTATCCATGAAGATTGAGCGCTTTGACCCCATCGTGCTTACGGTTCATAACGTCGAACTATCTCAGCAACCCAGAAGGAGGATAGTGTGGCGAAAAAGCTAGACCAAATTATCGTGGTTGATATTGAATCAACTTGCTGGGAAGGGGCAGTACCCGCTGGGCAAGAGAGCGAAATTATCGAAATCGGCGTCTGTACCGTCGATATCGCTTCGGGAAGGCGCTTGGAGAAAGAAAGTATCTTGGTGAAACCCGAACGTTCAAAGGTCAGTCAGTTCTGCACCCAGCTGACGACGTTAACCCAGGCGCAAGTTGATCAAGGGATTGCCTTTTCAGAGGCTTGTTCAATTCTCAAAAACAAATATCTATCTCAGCAGCGAGTTTGGGCAAGCTACGGTGACTATGACCGGCGTCAATTTGAACGGCAGTGCCAATCTCGTTATGTGAGTTATCCTTTTGGCTCCAGGCATATCAATGTCAAGAGCCTTTTGGCAATTATTCAGGCATTGCCCCAGGAAGTTGGCATGGCAAAAGCCTTGGAATTACTTAATCTTCCCCTTGAAGGCACTCACCACAGGGGAGGAGATGATGCTTGGAATATAGCAGGGATTCTCTCAGAATTACTCTTACAAACAAGAGCTAAAAAATAGTACGATGCAAATCATTGATCTGTGTCCTGATGCTGAGAAAGCCATTCAGCAGGCAGCTGTATTGTTAGTTGAAAGTTTCCAAGAGCATTGGCCAAATGCTTGGCCAAATATGGGTAGCGCTTTAGCAGAGGTGCAAGAATCGTTTGGAGCAGACAGAATTAGCCGAATTGCAGTTGATGACGCGGGTGCTGTTTTGGGATGGGTTGGTGGTATCAAGCAGTACAACGGGAATGTGTGGGAACTGCATCCGTTAGTTGTGCGTTCAGACTGTCGGGGAAAGGGAATTGGGCGATTGCTTGTAGCAGATTTGGAAGATCAAGTCAGAGAGCGCGGCGGACTTACTCTCTGGCTGGGTACGGATGATGAGGATAATATGACAACGCTTGCGGGTGTCAACCTCTACCCGAATGTTTTTGAGCATATTGCAAGGATAAAAAACCTACGGGGTCATCCCTACGAGTTTTACCAGAAGTGCGGTTTTGTAATTGTCGGGGTGGTGCCGGATGCTAATGGACTGGGAAAGCCGGACATTTACATGGCGAAACCTGTGAGGGGTGAAAAGTGAAGAACCTGACATTAAAGAGGATTTGAGGTTTGAAACCACAGATGCACAAAGATGAACACAGATATTTTGTCTTTACTGAAGGGACTTCTCGGCTCAGCTCTTAATGGCATCCACCACAAAACTTCGCATCAAAGCCAAAACCTCTGGTTTTATCTCATGCTCCATGTCGAATTCTTGATACTTCACTGCCACTCCTAAAGCTTTTAGGGTATCCCTGGCACGTTGAGCCTCACTCAAAGGCACAACCTGATCTTGTCTACCATGCACAATCAAGACAGGTGGAAAAGATTTCCCGGCAATTGGCTTTGGCTTTGAAGGCAAAAAGCCACTTAAAGACACCAACCCAGCCAGCGGCAACGTCAACCCCACATCCAGCGTCATCGCCCCACCTTGAGAAAATCCACTCAAAATCGTGCGCGACAGGGGAACTCCAGTTGTACTTTCCAGGGATTTGAGCCAATCCGTCAGCCGCTGCCGACTTTCCGTTAAGCCCTTATGCTCCTCGCTTCTCAGGTCATACCACATCTTGCCTCCAGCTACACTGGGATGGGGAAAAGGGGCGTCGGGAAACAGGAACTGATAGTTGGGCAGATTCAGTGCTGGTGCTTTAGATGCTAAAGTCTGGGAGTTGCCTCCGTAGCCATGTAAGCACACAATCAACCCTGTTGGCGCTTGGCTGTTTGCCGGTGGAACCGAGATGAACTCTAAAGAGTTGAACTTCTCTGCCAAAGCAGAATTTGTGGGCTGTTTGGCAGAATTAGAATCTCTTTTGCAAGCTTTCAGCAGCAGCGTTGTTGAGAGAGCAGCAAAGCCTTGTAAGAGAAATTGACGCCGACCCAATTGCTG
>CBDTXL010001117.1:0-2116 GCA_965364435.1 uncultured bacterium
GTCACGTCCAAGAATTGACGGCTACTGGTTTCCACAAAACCGCCCTTGCCAGAATTCTCCCCTCCACGGGCGGTAATATTGCCGTAGGCACGAGTCGTTTGCTCTGACCAGACAATGACACGACCCCCGTTGCCTGCTCTCAGGGCATCCGCCTGAATTGTCGAATCTTCACTAATGAAGGTCACGTCAGCCTTGGGCACTGTGCCTTGACCTTTGTAATCCCCACCAATCAACACGCTGCCACCGCCATTGGTTCCATTGGCGTTCACGTTGGCACTGACTAGACCCACTTTGTTGCCCAGAACCTGCACTGCACCGCCGGTCTTTCCAGTTGCTGAATTGGAGGCATCTAAGGTGCCGGAAGCGATGACCGTACCTGGAGCATCTGGCACACTAATCCCCGAACCGCTCAGGACGACAGTGCCGTCTTTGTTGACTGTCATTTTTGTGGCATTGCCCACCTCGCCACCCTTCGTTAGCAATTGGGGCAAGGAGGCAACCGCTCCCGTCCAAGTGTTCGGTTGCCTACCAGTTGAAGGTTCTACTTCCAAACTCAGCAACATTCCTGGTTGGCTGATACGGACTAAATTCTGACCAGGTACGGCCGCGATGAGAATCTGTCCTCCTGGTGCCTGAAGGGTACCAGTATTAACAACCGTACCGCCCAGTAGGACTAAGTTCTGCCCCTCTCCTACCGCCAGAGTACCTGCATTAGCGATCGCTCCGGGCTGAGTGAGGGAGAAGGCAAAAGTGTTGGGCGTACCCACTAAAGCGGCATAGTCATTGACACCACTAGCACTGAACCAATTAGAACCAATGCCAATGCCAGTCGCCGTGGTGGCTGTGAACGAGGCAGGAATATTCAATCTGGCACTTGGACCGAAGAGTATGCCAGATGGATTCATTAAGTAGAGGTTGGAGTTGCCGCCAGTAACTTGAATCAGACCATTAATGATGGAGGGGTCGCCACCATTGACGCGCCCTAGGATGTTCTGAATCGATGGGTTGGAGAGAAAGTTAGCTATTTGGTCTTGACTCAGGCCAAACTGAGTGAAGCTGTGGAAGAGATTGGCTTTATCCCCCGAAAGGGTTCCCCCAGTGATGTCGATGCGGTTGCCATGCTGGTTTACCTGAGTATTTGTATCCTTGGGAGCAGCAATAATTGTTTGGGCTTGAGTGCGTGTTGTACCCATATAGCCCCAGAGCAACAGAGTGGTTAACAGGGAGCCTATTCTGATAGTAAATAGTGACATCAATCTCTTCCTTAAGGCTGTTGAAAACTCTGTCTAAACTAAAGAATTCTACTTTAGCCTCACATTCCGCCCTCAAAGGTCTACACCTGGTTAATTTTCGTCACAAATTTACGAGAAATCTTTAGAGCCTCTTTGTTGCAAACTAAGCAACCTGTGTTGTATGATGGCTGGTTGCTGCTCAAGATTCTACCAGCAGTGCTGTTTCTGTAACGTTTAGGTGGGCACTGCTAATCCCTGAGCTATTGGCTTCCACTTTTCCAGAGTTGGTAGAATGTTCGCAGCAGATGCTGTCCATCCGACAATGCCATCTTGGGCACAAATCATTTCCAGCGTGGATTGTTTAAATTCTGGAAAGTAGCTCTCGGTAGCATCCTCAACCAGTAAGCACTCATATCCTCGGTCATTCGCCTCTCGCATCGTCGTTTGAACACAAACTTCAGTTGTAACTCCAGTTACAAGCAGGTGAGTGATTCCCTGTTGATGCAAGAGAGATTCGAGGTTGGTTTTGTAGAAAGCGCCCTTCCCAGGTTTTGTAATTACCGTCTCGTCAGGCAGGGGTTCCAGTTCTGGGATAATTGCATTTCCCGGTTCACCGAAAACTAAAATCCGTCCCATAGGGCCAAGATCACCAATTTTCAACTCACCCCTTCCCCGACGCAGCTTCGATGGTGGACAATCAGATAGGTCAGGTTGATGACATTCAATCGTGTGGAAGATCGGGAGTTGGCGATCGCGAAATGCCTCCAGCAATTGCTTGACATTCGGTATGATCGCTTGGAGTCGGCTGACATCATTACCCAAAGCATCCCCAAAGCCCCCTGGTTCTAGAAAATCTCGCTGCATATCGATAATCAGCAGCGCTA
>CBDTXL010001118.1:0-2115 GCA_965364435.1 uncultured bacterium
AGGCTTGGTTACTGGTCATTTTATACCAATCTTCAGCCAGCCCCCCGTAGTTTGCGACAAGTCGAGGAGCATCCCCAAGTGGCTCATCTATTCCACCTTGAATCGCTCTACCATTACCAGCTTTGGCATCGTGTAGGAGGAGTTGCTCTTTTAAATTGGTTGGAATATCATCGGGAATTGCACCTGTGGTCACGATACCTTTAGCTGAGAAAAAGGCAGTAACTTTTAAGGATAGGATAAAGCGATCGCATCTTCACCTCATCTCCACTGCAAAGTGCGAATCGCACCTAACTCAAGCTAACAGCGATCGCATCCTTGGGCAGGTTTCTAGATGGCTCTAAACAACTAAAGCCACCCTACAAAGAGAGTGGCGAGGCGCAAAATGCCAAAATTGTATTGACTTTGAGCGGATTGGATTCCTACTGGTTTCGCTGGCGAGGGCAGAGCAAGTTCAACAGTTCAGGTGGAATGTCCTCGTAATGCTCTAAAAGAAAGTCCATCAAAGCTAGATTTCGCATATCAGTTGCTGTAGGACGGCGGTAGTTACCACCTCTTTTAAACCAGCGTCGGACGGTAGACATGGAACGAGAGCAGATTAAGGCAATTACCTGGTGATTCACTTGCCATTTGGCGTAGAACTGCTGCGGAGTCATCCCAAGTTGACAGTAACCGTAGAGGTTAATTAGGGTTTTTTCTCGTTCGGTTAGGGGACGGGGTGTCATACAGCTTCCTCCAAGGCTTGCTTATTGCCTTTTTGATCACTACAGAAGCTGTCAGTTTGGTAGCTTAGTTTTACCATTGGGTTGGGTCTCCTTGTATTGGGGAGCCAGGAGCCAGCGCTGCACTTTGCACGGTTGAAGCGCTGGCCTCCGATTTTTGCTCTGAGCGAGCATTTACAGTGTTGAACGGTGTTTTGTTAACACTGTAGAATGATGCTAACAGTATATTCAAGATTTGTCAAGGTTGTGTTAAAGTTAGCGTTAGCGATGTCCAACAAAGTTTGCGAAATCAATGCCAGAAAGCCCTACGGTAGGGGTAAGAATCCCCTCAGAATGGTTAGAGGAAATCAATGCTCTTTGCGAACAAACGGGCAAAACTAAAACCCAGATCATGCTTGAGGCGCTAGCGCTATATCTGGGCAAGAATACTGTTGTCGGTATCAATGCTGACTTGGGAGAGATTCGTACTTTGCTAGAAAATCATGAGCAACGACTTAAGGCAATTGAAAAGAAGTTAGCGATATCGAGAGAAGAAGACTAAGTGGCGTTGCAGGCAACAAAAAGCGATCGCACATCCGTCAAAAAAAGGCGAGAGCGTTGCGAGTAAAGCGTACTCCGTTGGAGAAGCCGAAGCGTCGCGCAGATCGCATCCAGCAATTACACTTCTCAGATTGAGGCGTGGCAAGCTTTGATGGAAAAGTTGGGAGGTAATGAATGAGCGATCGCATCTTCACCTCATCCATTCAGGCGATCGCAACCCATCTAAACTGTTGCCAAAGGCGATCGCATCTCTCTCATCTGAGCAACACAGTGCGATCGCATTTCCGAAAAGCAGGTGTTGTTACCAATGTTGAAGCTGGGGTTCTCGCCCCTATCCCCTACTCTTAACTCTCCTCTCGACTCCAGACATACTTTTGACAAGTTTCGCAGGCAAGCTTCTCCACCTCAGTCTGAGGATTTTTAAACACACGATGATAGCGTAACCTGTCGCAGCAGACTTCGAGCCATGCTTGCCAACCACCTCGCCACAACCGCACAGTGTTGTCCCAACTACCACTGACAATTAACTTGCCATCGGGGCTAAAGGCGACTGAATAGACAGAACTCTCATGCCCAAAGAAAGGTTGACCAACGGGGTTGCCAGCGATATCCCACAACCGCACTGTCTTGTCATAACTACCACTGACAATCAACTTGCCAACTCCTTTGGAGAACGCTGCGCGAACTGGGCTAAAGGCGACTGAATAGACAGAACTCTCATGCCCAAAGAAAGGTTGACCGACGGGGTTGCCTTCGATGTCCCACAACCGCACTGTCTTGTCATAACTACCACTGACAATCAACTTGCCAACTCCTTTGGAGAACGCTGCGCGAACTGGGCTAAAGGCGACTGAAT
>CBDTXL010001119.1:0-2115 GCA_965364435.1 uncultured bacterium
GCAAAATGCTGATTAGTTCACCTACATAGCTCAAGGCACTCAGCGTTACCCAACCTGTCACTAAGATCAGCAACCAAGTGATCAGGAACTGTTGGACAGGTGAAAAAATACGATTCATTAAGGTTATCTTAATTCGGAAATCCACTCGACCCACGGCATGTGCTCGTAGGATAAGCACCATTACCGGAAATAATGGGTTTAAAGCCCCGCCCTTCTAGGGCGGCTTTTCCTATTCTACACCTACACAGTTAGTTTAAAAATCGTCCTGACGTTTATTAAGCGTAGCTGTATAATGAGTGTAGGAGGACAGAGCAAGTGTTCACACTCACTTTTGAGTACAAACTAAAACCTACATCCAAGCACGTTGCACAGTTTGAGGACTGGCTAGAGCAGTGTCGCCGCATTTATAA
The DNA here is from genome assembly GCA_965364435.1 of uncultured bacterium. GTDB lineage: Bacteria > Cyanobacteriota > Cyanobacteriia > Cyanobacteriales > Coleofasciculaceae > CBDTXL01. The sequence continues at coordinate 411 of CBDTXL010001119.1, forward strand.
CTATGCGCTGGCTGAACGCAAGGACTGGTATAAATCTCGTAGTTGCTCATCTTACGCTTGCTCCCTCCACTCTGAATACATTATCCCTGCCGATGCCAAACGACCGACGTTTGCTAGTCAATGCAAGGGGTTGACCGCGCACCGGAAGACGAACCCGGCATTGCAGCGAGTGCAATCACAAGTGTTGCAGCAGACACTGAGGCGGCTTGAGCAGGCATTTGTCAGTATGTGGGAGCAGTCGCATGGCTTTCCCCGCTTCAAAAAGGTGGGCACCATGCACTCATTTGTCTTTCCACAGCTGGGTAAGGATGCCGTTAAAGGCAACTCACTGAAGTTGCCAATGATTGGCTGGGTAAAGTTCCGGCAGTCACGCCCCATGCCAGATGGTGCTCAAGTTAAGCAAGTGCGGATAGTTCGCCGCGCCTCTGGCTGGTATGCAATGCTCACTCTGCAATGGGCGATAGAAGTGCCTGATATCATGCCTCATGGTGAAGCTATTGGCGTCGATGTCGGCATTAGCCATTTCGCCGCCGTGTCCAACGGCAGATTGTTCCCGAACCCACGTCCATTTAAGAGGCTTGAACGCAAGCTTAGATTGCTGCAAAAAAGCGTTTCACGGAAGAGATTGGGGTCAAACAACCGTCGTAAGGCACAAGTTAAAGTCAGTAAATTGCACGAAAGAATCGCCAACGTCCGCAAAAACTTTCATTGGGAATTAGCTCACAACCTGTGTGACTGGGCTGGCACAATTTTCGTTGAAGACCTCAACTTAAAAGGACTTGCCCGTGGGTTTCTTGGTAAGCATTGTTTAGATGCAGGTTGGGGGCAATTCTTCCAGGTACTGGAGCAGTGTTGCTGGAAACGGGGCGTCTTTTTCCTTAAGGTGGCAAGCATTAAGACAAGCCAGATTTGTCCTAATTGCCTAACAGAAACGGGCAAAAAAGAACTATCTGAGCGGGTTCATAGCTGCCACAATTGCGGCTACACAACCGACCGGGATGTAGCGGCAGCACAAGTGGTCTGTTTGCGCGGACTTGCAGCGGTGGGGCACACCGTCAAGATGCTTTCTGAGGGTAAAGCGGTAGCGCTCCCCATGACGAAAGAATCCCCTCGCATGGACGGCAGGGGAGTGTCAACTCATTATTATGAGCTATGGGTTTCAAGGTCTGGTAGCTAGAATCATTAGCCGCTAGGGGCTTTTCCATTACCCATTACCCATTACCCATTACCCATTACCTGCCAGTTCCTGTAAGGCTCTTGTGTCTGTAAAAAATTGGAATTTCAATAAAAAACTCTGCCCCTTGTCCCGGCACTGACTTACACCGCAGTTGCCCGCCGTGTTTTTCAACCACAATTTGATAGCTGATGGATAACCCCAGCCCTGTCCCTTCTCCAACTGGCTTAGTTGTAAAAAAAGGATCAAACAGCCGTTGCTTGACTTCCTGTGTCATCCCCGGTCCGTTATCGGCAATTCGGATTGTTACCCAGTCCTGACTTTCCCTTGACAAGCCACTCTCACCAGGTCTGCCCACCTCTGTGCGAATCCGAATACAAGGGGTTGCAGGTTGCAGGTTAGAAGGTTGAACGTTATCTTCTGAACCTTCGCTCCGGCGTTGCGCTAACAACTCTTCCAGAGCATCGATCGCATTAGTGAGAATATTCATAAATACTTGGTTAATCTGTCCGGCATAGCACTCTACCTGGG
>CBDTXL010001120.1:0-2110 GCA_965364435.1 uncultured bacterium
CGAGACAGTTGTTTTCCCAGTGCCAATGCCACCTGTTAGACCAATAATCCGCTTCAAGAGTGATGAATGATGAGTTATGCGTTATCAATTAAGAGTATCGGGTTGAGGCATTTAAGGACAACAGGATGCTCACTCAAGCACCAGTAAAAGACATCATCCGTGAGCAACGGGAATTTTTCGCTACGGGTAAAACTAAAGATGTTGAATGGCGTATCGAACAGCTTAAACGGCTCAAACAAGCGATAGTCGATGATCAAGAGGCGATTGTCAATGCTGTCAAAGCAGACTTGGGACGACCCGATTTTGAGGCTTATTTTGAAATCGCCGCAATTTCTGAAATTAACTACGCCCTCAAACATCTTAAATCTTGGGTCAAACCCAAGAAAGTCGCTACCAGTATCGATCAATTTCCCGCCTCTGCCAAGATTTATCCCGAACCCTTAGGTGTGGTTCTGATTATCTCGCCTTGGAATTACCCATTCCAGCTGATGATTTCTCCCTTAACCGGAGCGATCGCGGCTGGTAACTGCGCTGTCCTTAAACCGTCTGAAGTTGCCGCCAATACCTCTAGGGTAATCGCCGATCTTATCCAAAAAACCTTTGACCCTGCCTATATTGCCGTTGTGGAAGGTGGTGTTGAAATCAGTCAACAACTCCTAGAGGAAAAATTCGATCACATCTTTTTCACTGGCGGGACTGCGATCGGCAAAATTGTCATGCAGGCGGCGGCGAAACATCTCACCCCCGTGACGTTGGAATTAGGAGGCAAAAGTCCTTGTATCGTTGACTCGGATGTTGACCTCAAATATGCAGCCAAACGCATCACTTGGGGTAAATACCTGAATGCGGGTCAAACTTGCATTGCCCCAGACTATCTTTTAGTTGATCGCCGCATCAAATCCGAGTTATTGACAGAAATCAAAAAATGTGTAGAAGAGTTTTATGGAGATGACCCTGCTCAAAGCCCCGATTATGCTAGGCTGATCAGCCGCAGACACTTTGAGCGACTCGAACCCCTGCTCAAGGATGGGGAAATCGTGATCGGTGGGCAAACTAAGCCAGAGGAGAAGTATATCGCCCCGACGGTGATGGCTCAGGTTTCCTGGGAGTCGCCGGTCATGCAAGAGGAAATCTTTGGTCCGATTCTGCCAGTACTGGAGTATACAGACCTTAAGGAAGCGATCGCGCAAATTAACGCTCGACCCAAACCCTTAGCCCTTTATATCTTCTCCAAAGACAAGCAGAAGCAGGAGCAAGTGTTGCAGGAAACCTCCTCCGGCGGCGTTTGTATCAACGACACCGTGATGCAGTTTGGTGTTTCAACCCTACCTTTCGGCGGTGTCGGCGATAGCGGCATTGGCAGTTATCACGGGAAAGCGAGTTTTGACACCTTTTCCCACTACAAAAGCGTATTAAAGAAAGGGTTCCGCCTTGACCCGAATTGGCGGTATCCGCCTTACAAAGATAAGCTGTCGCTGCTAAAGCGAATTATTGGGTAATATCAAGTCCGGTTAATCACTTCGTTCTAGCGATTGGTAGGCGATCGCATTTCTTGATAATAAATGTCGAACAATGTCAAGACAAATTGGAGTGGTTACCATCCTGACAAGGACGATTTAAGGGATGAGGTTTGGTCGTTGCTGAAGCAACAGGGGGTAGCCATCCGCGACCCATTTGGTCACATTCCGAACTTTGTCGGTGCCCAGAAGGCGGCCCAACAGCTGGCAGCTTTACCAATTTGGCAGCGTGCAAAAGCAATCAAGTGCAATCCAGATTCACCCCAAATTCCCGTGCGATCGCGTGCGTTGCAAGATGGGAAACGCTTGTATATGGCTGTACCACGTTTGACGAATACTCGCTGCTTTGTTGAGTTGACGGCTGAGGATTTGCAGCAGGGCAAGATTCCTCTTGAAGAGGCTGCGATCGCACGGAAGGCACTGACTTATGGGCGATTGGTGAGCTTTGAACAGATGCAGGCGATCGATTTAGTGATGGTGGGCTGTGTGGCGGTGACGCGCAATGGGGGTCGAACTGGGAAGGGAGCAGGGTTTGCAGACTTGGAACTTGCCATGCTCAAGGAGTTTGGGTTGGTGCAGTCTGATACGCCAAT
>CBDTXL010001121.1:0-2107 GCA_965364435.1 uncultured bacterium
TTCTAAAACACTGGCAAAATCATCCCCTCACGAGCCAGTAAGTCATTGGGGAAGACTGACTGGACTTGCTCTTCCACTTTGTCAAGAAATTCATCGTCATGATCGGGGTTGTAGCGAGACATGACAATTCGCTTGACACCCGCTGCCTTTGCCGTGGCGATACCCGTTTGCCAGAGTTCGTCTGGCCAGTTCAGCGCGTCACACTTGAGGGTATCAGCAGCTGAGATAGTAGAGGGAGCATCCAAAATTAGCAAATCGGCTTGACGCGCTAAGTGCAGCAAATTTTGATCGAGGTGATTAGAATAATGTGAGCGATCAGTCGCGTAGACAGCCGAGTGTCCTTGCCAGGTGACTCGATAGCCCATTGACCTATTTGAGTAATTGAGAAAGACTGTCTCAATTATCACGTCATCCAGCAATACTTTCTTGCCAGAAGTCAGGTTGTGGAACTTCAGCTCTGATTGCATGACCTTGAGAGGCACTGGGAAATTCGGAGCGAGCATCTGACAGCCAAGGCGCTGTTCCATCGACTCCCCATCGGACGCCGCTGCTCCATAAATATGGAAACAATTACCTGGAATAAAGGCAGGCTTAAAAAAGGGAAAGCCTTGAATGCTGTCCCAATGGCAATGGGTAAAGAAGATGTAAGCCTCAACCGGCATCTGCCTGAGCAAATTATCGCCCAGTACCCGCAAACCGCTGCCGCCATCAAAAATTAGACGTTTCTCGCCGACGCGCATTTCTACACAGGAGGTATTGCCTCCATAGCGAATCGTCTCTTTTCCGGGAGCCGAAATTTGATCTCGAACGCCCCAAAATTGGACAACAAAATCGGTTGTAGGGCCAGTTACCATGTCGGCTCTAGCATTAGGTGTGAGTGGGTTTGGTGCCGCTGGATCAAAATCTGGCATCTTTCAATCAAGTGAGCCTTGATTAGCAACTCTTCACACCGGCGGATTTACCCTAAATAATCCTCACAGAGGATCGGTACCGGTGGATTGGATAACTATTGCTTTCTGTCAAATGGGGCTGGTGTCACATTTAAGGGCAGAAATCACGGAGAGCAAGCAAGTATAAAAATAAACATTCAAACTCTTGCAAAAGCCAATCTGAGTTAAATCTTGAGGCAATCAACAAAAGCCAGTTCCAGCTCCTCGCTTTGGTATTTATGCAAGAGGTCTAGTGAGAGCGGACTTTCCCCTACCTTTAATTTTCCACCACCCAAGTTCTGCTCAGGAAGTTTTTGTCAAGTCTGTTAATTTTAGCGTTCTTCAAATAACTGACTTGTGAGTTCTGTCACAGGCAGATCAAGGGGATGGAAACATCACTACAGGCATAGATATCCTGCCAATGAACTGGAGTGCGCTTTTCGGTTACCGGCTAGCTCGGCGAGGGAGGTCATTGGTGTGCCTGATGAAAGCGAGAGTCAGGCAACACCCTTGCTCTCTCCCTTACTTGCTAACGGCTTTGATGCACTTGTCCACCAAGGGCATTACCTGATCGACATCTTTCCACCCCAGAATTTCCGTGACTTTTTTTTCTAAATTTTTGTAAGTTTTGAAAAACTCAGAAATTTCATCCAACCGATGTGGGGCAATGTCTTGGAGAGATTTCACTTGGGCATAGCGTGGGTCTTTGTCAGGAACACAAAGAATTTTTTCGTCGCGATCGCCTCCGTCAATCATCTCTAACATCCCGATCGGTCGTGCTGCAATGACACACCCTGGAAATGTCGGCTGATCCATCAATACCATACCATCAAGCGGATCGCCATCATCTGCCAGAGTGTTAGGCACAAAGCCGTAGTCGTATGGGTACTGCACAGAAGAAGAAAGCACCCGGTCAAGTGCAAGGGCTTGCAGGTCTTTGTCAAACTCGTACTTGTTTTTGCTACCCGCCGGAATTTCAATCAAAACGTTGATCAGACCCGGTTTAGGTTGAGCAGGAATGCGTGATAAATCCATGACCGAATTTTTAAGCTACACAGCAGATTGAAGGTGCTTTTCAATTAAAGCTCAAGCGTACAGAGGTTGCACACCAATAAGGGTTCAGTGATCAACCCCTGTGTAGCATTGTGACATCCTCCCGACACCAAATCAAAGATTAT
>CBDTXL010001122.1:0-2105 GCA_965364435.1 uncultured bacterium
CTTTGCTAATATATAGCCGGTCGTTGTTCATCTGTCGTTTTAATCTCATATCCACTTTTCGGATAGATCCTGAATCATTGGTCTTTGTGCAGTGACCAATGACTGATGACTGATGACAATGAGCAAGAAACCTAAAAAAGTCGCAGTAATTTTTGTACGACTCCTAAGCCATCCAAGCAACTTCATCCTACGTCAAAAAAATTAGCAAATAAGGAGCTGTCGTCATGGCTAGCGTGAAAGTAGGCATCAATGGATTCGGTCGCATCGGCAGACTGGTTTTCAGAGCCGGACTCAACAACCCAGATATCCAGTTCGTCGCGATTAACGACCTAGTGCCACCAGACAATATCGCCTATTTATTAAAGTACGACTCAACGCATGGTCGCTTTCAGGGCACGGTCAAAGCAAAAGAAGATGGCATTATTGTCAACGATCAGTTTATCCCCTGTGTGTCGATCAAAAATCCCGCCCAACTGCCTTGGAGTCAATACGGCGCGGATTATATTGTCGAATCTACAGGTCTATTTACCGATTATGCAGGGGCATCAAACCACCTGAAGGCTGGAGCCAAACGTGTGATTCTCTCGGCTCCTACAAAAGACCCTGATAAAGTTCCCACACTCTTGGTTGGTGTCAACCACCATAAGTTCGACCCTACCAAAGACACTATCGTCTCCAACGCCAGCTGCACAACCAACTGTCTGGCTCCCATTGCTAAAGTGATCAACGAGAACTTTGGTCTGGTTGAAGGTCTGATGACGACTGTCCACGCCATGACCGCAACTCAACCGACTGTAGACGGTCCCAGCAAGAAAGACTGGCGTGGTGGGCGTGGTGCAGCCCAGAATATCATCCCAGCCTCCACAGGGGCTGCTAAAGCCGTCACCCTCGTATTACCGGAACTCAAAGGCAAGTTGACGGGGATGGCATTGCGCGTGCCAACCCCAGACGTATCCGTTGTTGATTTGACGTTTAAGACGGACAAAGCAACCAGTTATAAGGAGATCTGTGCTGCCATGAAGCAAGCCGCTGAAGGCGAACTTGCGGGTATCCTTGGCTACACGGAAGAAGCCGTCGTATCCACAGACTTCCAAGGCGATCCCCATTCCAGCATCTTCGACGCTGACGCTGGTATTGAGCTAAACCCCAACTTCTTCAAGGTCGTCGCTTGGTACGACAACGAGTGGGGCTACTCTTGCCGCGTGATCGACCTGATGCTAGCGATGGCTCAGAAGGAAGGAGGGGAGTAGGGAGTAGGGAGTAGGGAGTAGGGGAAAAGTATCGGAAAAAACATGATTTAAACCATCTCTATGTACATCTTCACCACTCCCCATTCCCTCTATCCGCCTCTTCTTTGGTGAGTAACAAATGTTTTTATTCCTCTCAAAGCTGCTACCGCTATTCCTGTACCCCTTGGGACTGGCTTGCATTCTGATGGTTGTGGCTTTGGTGATGTCGTGGAGACGCCCTCGCTGGGTGCCGGTGCCAGTGGCGTTGGCGTTGATTGTGTTGTTGCTGGGGAGTAATAGTTGGGTTGCTAACAGCTTAGTCAAATCGCTGGAGTGGCAGCAGATCCCAGCAGGAAAATTACCGACGGCAGATGCGATCGTTGTCTTGGGAGGCGCGACGAAACCGGCTTTTCCCCCACGCCCTGCTGTAGATTTGAGTGAAGGAGGCGATCGCGTTTTCTATGGTGCCCAACTTTACCGTGAAGGTAAGGCTCCGTTGGTGATTGCTTCGGGGGGTCGTATTTCTTGGCGCGGCGGTGGGCCTTCGGAGTCAGCGGATATGGTAGAGATTCTGAAAACTCTCGGTGTCCCAACCTCCGCCATCATCCAAGACCCCACGTCTCTCAACACCTACCAAAATGCTGTCAATGTGCGGCAAATTTTGAAGGAGCTTGGCATCCGCCGGGTGTTACTGGTAACATCGGCAATGCATATGCCGCGATCGCTTGGGATTTTCCGGCGTCAGGGAATTGAAGCCATCCCAGCACCCACCGACTTCCTGATCACACAACAAGAGGGTGAGGAACCAAACAGCAGTCCCCAAGCCACTCTGCTGAGTTTGCTTCCGGATGCTGAGCGATTAGGAAATACCACTCG
>CBDTXL010001123.1:0-2101 GCA_965364435.1 uncultured bacterium
TAAATCTGAAATCCATAGCTTCGGTAGTATGCTTATGCCCGATTATTATCCATGCTCGTCCGCTCGACTAGTGAGCTGTTACGCACTCTTTAAATGAATGGCTGCTTCCAAGCCAACATCCTAGCTGTCTGGGCAGGCAAACCTCGTTGTTTCAACTTAGCATACATTTGGGGACCTTAGCTGATGGTCTGGGTTCTTTCCCTCTCGGACATGGACCTTAGCACCCATGCCCTCACTGCCGGGAATCATTATATAGCATTCGGAGTTTGTCAGGAATTGGTAGGCGGTGAAGCCCCCGCATCCAATCAGTAGCTCTACCTCTATATAACTATAATCCGGCGCTGCACCTAAATGCATTTCGGGGAGTACGAGCTATTTCCGAGTTTGATTGGCCTTTCACCCCTACCCACAGGTCATCCGAAGACTTTTCAACGTCAACCGGTTCGGACCTCCACTGTGTGTTACCACAGCTTCATCCTGCCCATGGGTAGATCACACGGTTTCGCGTCTAACACTACCGACTCAGCGCTTGCGCGCTTTCATCCCCGAAGGATGAATCTCGCCCTATTCAGACTCGCTTTCGCTACGGATCCATGGCTTAACCACTTATCCTTGCCGGCAACGTTAACTCGTAGGCTCATTATGCAAAAGGCACGCCGTCACCCCACGAAAGGGCTCCGACCGCTTGTAGGCGTATGGTTTCAGGATCTGTTTCACTCCGTTATTCACGGTTCTTTTCACCTTTCCCTCACGGTACTGGTTCACTATCGGTCTCTCAGGAGTATTTAGCCTTGGCGGATGGTCCCGCCGGATTCAGACAGGGTTTCACGTGCCCCGCCCTACTCAGGATACCACTATCCATTACACTCATTACCCGTACGGGGCTCTCACCCTGTATCGCGCCACTTTCCAGAAGCTTCCGGTTCTTTGTGCATGAAATATCGTGGTCCTACAACCCCAACCTTGCCGTAACAAGATTGGTTTGGGCTAATCCGCGTTCGCTCGCCACTACTTACGGAATCACTTTTGTTTTCTTCTCCTGCGCCTACTTAGATGTTTCAGTTCAGCGCGTTCGCCCTCCTATCGGAGTACTATGTCTTCAACATAGTGGGTTGCCCCATTCGGAAATCTTCGGATCAAAGTGTGTGTGCCACTCCCCGAAGCTTATCGCAGCTTATCACGTCCTTCCTCGCCTGCAAGAGCCTAGGCATCCCCCATACGCCCTTATTTTGCTTATTGTACTTTTTGGCTGTAAGCCGTCAGCTATCAGCTGTCAGCTTAAGCCGTGTTCTTTCTACTTGTTTGTATTTTCTATCCCAATATGTCAATGAACTGTTCAGCTTATAGCTGATAGCTGACAGCTGTCAGCTTTTGGTGGAGAATATCGGAGTCGAACCGATGACCTCCTGCGTGCAAGGCAGGCGCTCTAGCCAGCTGAGCTAATCCCCCGTTTTCTTTAAGCTGTAAGCCATAAGCTTTCAGCTCTGAGCTTTTCAGCAAACGGTTACCCAACTTCCAGAATTTCCTTCAAGCAAATCCTCAATTATTAATTATTAAATATTAATTATCAATTGAAAAAAAGTAGTCCCGGGCAGACTCGAACTGCCGACCCCTACATTATCAGTGTAGTACTCTAACCAGCTGAGCTACGAGACTCTCTGTTTTGCTTGTAATAATTTGAATTGGCAGCGAGAGAAGAAAAAATAACGTTTGGCTTTGCAAAAAGGCTAAGGACCTTCTTTGGCATTTCTCTAGAAAGGAGGTGTTCCAGCCGCACCTTCCGGTACGGCTACCTTGTTACGACTTAGCCCTAGTTACCGGTTTTACCCTAGGCAGCTCCTTGCGGTCACCGACTTCAGGCACCCCCAGCTTCCATGGCTTGACGGGCGGTGTGTACAAGGCCCGGGAACGTATTCACCGGATCATGGCTGATATCCGATTACTAGCGATTCCAGCTTCACGGAGTCGGGTTGCAGACTCCGATCCGAACTGTGAACGGTTTTGTAGATTCGCTCCCCCTCGCGGGGTGGCTGCTCACTGTACCGTCCATTGTAGCACGTGTGTAGCCCAAGGCGTAAGGGCCGTGATGATTTGACGTCAT
>CBDTXL010001124.1:0-2101 GCA_965364435.1 uncultured bacterium
TGGGCTCATAGCTCAGTTGGTTAGAGCACGCGCTTGATAAGCGCGGGGTCGATGGTTCAAGTCCATCTGGGCCCACCATTATATAGACGCAAAGGCTCTATATAAGTGATGATTGGGCGGCAGGTGGCAGGAGAGGGGGTAGACAATTTTGTTCTTTGAAAGTTTAGGGTAGAAGTAAGTGTAAGTGGGTAAGATAAACGCCTAGAATATTGAGCGTTTGCATAAACCAGTTACAGCAATTGATGGATGCCTTGGCGTCATCAGGCGATGAAGGACGCAGCAAGCTGCGATAATCTTCGGGGAGCGGCACGCACGCTTTGATCCGGAGGTCTCCGAATGGGAAAACCTGTTACCTGGCAATAGGTATCACTCCAGTGTGAATTCATAGCACTGGCAGAGCCAAACGCGGCGAAGTGAAACATCTCAGTAACCGCAGGAAAAGAAAGAGAATCGATTCCGTCAGTAGTGGCGAGCGAAAGCGGAAGAGCCCAAACCGTTGGGATTTATCCCGACGGGGTTGTAGGACCACAACGTGGACTACATTGAATTAGACGAACATTCTGGAACGTATGACCATAGTGGGTGAGAGTCCCGTAGTTTAAAATTCAATGTTACCTAGTGGTATCCTGAGTAGCACCGTACACGTGAAATTCGGTGTGAATCTGTGCCGACCACGGCATAAGGCTAAATACTCGATGACGACCGACAGTGAACTAGTACCGCGAGGGAAAGGTGAAAAGCACCCCTGTTAGGGGAGTGAAATAGTAACTGAAATCAATTGCTAACAAGTCAGTGGGAGCCGGCTTGTCCGGTGACCGCCTGCCTTTTGTATAATGAGTCTGCGAGTTATTGCCCGTAGCAAGCCTAAGCCGCTCAGCGGTGGAGGCGTAGCGAAAGCGAGTCCTAATAGGGCGCTTAGTTGCTGGCAATAGACCCGAAGCGGAGGTGATCTAACCATGGCCAGGATGAAACTTCGGTAACACGAAGTGAAGGTCCGAACCGGTCAATCTTGAGAAATTGTCGGATGAGCTGTGGTTAGGAGCGAAAGACTAATCAAACCCTGTGATAGCTGGTTCTTTCCGAAATATATTTGGGTATAGCGTCGAGCGCTGATTTGCGGAGGTAGAGCACTAAATAAGCTAGGGCCCCTACCGGGGTACTGAACTTAATTAAACTCCGAATACCGCAGAGTGAAGCTCGGCAGTCAGACGGTGGGGGATAACCTCCATCGTCGAGAGGAGAATAATCCAGACCATCAGTTAAGGTCCCAAAATATGGCTCAGTGAAAAAGGATGTGATTTTGCTTAGACAATGGGGATGTTGGCTTAGAGGCAGCCATCATTTAAACAGTGCGTAACAGCTGACCCATCGAGCGAAATTGCGCCGAAAATGATCGGGACTTAAGCCATATACCGAAGCTATGGGTTTACCGCAAGGTAAGCAGTAGGAAAGCGTTCCAAGTGCAGCGAAGTGGAAGGGTAACCGACCATGGAGCGCTTGGAAGTGAGAATGCAGACATAAGTAACGATAAAGCCGGTTGAAATCCGGCTCGCCTAAATCCCAAGGATTCCTGGGGAAGGTTCGTCCTCCCAGGGTTAGTCGGGTGCTAAGACGAGGCCGTAAGGAGTAGTCGATGCCAAACTGGTTTAATATTCCAGTACCATCCGAAACCGTTTGATCCATAGAGTGACGGAGAAAGTTAATCGAGCGACGTGTTGAATCGTCGTCCAAGCCTGTAGGTTCGCCGGGGATAAAAGACCGGCTTAGTCTGAAAGGCGATGGGACCTCAAAGCCACGGCTGAGAGGGATTCGATGATACTCTGCTTCCGAGAAAAGCTTTGTGGTTAGGCCAAGGATGCCCGTACCGTAAACCGACACAGGTGGGAAAGATGAGTATTCTAAGGCGCGCGAGTTAAATCTCTCTAAGGAACTCGGCAAATTGACCCCGTATCTTCGGTAGAAGGGGTGCCCCGTAAGGGGCCGCAGTTAATTGCGTCAACCGACTGTTTAGCAAAAACACAGCTCTCTGCTAAGTCGCAAGACGATGTATAGGGAGTGACACGTGACCAATGCGGAAAGGTGAAAGTCTAGGGTGCAAGCT
>CBDTXL010001125.1:0-2100 GCA_965364435.1 uncultured bacterium
GATTAAAACCCCAGTTCAAGCGTAAAGCTACGAATCTTTCCCCTATCTTGTTTAGCCTTATCAGCCACTTCAATAGTCCAGGTTCCTTGTGGGCTTTTATCCTTAAAAGCAGCAAGTCCCGGCGTGTTCACCTCGTCATACGTCTTTTTGATGTTATCTGTAGCTCCACCCAGGCGATTATGTAGAATGACGGGCTCTACACCCATTTCTACAGGAGCATTAAGGGTAACCAGGAGGTCACCAATGTAGGTATGTTCAATGTCCACATCAACTTTGATGGACTTCACTGGGTTAGTATTAGCGATCGCGAGACTAAGTGTTGATGTCTCCAAGTCATTAATCGGTACATCCTGCACTGCCGTGAAAATGGTGACGGGCGACTCTTGCTCTGGCAATGCCAGTTCGACAGCTTTTCGAGCATTGATTCGACCGTAGCCATAGAACGGGCTGTGACCATTGGCATCGTAGTTCCCTCCAGCTTGGTCAATCTGATCGCAAGACTGTTTGATAATGTCTCGTACCTGATCCCAACGTAGATTTTGGTTCCGACCGAGAATCAAGGCGACGACACCAGCCGCACCTGGACAGGCGCTCGAAGTTCCGCCGAAGCTGTTCGTGTAGTTACCAGCTGCGTCACCCTGGCTCGTATTACCCCGATTGTAGCCAAGCTTACCAGAGCGGTCTGTCGTCCAGATGCCGGGGGTTTGAGAGGGTTCGCCATTACTGCTGGGGAAGGCGCACCAAACCGCTTGACCGAAGTCGCTGTAAGCGCTTCTTTTGCCAAAGTCATTAGAGGCTGCGATCGCCATCACCTTTTGGTAGCTGGCATAACCGTCATTATCCACACTCTCGTTACCATTGCCAGCAGCAAAGCAGATTACACATCCCTTGCCATTGCGCCCCTGGTTAATGGCAAAGTCTATAGCAAGTCGTGTGGAGTCAGGAAGCGGAACCTTCTGGTTGTGGACAGGATCGCTGGGGTTCCACCACTCACCATCAGGCGGTCCCCAGCTACAGGAGATTACATCAGCACCGTTTTGAGCCGCCCACACAAAAGCATCTGCTTCCGCCTGGGAACCCAATCCAGAAGCTAGACGAATCGGTATAAGCTTGGCACCGGGTGCTACACCGGACGCTCCAAAGTTGCCATTTGCACAGGCCACACCTGCACAGGCGGTACCGTGGTTATCACGGTTTCCCGGTCTCGGATCGTTCGTTTTAAGCGTTACGTCCCGAGGCGCAACAATCTTTCCAGAGGAGCGGAACTCCTCATGATCGATATCCACACCGTCGTCTATAACTGCGATAATTGTTCCCGTTCCCTCGCTCAATTGCCAAGCTGCCTCGACATTGGCATCGGCATCAATGGTCTTACCATTAATAGTTGTTTGCTTGAGATGCCACTGCTGAGGGAAAGCCTGACGTTGACGAGCCTCACGAACTAGCTCAGGATGGCATAGTTCAACCGATTCTTCATTCAGAAGCTGCTGTGCGATATCAAAGATCGCTAAACCAGTATTTTCAGGTGCGTTGACAAAGTAAGCATTTCGTGCATATCCAAGCTCACGCTTAATCGTTAAGCCATAACGTCCTAAGACCTCCTGACAAACGCTTGACTCTGCTTGATCATCGAACTTAACGAAGAGGTTTTCGGTGTAGACTACTGGCTTCATCGACTGTGGATCGACAAGAACACGTCCAGCGAATTGGATCTCAGGCTCTTCGTTCAGAATTGCCCGTGCGCGATCGCGCAAAGCACTGCTCTCATTCGGGTCTTTAGCACGCAAGATTTCTACACCCGCTGCACGAAACCGTGTTTCCAACTCGAATTGATTGAGGATGCTGCGGACTTCAGTTGACACAGGTGCGACTTCAAAAGGTCTTTCCTCGGTAAGAGCGCTGTGGCTTTGGGTGCGAACTACAAGGTGTTCATCACTGATAGCGAGTTCATATTGTCCACCGTTCTTACCGCCATAGCGAACCGTAACCATAACCCAACCTCCTGGTATAAGAGTGACGCCCTCGTAGCTTGCATTCTTGTGTTATATCTGTATTGAGCTACACAAAAGACAAAGTGTTGTCAGAAATTAATATCTGTCA
>CBDTXL010001126.1:0-2099 GCA_965364435.1 uncultured bacterium
GTTCCTTGATGCTAAAAATCGCTATCAATGAAAATCTTTCCTTGATGCCTTTGCCCCCCTCGACTAAAGCCAGTCTATAGTTGTAGATGAAACGCGACTATCCTAAGTGTTGCGCCATCAGCGTCTTCTCATTTCAAAGCACGCCGTATTGATGGCTTGAAAACTCTGCACTTCCTAATTGGTGAATGATGAGTTGAACTTTCATAGTTGTTCGCGCCTTGCTAATTGTTCCCTCACCCAAGCCCGGAAAACCTTCATCGTCGCATTTCTTCCTCTGACTTTACTTTGTTCTACGAAGTCGTGTAGAACATCAGCAAGCGGTAAATTTGGAAAAGCAAAGCTGGTTTCTGACTGAACGTATCTGCCCGCTCGCAGGACGTTAATCTCTAATTTTTTGCCGGTATAACGCCACAGTTCTGCAACGCCTAAATCTTGATAGTTATTAAACTTAATTCTGGAAGTAATATCAATTTCAATGACTAATTCAGGAGGTGGATCTATTTCTAAATCAATCCGCTTCTTCCCTCTAATTATGGCTTCGTTTTGAATATAAAAACAATCATCGGGTTCAACCGCTTGCTTCATCGCTTCATTCTCAAATGTAGTCGAACCGAGGCTCCTAAACTCAACGTCCATTTCTTCAAGAATTGCCTTAACAAAGTCACCAAGAATCACTTTGTCATCTTCATGTTCTGGCAGTGGAGTCATAATTTCCAGCGTTCCCTGACTATAAGAAAGCCTTGCACTGCGACTTTCTCCCAAATTTTCCAAAATATCTTGAAACTGCTGCCAGCTAACATTTTTCAATAACAACTGATGTCCGGGTGGTACGATAATTTGTTCGAGTGCTAACAGCATTTTTCCCTATCCAGAATTCAACCAATGCAAGGACTGTTTGACCAATACGGATTTGAACACATCCAGGTTAACTGCTATGTAAAACTGACATAACATCGGATAAATCCGGACATTAATGTTTACTTCTTCTTTCAACCGGGACTGTCGGCAGCACCCCGTCCAGAAGCCAACACGATTTAGCCAACCGCGTTTTCTAGATTGATAGAAGCATTTAAGTCTCTATCAATACTCAATCCACACTTAGGACAATGATAAGTCCTAACTTTCAATGGCATTTTCTGTTGGTGATTGCATCGAGAACATAGCTGTGAAGAAGCGAAAAATCTCTTGACAACTACCAACTTCGAGCCATACCACTGGCACTTGTATTCCAGCTGCCGTCTGAATTCCCCAAAAGCTGCATCGGCAATAGCCCCAGCCAATTGATGATTTTTCATCATTCCCACTACATGCAAATCTTCTATAACTACCGTGCCGTGATTCTTGGCGAGGTAAGTTGTAAGTTTATGCAATGCGTCCTTACGGATATTGGCTATTTTTTGGTGCTGACGTGCTAGGGAATTAATCGCTTTGTGGCGGTTAGTGGAGCCTTTCACTTTTCGAGACACCAAACGCTGTAATATGACTAGACGCTTAAGTGCATAATGTACATTGAGAGTTGTTTAGCTTCAGTTTTGTTTTAAAAGCTTTGTGAGCCATCGGACTCAATTAATGTTACTCTGTTAGTGTAGCACTATTAATGCGACATGAGCCGAAAAACTTTCATGCTGAGAGTGAGGTTAACAGCCAAACAAGAAAGAAAGTTGAAGTGGGCAGCAATCCAGAAAGACAAAGATATGTCAGAAGTAGTGCGCGATTATATTTCCAAGCTGCCAGAGCCTCCCGATCAATGGGATGAGGCGAGTTATCGGGAAATGTCCTGAGAATAAGTGATTAAAGAAAGCTCTCTTTCTGAGTTAGCTGTGGTTGGTGCGGGTGAGGGACTAGTGCATCCCGGCAGAAGTAACTGACCAGCTTTCAGATATCCCTCGACGCTCGACGCTTTTCTCACAGATAACTTATTTACGCCAGCCCGCACTAGAAATATTCATCAGCCGCCTTAGCTTCTACTTTGGGAGGGTAGCATCTATCATCTTTTTATGTAACGTTAGAAAAATATTTATTAAATTCGGAGAAGATGATGCTCTCAATTAACGAACTTATCAATGCCGCTCATGTCCTAGAGCCAAGCCATCCAGTAG
>CBDTXL010001127.1:0-2098 GCA_965364435.1 uncultured bacterium
ACGCCATTCGTGCGGGTCAGAACTTACCTGACAAGGAATTTCGCTACCTTAGGACCGTTATAGTTACGGCCGCCGTTTACTGGGGCTTAAGTTCACACCTTCGCATTACTGCTAAGTGTTCCCCTTAACCTTCCAGCACCGGGCAGGCGTCAGCCCCTATACATCAGCTTTCGCTTTAGCAGAGACCTGTGTTTTTGTTAAACAGTTGCTTGTGCCTATTCTCTGCGGCCTGATTTCTCAGGCACCCCTTCTCCCGAAGTTACGGGGTCAATTTGCCTAGTTCCTTAACTGCAATTCTTCCGTCGGCCTTAGGATTCTCTCCTCATCTACCTGTGTCGGTTTGCGGTACGGGCACTACTTCTCTCTCTAGATGCTTTTCTTGGAAGCATGGAATCAGATACTTCGGCTCCGTAGAGCCTTCCCCATCACGCCTCAGAATTGTTAGAGCGGATTTGCCTACTCTAACTCCCTAAACGCTTAGACCAGCATCCAATAGCTGGCACATCCTATCCTTCTCCGTCACACCATCGATAATAACGATAATAGTGGTATTGGAATATCAACCAATTGTCCATCGACTACGCCTTTCGGCCTCGCCTTAGGTCCCGACTAACCCTGAGAAGACAAACTTTACTCAGGAAACCTTAGATATTCGGCCTGTAGGATTCTCACCTACATCTCGCTACTAATGCCAACATTCTCACTCGTAATCAGTCCACCGCTCCTTTCGGTACGACTTCAGCCCGATTACGACGCTCCTCTACCGCTCACGCAAAAGCGTGAACCCGTAGCTTCGGTGGTAAGTTTGAGCCCCGGACATTTTCGGCGCAGGATCTCTTGACTAGTGAGCTATTACGCACTCTTTTAATGAGTGGCTGCTTCTAAGCCAACATCCTAGTTGTCTTAGAAATCCCACATCCTTTTCCACTTAACTTACACTTTGGGACCTTAGCTGACGATCTGGGCTGTTTCCCTTTTGACCATGGAACTTATCTTTCACAGTCTGACTGCCGGACTGATAGTATATGGCATTCGGAGTTTGATAAGGTTCGGTAAGCGCTATGCCCCCTAGCCTATTCAGTGCTCTACCTCCACTACTCACATTTTCCGACGCTAGCCCTAAAGCTATTTCGAGGAGAACCAGCTATATCCGAGTTCGATTGGAATTTCTCCGCTATCCACAGCTCATCCCATGCTTTTTCAACAGCAACGTGGTTCGGTCCTCCACGAGGTTTTACCCTCGCTTCAACCTGGCCATGGATAGGTCACCCGGTTTCGGGTCTACGGCATGCAACTAGTCGCCCTATTAAGACTCGGTTTCCCTTCGGCTCCGTACCTTAAGTACTTAACCTCGCTACATACCGTAACTCGCTGGCTCGTTCTACAAAAAGCACGTCATCACACATATAAAGTGCTTTGACCGGTTGTAGGCACACGGTTTCAGGTTCTATTTCACTCCCCTCCCGGGGTTCTTTTCACCTTTCCCTCACGGTACTGCTTCACTATCGGTCATCAGGTAGTATTTAGCCTTGGGAGGTGGTCCTCCCTGCTTCCCACAAGGTTTCACGTGTCTCGTGGTACTCTGGTGCAGAACTTGATTATCATAATTTTCACTTACAGGACTATTACCCCCTATGGTCTAACTTTCCAGTTATGTTCAGTTAATCATGATTTCTCGTTATGTTCTGTCCGCAACCCCAGAGATAAATCTCTGGTTTGGGCTCTTTCCTTTTCGCTCGCCGCTACTAAGAAAATCGATTTTTCTTTCTCTTCCTCCAGGTACTTAGATGTTTCAGTTCCCTGGGTATACCTTCATAAAGCTATGTATTCACTTTATGATACATGGGGTTTCCCATGTGAGTTTCCTCATTCGGAAATCTTCGGATCTCTGACTATGTGCGTCTACCCGAAGCTTATCGCAGCTTATCGCGTCCTTCATCGGCTCCTGATGCCAAGGCATTCACCATGCGCCCTTTGTAGCTTGACCTTTTAAGTTTTGTTATTACAAAACTGGTTATATTAATCATTCACAAAGAATATTATTCTTGGCTTTGTTGTATTTTATATACATTAATCTATGTGCAATTTTCAAAGAACA
>CBDTXL010001128.1:0-2098 GCA_965364435.1 uncultured bacterium
GGAGTAACCAAAACGATGAACCTACAGACAGCGACTACATCTACTCTCCCACAAGAGTCAGTTCCCGCAGAAGCAAGAGTTATTTTGAAAGGCGTTAGCTGGTCAACTTTTAAGGCATTGTTAGCAGATATCGGGGATAATCGCGCCTGTAGACTTACCTATGACCAGGGGCAGTTAGAAATCAGGATGCCACTCCAAGAACATGAAGTACCGAAAGGACTGCTAGAAAGCTTTGTTGAAGCAATAGCAGATGAGCTAGAAATCGAGGTGATGAAACTCGGTTCCCTGTTCCTTGAACGTGAAGACTTAACCCGTGCTGTAGAACCTGACTCCTGTTTTTATATCCAGAATGAATCTCTGGTCAGAAGTAGAAACATCGATTTGCAAACTGATCCACCACCAGATTTAGCATTGGAGTCAGACTATACGAGTTCTTCCCTGAATAAATTCACGATTTATGCATCACTTGGTGTTCCTGAACTCTGGAGATACCGCAGACAAACTCTCCAGGTTTATCAACTTGTTGAGGGAAACTATGAGTTGAGTGATAAAAGTATTGCTTTTCCCTTCTTGCCCATTGCAGATATCCCTGGCTTCATAGAGCAAAGTAAAACCATTGGACAAAGAGCGGCAGTGCGTTTATTTCGGGCAAGAATTCGAGAAATCTTGCAAAGTTTTAATCAGTGAGAGAGGTACAATTACTGCAAGTGTAACCACTTCAGGCTACCAGAAAATGATAGCAAACTGGATTTATCAAGCCCCTAAGCTACCATAAAGTCAACTGTTGGTGTTCCATCTTCTCAGTTGGTGTTTTCAGATTATTATTTTCAGTTAGCGTTTTCAGTTCAGTTTGTGTCTTAAGCGCTGCTAGTTTCGGAATCGCAGTGCGACTCATCTCGTAATAGTCTGGATAACGCTCAATACCGATACAACGAACACCTACTGCTTCCGCTGCTGCTACTGTGGAGCCTGAACCCATAAAAGTATCAACGATAATACCCTCACCGAGAGGAAGAGAAGCATAAACAACTTGGCGTAGAAAAGATTGAGGCTTGATGCTTGGGTGATTGGCTATGTTGCGTTCTTGCTGAGGAGTTCTTTCACTTAAAATTACATCATTGAAAGGGTTACCATCAGGAGTTCTTCTTAGTCCTCCAGTTTGGAATTTTCGCAGGCATTCACTTAGCGTCATGCCTGATGGGATTGGCTTGCGGAAAATCCCCCACGGCTCATAACATCCTCTGGGCATTGACGATACATTCGGAAATTCTTGCTCTGCGTTTTTGGGGCGATCGCCACCTCGAAGTGTTCTCACCAAGCGAATTAATTCCCCACGAAACTCCAAACCTCCCTCAACTAATGCGGAAAAAACTAGCTGAGACAGAAATGCATTACTGGCAATAAAGACATGACCGCCAGGGCGCAGTACTCGCACGAGCAACTTAGCCCAATCGACAAAAAAACACTTTAAGATAACTCTTTCTTTCTGGGTAAGTGCTGTAAATCGTGGCAGAGGTGACCGTTGATGCCCATCGAAGGAGGGGGGAATTCTCCAAATTCCTCCGTTCCCGTTTTCCCGTTTAGCAATTTGCTCAAAATCATATTCTTTCACACCATAAGGTGGGTCTGTCACAACTGCATGAATGCTATTTTCTGGCACTCGCGCCAGCCACTCAAAACAGTCTGCCTGTACGATCGCACAGCCACCTATTTGCTCTGATGGGTAGTCAAACGCCAACTGAGTGATCATTTCAATTTGTTCAGTGCGATGAAGAGTGGGAAGACATAAACAATTGGGATTAAGACGCGATTTTAACGTGTCTATGGGTTATTTTTATGGATAATTAATTTTAAAATAGAGGCAGGAATTACCAAAAGTTTTTATAGAATCTCTTGGGTCAATTTGAAATTTTGAATTGGAGCAAAGCGGTTTGATTGGCACAGGTGATGAGTTGTCGCAACGGGTTGCGCTGTCTGGCATCGGTTATGGTATTGGCAACTTGAATGGCACTGCTGTACTGTGCCGCCTTTGCCTGCTGTTTAGCGATCGCAATTAGTACCTGGTCTTTCAATGCGTCGGGCTGGATACTTTGAACAA
>CBDTXL010001129.1:0-2097 GCA_965364435.1 uncultured bacterium
TTCGATGATGCTGGCATCACCGAGAGCAACCTTAACGCTAAAGTGTTCTTCGGGCCTACCACTGAACTGCAATTGAATGTAATTATCCGCATTTCTTGCTTGGGCTTCCAAGAAGATTGCTCCAGATTCATCGATTACAGTGAGTTGGAGGAGTTGAGGCAGATAAATTTGATTGCCGCTGGGATGTAGCTGTAGGAGAATATTCCTTCTGTGAGCGGATTCTGGTGTAAGTTCAACAATCAGAGCAACAGCGTAACCAGCGATTTGCATGCCCAAGTCAATCAACTTAGCGCGTCTGATACCTGCTACTTGATGATCAACTTCATCAGGTTCCATACAAATACCCGCGCTTCTAAACCTGAAGGCGAAATTCATTTCTCCTGGATTCAACAACGTTTCAACCGTTTGCCAACCCGTCTCAAAAACATTGACGAGCCACTCGCTCAAGTTTACCCTTGTACTCATACTAACCCCAGGGTTCGCCGCTGCTACTGGTCGCATCAGCTGATCTAAGCGATCAATTAAATCCTCCACTGGTCGTAGTTGACTAATCGGTAACTCTTCTGTGGCTGCTGTTTGAGCAAATCCCAAGACAGTCGCCTCCAGAGAGGATTCATCTATCTGAACTACTACATAGCCAATCCGGTCTGACAAAACTTCTGGTGGAATATGGCAAGTTTGCTGGTGCATTCTCACAGGGCGACATTCTAAGCGACCTACTCCTGTTACTTCCAGGTCAGCAACATCGGCACAGAGGCGCAAAACTGGGTTCCAGCTGTCGCCGACCGATAAGTCTGTAGGAATGCCCATCATCTGCAAGTAGTCATTGACTACACACACAGCTAGCGTATTCAAACGGACTTGCTCTGCTTTTTGAGGTGTGGGTTGCCGATTAGCAAACTCCTGTGCTGTCCTGCGTGCCATTCGAGTAATCGGCAGCGGTAAAGCGAAATCTTCTATTTCATTGGTGTTGTAACTCATACCATTATTCCTATTTTTTGTCAATCCCCCCTAAACCTAGGGCGACTTCTTAAAGCCGATCGCGACGAGAGTATGCTTTCTTAGTACCCTTCTTAGTACCCTCTACTACAGATATCCCTCCGATTCCCCAAAATTACGCAAGCGAGGCAAACATTGGCGCTGATAAAAACTGCTCAACGTCGGAATTGATACGTTAAATTCAGCTGCGATGCTTTTCCAGCTCGCTTCTGGGGGTAAGCGCCGCAGGATTAAGACTTTTGCTGTCACTTCTGGATGATTGGTGATGTGGATACGGCTCAATTCTCCGTCTGGGTCAGTTTTAACCCATTTCCTTACCTCTTCAAGCAGGAGGGGAACATCCGGCTCAGCTGGAAGATTTTCGATGGGGTCAATTGTGTTATTGCTATCGCCTAACCCCGCAGTCTGATTGGAAACTATTAAGGCTTGACGCTTTTGTTCGTCTATGTAGAAATCTTGCAGTCGTCGCTTCAGGTAGAAATTTAGCCAAGTGATGACACTGCTACGAGTGGGTTCGTATGGTTCGCCCGTGTTTCCTTCGCAGATATTCTGGCAGAAGTACACCCATGTCTGTTGCAATGCGTCTTGATAGTAAGGTGTATTCTCTTTCCAAAGCTTGTTTGAAACTAACCGAATAATCCTCGTTAACTTTTTCTGACGCTCAGCACTTCCAGCTGGATGACTACAGGCTTCTGTAACCAACTGACGCAGCTGTTCCTCCAGTTCACTCATAGAGCGATCACTCCTTTGGTTTACATACTGCTGATTTTGTCGGGAAAAGTGTCAATTTCAGCCAATTGCTTAGTTTTCTTCAAGTTGATGGGTAGTGTTGGTAGGTTGCCACTTGATGGCTTCTTGAACAATCTGGTAGAAGTATTCCACACTTTTTTGAGCTAAGCCCTGACCTTTGGACGTAGCTTCAAAATTTCCCTAGATCTTGCACTTTTGGCTTAAACGCCGGAAGTACCGCGTTTAATCTTGCAGGAGTGACTCTTTGCCCATGCTTTCGCGACCATGAGGTTCCAGGAGACTCGTCATATCAGGGCCGGAGGGGATAATACCGCCGGGATTAAGCGGGAACAGATTTCCATAGTAGTC
>CBDTXL010001130.1:0-2097 GCA_965364435.1 uncultured bacterium
ATACTCTAAAGTTCTGTTAAACACTGGAACTAAAAGATTGGGGTTGCTGTAAGCTTTTGGTTAAGTTGGTCACAAATAAAGATCCGCTACCACTGGTTAGCACTAAGACACCCAAAGCTTTCTGAATCTGGGCGCAAAACGTATTACCCATAACGTTTGCCGAGAGATTGAGGCTGTTGTAGTTCAGCTCCCACTTTCTGCCCAAAGCAGAAGTTAAAGGAATCCCCCCATTTATTCGGGGGGAGCCTTCAGCACAATTGCTCAGCACAATTGAGTAGCTATCTGGTCAAAGCGGACTCGACCGCCCACTCACTGCAAGTTGGGCGGAGATCTTAACTTTTTCTTCGGTGTGATGTGAGGCTTGTCGAACTGATTGATGTCGCGGCTGAGGTGAGTTCATTACATAGATCGCAATTAGACCTGATGTAAGAATTCTCTAACCCAACGCCGCATCGAAGTCAAAATTTAGGAAACAAAGATTATGAAAACGCAAGACCTTTTGAATCGATATGCCGCTAGGGAGTCGGATTTTCGGGAAGCAGCCCTGGCTGAGGCTTCCTTAAGTGGAGTCAATCTGAGTCGAGCTGACCTGAGTCGGGCTGACCTGAGTCGGGCTGACCTGAGCCGTGCTGACCTGAGTGGAACTTGTTTCCATCAAGCCAACCTGACGAACGCCGACCTGAGTGGGGCTGACTTGACGGGGGCAAACTTAACTGAAGTCAACCTGATTGGAACCGACTTGACGGGGGCAAACCTGAGTGGTGCTGACCTGAGTGGTGCCGACATGCGTTGTGCGAACCTTCATGGAGCTAATCTGACTGGCGCTAACCTGACTGATGCTGAGCTGAGTGGTGCCAACTTGAGTGGAACTTGCCTGAGGAATGCTTCCCTGAGTGGGGCTTCCCTGATGGGTGCTGATTTGAGTGATGCCGATCTGACTGGGTCGGATCTGATTGAAGAAAAACTGAACATGGAAACAACACCGAGTGGTGTGTCTCACAACTGGGTGAGTTGGAACGGCAGTTGCTCAATTGTTGAATAGTTTCAGTGATTGGTAATTGATTGCTGAGCGTGGCAGATAAGAAAACCCCAGGGCAGTTGCTGGGGTTTTCTTATTATCGCGATCGCCCTTTAGGAACCACTGCCGTTTTTCTCAAAGGGCAAGCTGCCAACAAGCAAAGCTTCAAACTGCTGATTCCCTCGTAGGCTGTCAAAATCCGAGTCGGTTTTGGTTAGCTCTTGATATTCACTCTTATTAAGTTGAATCGCTTGTTGCAAGCTAGCGATCGCTAGTTCAGCATTTCCAAGCAAGGCATAACAACAAGCTTGGTTGTACAAAGCATATTCGTCTTCTGGTTCAGATTCCAGCGCTTTCTCGTAGCTGGTAACAGCTTCCTGATATCGACGCAACTGCCGCAGTAACTCACCTCGCTGGTACCAACTCCAATAGTCTTCCGGTTCGACCTCCAAAGCTCTGTCATAGCTGGTAAGGGCTTCTTCAAGCAGTCCCCAGTTCCGCAGGGCGTCTCCCCGCCGATACCAACTCCAGTAGTCATCAGGTCGCCTCTCAAGCGCTTGGTCGTAACTCGCGATCGCTTCCTGATAACGTTCCAGCTGCCGCAGGGCGTCACCCTGTCGATACCAACTCCAGTAGTCGCGGGGTCGCGCTTCCAGGGCTTTCTCGAAAGAAGCGAGCGCTTCTTCGTACCAGTCCAAATCCTCCAAAGCCACGCGCCCCCGGTTATACCAAGCCCAGTAGTCGTCTGGTCGCGCTTCGAGAGCTTTGTCATAACTAGCGATCGCCTCTTCGTAGCGTTCAAGTTGCCGCAGTACCAGACCCCGCTTGCACCAAGCCCAGTAGTCATTAGCTCTGTCTTCTAGAGCTTTATCATAGCTGGCGAGAGCTTCCTCGAAGCGTCCCAATGCATCCAGAACATCGCCCCGCCAGTACCAAGCCCAATAATCATGGGGATTGTACTCCAAGGCTCTGTCATAGCTATAGAGGGCGTCTTTGTAGCGCCTCCCATCACGCAATGCATTTCCCTGCTGGTACCAATCCTGGTAGCTGTCTGGTCGTCCCTCTAGGGTTCTGTAGAC
>CBDTXL010001131.1:0-2097 GCA_965364435.1 uncultured bacterium
GGTAGATGTCAGCATAACTCTTTTCTCCCGACTACTTCCCCCAGTCTAGCTTTAGGAAATATTTGGGCTCGGTATAAAATCACTCATAATTAGCTTTAATTTTTAAAGATTTTAATTTCTGCAACTGTCCCTAATAATCTGAAATGCCTACTCGTTAAGGTTTTAGTTTGAGAGGGTTGGTCAGTTTGATTTAAAGGGAGCGTATAAAAATATTGATAATTCTTCTTCTTTTTTCATTGAATTGCCGGTTTTGGAAATTTATGATACTATTTATTAATAGTTAAAATCGACGCTATTTTGTCTACTAAAACCATCGGCGCAACCGTTGGTGTACACAAGCCAAATGCCACATATATTGACACTCCTCGGCCTAAAGGCACGAGGATTCTTCGTTCATAGACCCAACTTGCTCTAACAGGATTACTCCAGCCAGAGTAGAGGTCGAATCTCCCGTTTGCGAAGCATGGTGAGCGAAGCGAGGCATAGCGTTCGGGTCTTTTACCCAAGTTCCCATATGCCCTATGGTACTCAAGGCTAATTTTAGGATATTAATGGCGGCGTTCCAATCCCGATCTAAGACAAACCCACATTGGCAAACATGAGTTCTCATAGATAGGGATTTTTTAACGACAGCGCCACAGTTAGAGCATTCTTGGGAGGTATAGGCAGGATTAACGGCAACCGTTACCTTGCCCAATTGGGTTCCAAAATACTCTAACCATTTCCTGAATTGATACCAACCTGCATCATTAATAGACTTGGCAAGACAGTGGTTCTTAACTAAGTTTTTAATCCTCAAGTCTTCATAGGCAATCAGGTCATTAGACCGACAAACGCAACGCGCCACTCTCTTAGCGTGTTCTTCACGTTGCCTACTTATCTTGAGGTGTACTCGTCCTAGTCTATTAATGGCTTTTTTCCGGTTGGCAGAGCCTTTTTTCTTGCGAGAAACACGTCGTTGCCTAAACTTCAGCCGCTTCTCACCTGTTCGATAAAACTTAGGGTTAGGTTCAGTATGACCGTTGGTTTAGATGTAGAATTCCTTGATTCCTACATCTAAACCAACAATCTTACCTGTCGGCTGAATGTCTACTTTTTCGGTTTCAACCCGAATCAAGAATTGAACGTAGTAGCCATCAGCACGACGAACTAACCGCACTCGTTTTATCTGGTCTAACTGGTAGAAATGTAAGTCCCACGTCCCTTTAAGCTTGAGCTTGCCAATGCTTTTTTTGTCGATAAAGTTGATTGAACCTCTATCTGGTGAAAGTTTCCAGCCTGAAGTTTTGTACTCAACCGAGCGACAATTCTTCTTGAACTTTGGATAACCTTTCTTGCCAGGAACAGATTTCCTGCAATTGTCGTAAAATCGAGCAATTGAGGAGTATGCCCACTCAACCGCGACTTGACAAGCATGGGAGTTCAAAGCATTAACAAAAGGGAACTCGGCTCTCAGTTTCGTGTTGTAGCGATACAGCTGTTTCTGTCCTACACCTCGGTTATCCATCCAATAGCGGATACACTTGTTGCGGACGAATTGAGCGGTTTTAATCGCCTCATCGATTGCACAGTATTGAGTTGCTTTCCCTTTGACTTTGAACTCTCGGACAATCATTTGACGTGGGACAACTCCTACGGCAACTATTGTATCATAAATAAAAGCCGTCCTAGAAGGCTTGCCCTGAGCTTGTCGAAGGGGACGGGGCTTGTATCCCATTATTTTTGGTCATTCCTTACGACTAGCAGCGAATTTCGTGCCTCACTCACACCCTTGAGTCGGGCAATGCAGAGATACCGCCACACTGTCTCTTCAACGTCTTGGGTAATCTTCTGGCGGCGAGGGAGTAAGATGTTGGTGGCACTGGGAATTGCCGCATTTTCAGGTGGAGGACTCTTTCTATGTACCAACCTCTCAAGGTTCTCAGCTTTGCGGTTGCTACCTTGCTTTTTTCCCTGAGTTCTCCTCGATCGCTAATCGCAATCACTCCTAAGGCAGTTGCCTCGGACTCACAAACCCAGACGACTCAGGAATCAATCAAAACGATTGAATTTTCCAAAGCGACCTTAGCGATCGCACGAGAACGTGGAGACCGTGAC
>CBDTXL010001132.1:0-2093 GCA_965364435.1 uncultured bacterium
CCGTTGCCAGGGATACGCCTGACTCTGATTACTGATACCTCCCACACCCCTTATTCAGGGATGCTACCCGGTCACGTCGCCGGTTTCTATGATTTTGACGAATGCCACATTGATTTGCGACGCCTTTCCCAATTTGCTCAAGCTCAACTGTACATCGACCGGGCAGTTGGTCTTGATTTAGAAAACAACAAAGTTCTCTGTGCCAATCACCCCCCAGTCGCCTTCGATTTGTTGTCTATCGATATTGGCAGCACCCCAGCCAATGTTGCAGTACCCGGAGCAGCTGAATACGCAATTCCCGCCAAGCCTGTACCCCAATTTTTAAGGAAATGGAACCAGCTGCTTGAGGAATTTGCCAAAAATCCTCAAAATCCAATTTGTCTTGGTATTGTCGGTGGGGGGGCTGGGGGTGTAGAACTGGCGATGGCGATGCAACGGCGTTTGCATCAAATCCTCGAAGATGCTCAGCTGCCTCAATCCGGTCACCTACAAGAGATACCTCTACAAATCCATTTATTCCATCGTGGCGCTGAACTAATGCCCGGTCATAATCTTTGGGTGCGCCGACGCCTTCAGGAAATTTTGATTAATCGGGGCGTGATGGTGCATCTGGAGGAAACAGTATGTGAGGTTCTACCTAATAAACTTCGGTGTGAGTCGGGTTTAACGGTGGAGTGTAATTACACATTCTGGGTAACTCAAGCCTCTGCACCCAGCTGGATTCAGGAATCCGGATTGAAGACAGACTCAAAAGGCTTTGTCCTGGTAAGCGACACCTTGCAATCTCTCTCTCATCCCCACATCTTTGCCGCCGGTGACATCGCCACAATGATTAATCATCCCCGTCCCAAAGCTGGGGTATTTGCCGTGCGTCAGGGAAAGCCGCTATTTGAAAACCTGCGCCGAGTCTTACTGGAAAAACCGCTTCAAGCTTACAAACCACAGAAGCGGTACTTAAGTTTGATTGGTACTGGTAATGGAGAAGCTATCGCTTCTTGGGCTTCCTTCGGCTGGCAATCCTCGTTGCTATGGCGCTGGAAAGACCACATCGACCGCAAGTTCATGAATCGCTTCAACGACTTAGCGCCAATGAGTCCAGAGTCTGGAAAACCTGCTTTTAAGACTGAGCAACCACCAATCCAAAATCCGATGCGTTGTGCCGGTTGTGGATCTAAAGTCGGTAGCTCTATCCTGGAGCGAGTCTTACATCGGCTTCAACTCGGAACAGCGAGTTTTGCTGAGCGAGAAGACATTCTCGTGGGCTTAGGAACGCCCGATGATGCGGCTGTCGTGCAAGTGCCAGATGGTCAATTGATGGTGCATACCATTGATTATTTTCGCTCCTTAATTAATGACCCGTATACCTTTGGTCAAATCAGCACCAATCACTGCTTGAGCGATATTTTTGCAATGGGTGCAACGCCTCAAAGTGCCTTAGCAATCGTGACTGTTCCTTATGCTCAAGACGAGAAAGTTGAGGAAACTCTCTACCAACTGCTATCTGGTGCAATAAGTGTGCTGTCCAAGGCTCAGGCTCCACTTGTCGGAGGTCACACAACAGAAGGAACAGAATTAGCTTTTGGCTTATCCTGTAATGGTTTGGTTCATCCCGACCGACTGCTACGAAAAGGGGGCATGAAGCCCGGTCAGGTGCTGATTCTCACAAAAGCATTAGGCACTGGTACCCTATTTGCTGCTGATATGCGATCGCTTGCTAGAGGTCGGTGGATTGATAACGCTGTTCATTCGATGCTACTGTCAAATCAGGAAGCAGCTAGGGCGTTTGTGGAACACGGAGCTACTGCCTGCACAGATATCACGGGTTTTGGACTGGTGGGGCATCTGCTAGAAATGATTAAAGCATCAGGTGTTGCCGTTCAATTGGATTTAGAGGCAATTCCGGTTTTGGAAGGGGCTCTCTTAACACTCCAAATGGGAATCACTAGCTCTCTTCAGCCGCAGAACTTACAAGCATCCTATTACATCAGCAATTTATCTGAAGTGAGTGCTTCTCATCTGTATCCGCTCCTATTTGACCCTCAAACTGCTGGTGGTCTTCTGGCGGCAATTCCATCTGAACAAGCGGATTCATG
>CBDTXL010001133.1:0-2093 GCA_965364435.1 uncultured bacterium
GCCAAACCTTGATAGTGGTTCTTAAATCCCTCTTGCAAAGCTTCACGGGTAGACTCATCAAGAGTACCTAGCTTCGTCTTCAAAAAGTAGGGAAAAACAGGTTGAATTGTCAGCAACCGCTCCTCTTGCTCCCCCCTTACCAAGGGGGGCTGGGGGGGTTCAGAAGGGGTGAGGGCAGACAGCAACCCCCAATTAATCGCTTCTTGAATCGCCACATCAAACTTATCAAAAGCATAATCCTTGAATGGCTCCAGCTTTTGCAGTTGTTTGAGGTAATTGGGGATATCGCTACGGTCAATAAACCCACTAAACGGCGCTAAACACAACAGCAACTTTTGCGCGTCTGTCGAGAGATTACTGTGAGAATACTCCACACATTTAAGAATACTTTCCGTCTTATCCCCACTCTCCCGCTGATTATCCAGATTCACATCCGCCGCCTGCAATTTCTCCAGAATCTCCTTCGGCGACTGCTGCTTCAGATTCGCCAGCACCACCTCCATCGCCAACGGATACCCCGCCAACAGCTTCATCAGCCGCGCAAACTCCTCATCGTCTCGTATCTTAGAAATGCGGTGTGCTGCCACATGACGTTCTAGTATCTTCTCAGCCAATAGCGATCGCGATTGCGGGTCTAATCCTTGCAAGTGATAAACATTGGTTTTAAACGTCGTCCCTTGCAGCCACTCCTCACCACTGCGCGAACCCAACACCACCCGCGTCTTACCACCGACTAACAGCGCTAAGAACTCGCGCAGTTCATTTTGCTTCTTCTTAGAAAGCGTATTTTGAATCGCCAGTCGTTGCCCCGTCACCGACTCCAAATTATCCAAAATCACGATATAAGGTTCCGTCTTCAGCTTCGCCACCAACTTCTGCACCTGTGCTGGCTGATTCATCTCTTGAAATCGGCTTATCTCAAAACGGTCATACACCCGCTTGCCAATCTCAAATAAAATTTGCTCTAACTTCCACGCCTTTTGGTCATAGCCGAAATAAAACACATCTTGGGCAAAATGCGTCCTCTGCCACCATTCCCGCAAATACGTCAGCAGCGTGGTTTTCCCCGTTCCCCCCATCCCTTGCAACAGCAGGATATTGTGCCGCAGTAGCGCCTTCTCAATCTTGAGAATCTCCAAATCTCGCCCCACAAATCCGTATTCGGGTTGAGTGAAGCGATACTGACTGCCCAGGGATTCAAAAAACTTCTCTTCTTCTTGGGGTGTAAACTCCCGCAAATTCAGATTCACCGACTGATTGCAGTAAACCACAGGCAGCAGCCAATCTTCCAAATTAATAGTTTGATTGAAATAAGCGCGGCGTGTTTTTCGATTGAACAGTTCCCGCCTGCCCAGCCGTATCGCTTCGGTGATACCTTTGTTGTCAAACAGTTCGCGGTAAAGTTTCTCCATCAACAGGGAAGCCGCCGTAACGGTGACGGAATACCCCATCGCCACTACCATCTGCATCCCCGCCGCCATCAACCGACTGCCGAGACTGGTTTCCCTGGCGTCATCATTGACCCCTCCCCCAACCCCTCTCCGCTTCGGGGAGGGGGGCAAATCATTTGCTGCTTCCCCTTCCTTTCTTCCTCCCCCTTCCCTTCTTTCTCCCCCTTCCCTTGCAGGGAAGGGGGCTGGGGGGTTAGGTTTCTCCACAGACAATTGTTTCCCCGACTGACAAGCATTGAGGATACACACCGGAATCCCCTTCCCGGTGAGCAAATCTGCCAATTCCTTCGCCTCTATGGGGTCAGCCTTACCCTTCGTCTCCCCTTCCAGAAACAGAAACGCCTTCACCCCCTCAAAGGGGTGCAAATCCTCTCGCCCATACCGTTGTTGATAGAGATACCGATTTGCCTTAGCCCCTGCCTGAATTTGCTCATAACTCATCAGTCCGCCGTGGGCGTCGAAGTGAATGATGTGATAAAACCCTGCCCCCTTCTCCTCTAAATGCCGTTCCAATGCTTCATACGTCCCCGGACGCAGCAACTCCACATTCACCCGCAACTGACACTTCTCAATTGCCTCAATTAGCGATCGCGAAATGGTACGATAGCCGACATCATTTTCTTCTTTTGGTCGCGCTGTCAC
>CBDTXL010001134.1:0-2092 GCA_965364435.1 uncultured bacterium
CGGGTACTTTGATGCGCCAGATACTTCAATAGCGAAAATCAGGTTGCTATGATGAGAGCTTATTTCAACTAACTCAGTTGGATATCACCTGACTTCGGAATTCTTCGTGCATTCTACTAGGAGGCTTCATGCAAAAGCCAAAAACCGTATCCAAGCCCAAGCATATTGTTCTAACCTCTCATCCGAGTTCTGCCGCGTCAAAACCCCTAAGCATTCACTGGGGAGAAAGTGACCCCCTAAAACGAGGACCGATTATTGGGACATTGCTCAACCCAGGTCATCGTAATGTCATTGGTACTCACTCTGGTTCTTACTCTGTATATCGGGCTTTGGCAGTTGCGAGTGGAGCGCTCAAGGCCAACCACCGTGCAGATCTTACCAACACGGCTCCCATTGTGCCCATAGGTCCGCATCCCAGTTGGGCTGACGCCAATCGCATCGTCTCCCTCGATCCCTTTGGCGCTATGGTGGGTGAAGCTTACGGCCAGTTGTATGAGCAGGGATACGACATTCGACCCACGATTGCCGTCACTCAAGCTCATATCAATATGCCAGAACTACAAGAGGCTGTGGCAAAACGGCGCTTGTCAGTTGATGGTCAAATTCTCAAAAGTGGGGGCAGTTTAGTCGTAACTAAGGTGGCAATTGACCCAGTCTGGTATCTGTCGGGAATTGCCAAGCGACTTAAAGTTTCGGAAAGTCACTTGCGCCGTGCCCTCTTTCAGCAGACGGGGGGAATGTTCCCTGAATTGATCACGCGCCCGGATTTAAAAGTATTTTTACCGCCCATTGGCGGCATCACTGTTTATCTGATTGGCGATGTTGCGGCGATTACAGACCCTAACCGGCTACTTGCCGTGCGGGTACATGACGAATGCAACGGTTCAGATGTGTTTGGTTCCGATATCTGCACCTGCCGTCCTTATCTGGCGCATGGTCTTGAGGTCTGTGTCCAGACGGCACAAGAAGGCGGTGCTGGCATGCTTGTCTACTCCCGTAAAGAAGGTCGCGCCTTGGGTGAGGTTACGAAGTTCCTAGTCTATAATGCCCGCAAACGTCAGGAAGGGGGCGATCGCGCTGATGCCTACTTTAACCGTACTGAGTGTGTCGCGGGTGTGCATGATATGCGGTTCCAAGAACTGATGCCCGATGTGCTGCATTGGCTGGGGATTACGCGGATTGACCGTTTTGTGTCGATGAGCGATATGAAATACAACGCGATCGTTAACTCTGGAATCGAGATTGGTCAGCGCATCGCGATTCCAGAAGAGTTGATTCCTGCCGATGCAATGGTGGAAATCGCGGCTAAACAAGCCGCTGGTTACTATACCGAAACAGCTGTACCCGATGCTGTAGCCCTTGCTGCAATTAAAGGACGCGCTTTAGTCGATTAACGAAGGGTTAAAGGTTGAAGGGAGAGAGAGTTGAAGGTTATCTTCCGAACTTTCAACCTTCAACCTCCTTGCCCTGCAACTCTTCTTTCAAATACCAAAAGGAAGCCGTTTTGAACAATGATGAACAGCAAGCGTGAAGCTGAGCGATCGCGTCAGCAAATCGCTTACTTGAGAACGCCCGCTGCAATTCGAGAGCGATGCGATCGCCTTTTTACTTTGGCGTGTGCTGACCAGTTAAATTACTTTCGCTGCAATTTAGCCAAACTAGACTCGGTAGCGAATTACGTCATCAAGGTGATGCGCGACGAGTACCCCGATTTGAACATTCCGTTTCATAGTCGCTGGCGACATTTTGAAGTTGGGAACATCCCGCGCCTTGCGGAACTAGAGCAAGACTTGGCAGGACTCACCCCCCTCCAAAAAGCCCAAACGAAGTTTGACCTGGCAATTGTTAGTGTCTTACTTGATGCTGGGGCGGGTTCGGATTGGGAGTATCATGAACAGGAAACGGGACTTGTGTTTCGCCGTTCTGAAGGCTTAGCCGTAGCAAGTTTCCGGATGTTCTGTCAGGGCATTTTCTCCAGTCACCCGGAACGTCCTCTGCAAGCCGATGCCCAAGGACTTCAAGAATTAACCTTACCCAAATTAGCACAGGGATTCCAAGTGACTGAGGCGAACCCACTCCTCGGTTTAGAGGG
>CBDTXL010001135.1:0-2091 GCA_965364435.1 uncultured bacterium
ACCCTCTGAACAGCTTCTGTCAAATGTGACATCCTCCCAGCGGTTATCGCTATCTCGTTGGAAACCGCTCCTAAACGCAGCTGTCCCAGGTTACATCATGCGATTATCTCTACCGCCCCACTGTCCAAATCGTAGCGACCACCAACGATCTTCAGCTTGCCCTGTTGCACCAATTCAGTCAAGACTGGTTCGGAAGATGTGATTTGCCCTACAACCATTTTGATGTTGGCTCTGACCGCGTTATCAAGCTGATTGCCTGTTTTACCTTTTACCTGTTGTAAAGCTGGTTTAATGGCATCAAGCAATCTGCTAATGTGACCTGGAAGTTCATCGCCTTTTAACGTCGCCGCCACAGCACCACATCTTTATCTTGAAGAAAGCGGTATCTCTATAGAATTTAATTGAATATTTTAATTAATTACTATTTTAACTAACTTGACTAAATCGGGATCACTATCACGGCTGGAAAAAACCAAAGCAAAGGATTTAAAATAGTTAGCTAGAACCAAAATCATAGGCAAGCACTCAATGGAAACTAATGTAAGCTTAGTCAAGCTTCTCCAGAAGGCACTAGATGGAGTCAGACAACTACAAAATAACCCACAAGAAGAAATCCAGCGTTGGATAACTGAAGTAAGTACTATTCCAGCTAACATCCCTTGGCCAGATGGTAACGGTAGCGTTGCACTGATTACCGTTGATGGTTACAGAGCTATCGTAAAATTTGCGGATAATATCTGGCAAAACAACCCAACACTTAAGCAAACAGTCGATGCAAACTCATTTCTACGAGTAACCCTTGATTGCCTAGGAGAAATGTTGCCAGAACTATTAGAAGTAGACAACGTAACAAAAGACTCGATAAAAAATATACGTGACAGAATTTCCTCAAAGCTTAAAGAAAAACAATTACCTGTCACTCACTATTTTCCATGTTGGCTATTTAGAGATCTACAGGTAACCAACTTCAATATTGGTTGCGTCGAATTTATGCAATTGAATGATTGGTTGCTTAAAGTAGAACAAGTCTCAATAAATCATCAAGACTGGATTATTGAGGTACAGGAATATTGGGAAGGAAGACGTTCAATCGATTCCTTAGAAGATGAATTAAGCAAGATTATTGTCTCAGCGGTAGATGGTTGCTTTTGGATAGCAGCAGTACATATTGAGAATCATGAATGGAAAAAATCTTATGAAAGATCGAGGTTTGCTGTCCGGCTCGCACTCGATGCATTAGGACTGACGATGGAGCCTTCCCAAGTCAAGAATATTCAACTAAAAGCAGAAGCAAACCCACCATCAGCCATAAAAAAACTTTCACAATTTGATGGATACGAGTTGGGCTACCCTGGCGTGGAACATAATCCACCAGGTATTTATGAATCAGCAAACCAATGGTTAGAAACGAACAGCAACTTCCTTAAAGCAGCGGGACGGTTAATCGAAACTATTGTATCATTGGAATCTGACAGAAATACTCAAAAACTCGACGAACGGTGGCTAAACGCACTCTACTGGTATGGTGAAGCGTGTAGAGAACCAACAGACTTCATTGCACTAGTTAAGCTTGGTGTATCTCTTGATATCTTAACAAAGGGCGAGAAGAGGGGTATATGCGAATTCACCTGTAAGTTATTCGGGAAAAAAGATAGTGATCCTATCACTAGAGATGGTACGACATTAAAACAAATCGTAGAAGACCTTTACTCAGAAGGACGATCGCAAATTGGTCACGGAAGCAAACTAGGCATACTAGAGGAATACAGCTTTTCCAGGCAGCGATCATCTTTTTTTGTGCGTGATGTGCTTCGCGAGGCAATAGTTCGACTCAGTACTTATCAGGGGGAGGATGACCTAAGGGCATTTATCAATAGCCTTTGAGAAGGCTACTTCTCTGAATCCTAATCCGCTTAATTAAATCAAAGCTAAAGTCAACTGAAGTGCGATCGCTTTTCGCCGTAGGTTGGCTTAACCCAAGGAAACCCAACATCCTCAAGGAACAGTATTTGATGTTCAGTTTTCTCAATCTACGGGAAATTAGCGATCGCACTACGAATCAGTAGCATCTGGCAAGAATTCGGTGTCGAG
>CBDTXL010001136.1:0-2089 GCA_965364435.1 uncultured bacterium
AAAGTGGTAAACGGTTATAGGTAGTGATAACAATGCTGAATTTCATAGTAGTAGATCACCCGTGGCTTGTCATAGTGTAAACAGATTAATTAAAGGCATTTGCCTCATCTTTGTTTATTTGTTTATAATATAAATATAAGAACTTTTGCTGTTTAAAATCATTAGCTTTTTCCATTATTTTCTGTTTGAAGTAAAACATCAACCAAAATAATCACACACTTTATCCATAAAAAAAAGTAATTTTAGCGATCCTTAGCGATCTTTACTTAAATTTTACAAAATTGTTTTATTTTGTGAATTTACTGTGAAGCTTTAGAGCAATCTTTTAGTAATACATTGCACTACAAATGTAACCTACCTTCTTTCCTGAAGTGTCACACTACCTGTGCATGGGAACCCACTGGACCCGCTCTTAGAATGTGACTCGATGAGTGCCTCTTTGAGTGCGAGTCCATGTATTAGCCATTAGCCATTAAAGTTGATAGTTAACACTAAAGTAGAATCCCTCATCTTGAGCATTAGTACCCCGATCATCGAGGTCAATCAACGGAAGACCATAGTCGAGTCGCAGGTTCAGTCGTGGCAGTGGCTGCCAGATTAGCCCCAAGCCAAGACCGGCTAAGAAGCGTTGAGATGGTAAATTCTGGTTACCAGGATTATCAGAGTGATTCCAAACATAACCGGCATCGAAAAAAGGAGCCAGCTGAAAGGTTGCAGCACCATCTGCATCTCGCTCCAGAGTGATGCGGTCTTCGAGGGAGAATCGCACGCCATTGTCAGCCGACCGGATGTTTTGCCGGTAGCCCCGTAAGGATTGACCGCCGCCAATTACAAATTGTTGGGAGGGCAGTAAGCTATTGGGCGTCAGCTGGATATCGGCTCCGACGATTAAAAAGTTATCGTTATTGAGAACTTGCACGCGCTGCACCTGACCTAGCCAGCTGAAAAAGCGTCCATCGGGTTCGGGGTGGGGATTGATTGTTGCACCGAACCAGCCGGTGCCGAGACTAAAGAGCGATCGCAAAGACCAAGCCCCCCTGACATCGCGGCGCAAATAGTCTTGCCCGAACCTAATTACACTAGTGCGGGTGATACCCTCAGGATCGGCACCAGGACTGATGGGAAACGGACCCGCTAAAGCCGTACTTTTCTGGGCACTGAAGCCTAAGGACAGGGAAAATTCTTCACGGGGACTACGCACGAGTGGCTGTTGGAAACTAATCTCATACAGCTGTGAATCTCCCTGAATATCTAAGAAGCTGAAAGCGGACTCAACGACTTTATTACGATTTAAGGAGGTTCTCAGTTGGAGAGCGCCGTTCATGGGATTGACCGGCACCCGATAACTCAATTCAAAAATATCAGCGCCACTCCTTGTTGTGTGGTAGTAGGAGGTGGCAATTGAATCTCCATCGCCAGTGAGGTTGCGATACAGCAAATTGATGCCCAATCGCTCGGAACCGACACTGGGCGGCGAGTAGTTGTCAACGCCTAGACTGCCTTCAAAGGGATTAGCTTCGATGACGCGAACAATGAGAATGCTCTGTCCCGTCCGGCTTCCCGCTCGCAGACTGGCTTCTACATTTTCAAATAAGGGGTCAGCCCGTAGTAACCGCAATTGGTCTTCCAACTGAGCGGTATTGAGAGGTGTCCCAGCACCCAACTGCACACGGCTGCGGACATAATCGGGATTCAATCGACGTGTTCCCTCGATTTGAATCTGTTCCAGACTGCCCTCTATGACGCGAATTTCTACGACCCCATCGGTAATCGCCTGGTCTACCAGAATCGCTCTAGAGGTGATGTAGCCTCGTTCCAGGTACAGTTGGGTGATTTTATCGGCGACTTCTCTGAGTTGTTCCAGGGTGAGGGAGCGTCCTTCAAAGGGTTGCACGATGGGATTGAACTGGTCGGCACTAAAAATGGTGCTACCAGTAACTTTGATTTTTTGGACTTGAATGGTCTGTGAGTCGGGAGCGGTTGAGGGTGCTGGGCTGGGAGAAGGTTGAGGCGATGGCTGGGCATTCGATGGTACGGGAGTTGGGCTGGGAGAAGGTTGAGGCGATGGTTGGGCATCGGACGGTACGGG
>CBDTXL010001137.1:0-2083 GCA_965364435.1 uncultured bacterium
GCCGCTGGTGGGGGTGGTGTCCGACTCGGACTCGCCGTCGGCGGGGCAGAGGGCGTGTTCCAAAGTGATGCAGCAGTCCTCCAGGCTGGTACCCAGCTGGAGGCAGTCGCAGAGCTTCACTTCCTCATCCGTCTGAAAGTACTTGGTGTTGTCATCGTCTTCGGTGCCGTAGCAGCAGTTGATGAGCGTACCTCCATTCTCGACGCATTGGAGAACCGGCTCTTTATCGAAGCCTTCGTAAGGAGGCGGCAGGATCCCACAAGCCCCCGCCAGCAGGGAACCGGTGAACGAGAGGCCGATGAGGCCGAGGG
Source organism: uncultured bacterium (assembly GCA_965364435.1). Classification (GTDB taxonomy): domain Bacteria; phylum Cyanobacteriota; class Cyanobacteriia; order Cyanobacteriales; family Coleofasciculaceae; genus CBDTXL01. The sequence continues at coordinate 312 of CBDTXL010001137.1, forward strand.
TGAACAAACGCGAGTTCTTCATGTCTTCTCCTGAGGGCTCCCGCTTGTTTGCGGGAGCGGTGGTTGAGAGGGTCAGGACTTTTTTACAGTCCGGTGATCAAGCTAATTGTTAAAGAATCAAGCGAAACGCAAATTTAATGTTTTTTTTAAAGAGTGTCAAGTGTTACTTCGAATTTTAAATAAAAAAACCAGGCGAAGAAGGTTCTTCGCCTGGTGTAGGGTTTGCTTGGCTCTCACTCCTAAATCTAATGACTCAGGCTCAGGAGTGTGATGTGAGGGGCTTAATCCGTGATCATGTAATACGGGTAAGGGCCGCCGGGATGGTTCATGTCGGTCTCGGCGAAACCGAGCCGGAACACGGTCCCAAGTTCGTTGCCGGTGACTCCACCGATGCTGACCTTCACGTTGTTACCGTAGATGTTGAGGTCATTAAAGGTGGCCGAACCATTGATGATGCTGCCATCAAAAGCAGTGGTGACCTCCTGCATCGAGTCGGAATCGTAGTAGGTCAGGGCCACCAGCACCACTCCATCCGTGGGCATGGCGTCGTTCAGTTGGCCGACCACATCATTGAGAACCGTCAGACTGGTGATAGCGTCTGCTTGATCCACGCAGAATCGGTAAGAGGTCAGGGGGCTGATCTCGGTGGAAGGCTTGACGACCGTAGGACTTTCCTCACCGTGCTCCAGGACGATGACCGGCTGCTGCTGATCGTAATTGTTGGCCTTATTGTAAATGGGCTGGGCCTGTTTGTAGCAAATGAGCTCGTCGGACGGGAACGTCTTGTAGTCGGTGATCAACTTCAAGAAACGCGCCCGCTGAGCCCGATCCGAGTAGAGTTGATCCCAGGGGATGTAGCAGTCGAAGACGGATTCGTCCATGTAGTGGAAGAGAATCTCCAGGAAATCCTCCCCCGTCAGGTTGCCCGGAGGGGCACTGGCGCAGGATTCTGATTCAAAGAAAGTCTCGCACTGGACTTCAACACAAGGCTCTTCCCCAGTGGTACCGTCCGTAGTCCGACCAGTGTCTGAACCGCTGTCGTCTTCGGTATCCCCCTCAGTGTAGCCGACGCTACTCTCACTGTCGGCCGTCGTGTCGGAGGTGGTGGTCGTAGGCGGAGGCTGACAAATGCCATCCTGGCAGACAAGGTAGTCTCCCAGGCATTGGTTATTATGGCATTCGCAACCCTCCTCGCCGGGGTAGCAATAATCATCCGTGGTCGTGCCTTGCAAACTGGTGGTGGCCGCGTCGGTGGTCGGAGTGTTTGTCTCACTCTCGGCCTCCGTGTCCCCCACGTATTGGCACAACTCGTGTTCCAGAACCATGCAGCACTCTGCTTGAGTCTGACCCTGAGTCAGGCAGCCGCAGAGGGCTTTGTCAGCAAGGGTCTTGTAATAGTCCCCCAAACCCACTTCATCTTCAGCGACGTCGCAGCACTCGAGGAGGGATTTTTCACCCTCATTAAAGCACTGAGGAACGGTCTTGGTATCGCTCTGTTCGGGGGTGCAGGACAACCCGATGAACAGGGCGCACAAGAAGGCAATCATCATCGTTTCCAACTGTCTCATGATTTCTCCCATACCCCTTTCTAAGCGAAAGAGGCCTTGTTTACACTGTTTTTAGATCTTATGATCTGATGATCAAACTAATTGTTAAAGAATCAAGCAAGATTGAAATTTAATGTTTTTTTTAAAACTTGTCAACTTCTTCCTTAAATCTCCCCACCTTAAAAAAACCCGGACAGACACGTGGATGTTCTCCATATGTCTGTC
>CBDTXL010001138.1:0-2081 GCA_965364435.1 uncultured bacterium
CTTCATCAATTTCGGAGGTTGACGCCTCAATGTTAGGTTCAGCCTCAGCTGGGCGCGGCTCTAAATCTTCTAGAGTGAGAATTTCCCAATCCTGATTGCCTTGTGCCTCCGATGCTGCTGAGTCAAAGCCCGGTTCTTCTTCAATGAAGTCTCCCCAGTCTTCATCAATTTGCGAGTCTAAAGCCTCTGGGCTAGGTGGTGACCCGACAGGCAAAGACTCCAGTAAATCCAAGATAGAGTCGTCCCAATCATCGTCATCAGTTTCCGAGTCCAACGCTTCTTCGGTATCTGCCGGTGTCGTCAACAAGGAACTGGGTTCTCCAGAAGGCAGTGGTGGATCTTGGGCGACATCCTCTTGAATTACCGTGTTGGGACTAACAACAAACCCCCCTACCCCAGACTCAGGCGGCGCGAGTCCCAACCCGGTTTCAGCGATATCCTCAGTGGGTGGTAATAGCTGACTCTCAACACCAAGTGATTCAGGCTCAATGACGGGGGGAGTTGCACTGTGGGAACGCATGGCAACCAAGACCTCAAATAGCTTGTGCAAACTCTTGAGGTTGTTCTGAATAATCTTGTTGCCTTCAGCAATTTGATCGAGGTGGAATTGCCGCAGCTCCCTGTAGGGACCATTGCCGATAAACTGGTCACCAATCTCGTTTTCGATTTTGCCCTCAAGATGATTGAGGTGAGTACGAAGGCGATGACCCGGTTTTGCCTCAGCTGCCTCAGCATCATCCGTTCCTGAAGCTACCCAGGTAGTAACTTTCAACTCAACAGCTTTGCCCAGTGCTAGGGCGAGAGCCTCAGTAATGTTGCCTGCCTTGAGTTGTTCTCTGAAGTCATCGCTCGACGCCATAATAATAATCCCACTGAAATCGGGTAGTTCGCCGACAAAGCAAGTGCAACAATTTTCTAGACTTCCTTCAACTTTTCCAGCAAGTTGTCAACGCTCGAAGGAGAGAGGACAGAATTTCCATCCGCACGTCGGCGCGACGCCTGTGGCAGTTGGCTAATGATGCTTGTCGCAATGCTAAATAGCTGTTGCAAGTTTTCCAGATTTTTCTGGATAATCTGGCTTCCTTCTTGAACTTGCGCCATATGGAATTGCCGCAGTTCGGTGTAAGGGCCATTACCAATGAACTGACTGCCAACTTCGTTGTCGATCGCACCCTCTACGATATTCATTCGAGTACGCATTCGGCAATCTGCTGGGGGCAGGGTATCCTCTGCTGAAGTCTCAGCCTTTGAGTTAGCTGAGCACACCCAGGTCGTAATTTCCAACTCAACAGATTCACCCAATGCTAGGGTGAGGGCATCAACAATTTTTCCCGCCTTAAGTTTTTCTTTGAAGTCATCGCTGGTTGCCATAAGGTTACGATCGCCTCAAGCTGTGCAGTTAGCTCGAATATTAGCCCAGAAGTGCCTTGAATATAGCAAACCTTCGGACAAGATTAACAAATTTAACTTCGCCAGAAGTCGATAGCATCATATCCCAAATCACTCAGCATCTGGCGTAGGAGCGGTAGGCTAAGACCAATAACATTGCTGTGGCAACCTTCCAGTTTTTCAACGAAAAGTCCCCCTCGACCTTCCAGGGCGAAGCAGCCAGCACATTTGAGGGGTTCACCTGTGGCAACGTAAGAAGCGATCGCCTTGTCGCTCACCTCGGCAAAATAAACTCGTGTAATCCCACAGCGTACTATGGTTTTGTCCTGAGATAAGTCAATCAAAGCATGACCTGTGTAGAGTTCTCCCACAGTCCCTCGCATCAGCTGCCAACGCGCGGACGCTTCCTCTGGATCAGCGGGTTTACCGTGAATCTCACCCCTCACGCTCAAAACTGAATCACAGCCTAACACCAAAGCGTCACTAAATTGACTCGCAACAGTCTGAGCTTTATGTAGCGCCAGAGTCTCAACCAACGCTACTGGTTCACTCAGCTGAACTTGAGATTCATCAAAGTCGCTTTGGCAAACCACGGGTTCAATCCCAGCATTTTGCAACAAGCGTTTACGAGCAGGCGAAGCGGAGGCTAATACAAACGTTGGGACACCCATAATCTCCAGAGGTTGAGGATG
>CBDTXL010001139.1:0-2078 GCA_965364435.1 uncultured bacterium
GCCTAAAGAAATGTTGCGTATTTTGAACTTTTAAGTTAATTTAAATTACAGATGGAACTAATAGGACATATTTTAAAGTAATGCAAGAACAAAAGCCTAAATTTGGTTTTACTCCTTTTGCTGAAACCTGGAACGGTCGTTTGGCGATGTTGGGCTTCGTTATTGGCTTAGCGACTGAATGGGTCACAGGTCAAAACATCCTGCAACAACTTGGTCTGATGTAATCAGCCTGCGATCGCCTGTTATTTTACAACCACTATTATATTTGCTGTTGCCGTGGCAGAGATTATAGAAAACATGATTTTCTAAGCGTCAAACGCTTGCGGCTACAGGGGGTGAGGAGTTTGCCCTTTCCCCCTTTTTTACATAGATGTATTTAACTGAGTTTATTTGGCGAATTTTCCCTTAATTATCTATAGTTTTATTAATTTCCAAAGCGAAATTTCGCGGTTTTTAAAACTCATATCTTTCTTGTAAACAAGCTCTAGCTTTCCCTTCTGCTCTTTCTCAATAAGCTCTTGAAATCCACGGGTTCGGTTGCTAAAAGTATTGAAGACAAATATATCACTAAACCCATCGGGGAGAAGGGGTGATTTTTTATTATTTAAACCCACCTTCAGCCGCACTTTATTATCGAGCAGATAGCTGAGAGACAATACTCTGTACTGACTATCAGCGATTAAAAGTGGTTTAGGATATTGGTTAACGATTTGAGCGATCGCGGGATTGTAAGAATCGCCATACTTATTCCACCAAGTATCTGCTTGGGAAATCATCGCACAAGATAGAACGCCACCTGAAACCAACGCGATCATAACAAGAGGCCAGAGCTTCTGTGGCAAAATCTTAACAGAGAAGAAGACCATCTGAGTGCTGAGGAGATAGGCAACAGCTAACTGAATACCCAAGTAAGAAGGAATTAGATATCTCGCGCCGATTGATCTGGAACCTCCCAAAACTAGATCGGGGAGTATTAGGGCTAGCGATGTTGTACCAATCAATGTCAAGATAAACAACCAAACTGGTTTGGGTGTATGACGACAGAGAAAATAAATCGAATAACCTACCAGAATAAGAGTGGGAGGAATCAAAAATAACAATAGTTTTTCATTGCCTAGCGGCACATCAAAAAAAACACGGCTCAAGTTAGAAGCCCACATCTCAAACAAGTAAAAAAGCGAGACTCTTCCAATTTTGTCGGTATTAGTTGCTTGAATTCGGGATACATTAGTAACAACAATAAACAGCCAAGGTGCAAACAAAATAATTCCCGCAATAGATGCTAGCACGTAAGCCGTAACTCTCTTCCTCAAGCGGAAGCTCTCAATTGCAAGAACATAGATTCCCTGTCCAATTGCCACCAGTGCGGAGAACAAAAATGTATAGAGACTCAATGCCAAGGCTACGGAATAAATTCCCCAACTCAGCTTGGTTTTGACGCGCATTGCTCGCAGAAGAGCTGCACTCGATAACAAGATTGTTACTGTCCATAGACTATACTCCCGCGCTTCCTGAGCATAAAGTAGGTGAAAGGGTGAGACAGCTAAGAGTGCGATCGCTACCCATCCAGTCAGGGATGACTCAAATAATTCTAGGCATAGCCAATAGGTACAAGGGAATACTAACAAGCTAATTAGAGCAGACGAACTTCGGATTACTGCAACGGAATTGCCAAGCCACTTCATCCAAAATCGCCCGATCACATAATAAAGCGGCGGATGATGAGGGTCTTCTACCGCTAAAGAATCAATTGTATCGATTAAACCTCTTTCAGAATTTGTGCGCTGATACTTCTGTAAATCTTCGATGCCAATTTCCCGACCATCCAAGACGGGTGCCAAGTCTGTCCATTTGTAGCCAGCAATCCGTAATGAAGTATAAGCTTCATCGCCCCAATAGACTTTTCGGTCAAGATGGACAAATCGAAAAAACACGCCCAGAACCAACAGGAGGATGATGAAAAATCGTAACCCCCCCGGAGGGAGTGCCCACTTCTGCGTCAATTCACTCTTCATGGGTCATGGGTAATCGGTAATGGGTCATGGGTCATGGGTCATGGGTCATGGGTCATGGGTCAT
>CBDTXL010001140.1:0-2078 GCA_965364435.1 uncultured bacterium
GCATGAGGGACTCCCATAATCCTAGCTAAAGCCCGTTGACAAATGGCAGCAATAATGCAGCAGTCGGCGAATTCCCGGCAGCAGTCTAACAGCTCTCAGGTAAGACTAAACCTATTTTTAGTCTGTGGGCTTGGCAGTTTAGGTCAACAATGTGTCGTCGCCCTTAAGGAGTTTGGGGTTAGCATCATTGCAATTGAGGAAGTGCTGCCCAGAAGCTGGGAGATTCCTGAGATACCAAACTTGTTAGAGGACTTGATCATCGGCGATTGCCGCCAAGAGGTTGTTTTAGAGGAGGCAAAGATTCGGCAGTGTCGGGCTGTCCTTTTAGTCACCAGCAGTGAGCGCGTGAATACAGAAGCGGCTTTTGCGGCGCGGCTGTTGAATCCCCAGACTCGCTTAGTTGTCCGCTCTGCCAAAGAAAATCTCAATGAACTCTTGAGTACACACCTGGGGAATTTTGTTTCCATTGAGCCGACTCAGCTGCCTGTCACCGCCTTTGCCCTTGCTGCTCTGGGAACCAAGACATTAGGATTTTTCAACCTGGAAGGACAGGAGTTGCGGGTGGTGAAGCGCCAAATTCAACCCGGTGACTCGCTTTGCAGACGCTTGGTGCATGAGCTAAACAGTCACACGCGCCGAGTTCTGAGTCACATACCTAACTCATCTACGCTTCCCCAGTCATTTCATGAGTGGGAGCCGGAGGCATCTGTGCAGGCGGGAGATACTCTTATTTACATCGAGGTGACACAAAAGTTTACCGCTCGTTCTAAGAAACCGACAACGGAGACTAAGCGAGATTGGCAGCAGTTCTGGCAAGAGATTACCCAAGCTCTATCCTGGAGGAACCTCAAGCAAAAACTAACAGAATTTTGGCACTCAAACTATCAGCATCAGGTGCGGCGCGTAGCCGTTATCTGTGGCATCACCGTGCTAATCTTGCTGCTGTGTGGAACAGTGCTGTTTTACTGGAATTATCCTGACATTAGCCTGCGGGATGCCTTTTATGCCACCGCAATCCTTCTACTGGGAGGATACGGGGATTTATTTGGAGAACTCAAACTAACGATGCCCCTCCCCTGGTGGTTGCAGCTGTTCAGTCTCGGACTGACCCTGGCGGGGACAGCTTTTGTCGGGGTATTGTACGCCTTGTTAACAGAAACACTCTTAACTGCCAGATTTCAGTTTTCCAAGCGGCGTCCACCAGTGCCGCAACAAGAGCATGTGGTGCTGATTGGATTGGGCAGGCTGGGTTTGGGGATAGCAGCTTTGTTGCAAGAGTTCAAGCAGCCGGTGGTCGGCATTACCACGAAAGACATTGACTCAAACATTTTACCGCAGTTGCCAGTGATTACTGGTGACTTTGCCGAAGTGTTGAAGAAGGCGAATCTCCCCACAGCAAAAAGCGTCCTCGTGACAACCGATGATGAAATGGTGAATCTGGAAGCCGGTCTGATGGCTCATGCGGCAAATCCAACCAGCGGTCTAGTCATCCGGACTTTTGAGCAAGGCTTGAGTAACAAATTGGCGCAGATGTTGCCCGATGCCCAAGTGTTATGTGCTTATGCTTTGGCGGCAGAAGCCTTTGCTGGAGCGGCGTTTGGCGAAAACATCGATAACCTGTTTCGCCTCAACAACAAGACCATCTTGGTGACGGAGTACCAGATTGAAGCTGGCGATACCCTCAATGGGTTGCTGCTGGCAGAGGTCGCTTATGGCTACGGAGTGGTGCCGGTTCTCCACCAGAAAGAGCAAGAGGCTCCCAAATTGATGCCTTCTGATGATACACGTCTGGCTATAGGCGATCGCATGGTGGTTCTCGCAACTAGCAATGGTCTGCGATGCATTGAGCAGGGTATAGCGAGTATCAGTCCGAAAAGCTGGCGAGTGCAGGTCGAGAAAGCCCTGACACAGGAAGCTATATTTGAGGGCGCAAATGCGATTACCCGGATTGCTGGATGTGAGCTTAGCACCGCCAGAGCCTTGATGCACAACTTACCTGGTACACTGCGATCGCCCCTGTATAAACACCAAGCACAACGCCTCGTGCGGGCGCTCAGCAAAGCTCAGGTTAAAGCCCG
>CBDTXL010001141.1:0-2078 GCA_965364435.1 uncultured bacterium
GTTACATTACCAGCATTGCCTCCTCCATACGCCGAGGTCGTTATAGGACCAGTAATAATCCTGCCCTGGGTGGACAACTTTACACTACCAGCATTGCCTTGACCATCAGCCGTCGTATTTATATTGCCGGTAATAATATTGTCCTGAGTGAACAAGGTTACAATACCCGCATTACCTCCTCCATATGCCGACGTATTTATAGAGCCAGTATTAATGATGCCCGGTGCAGACAACCTTACAAGACCACCACTGCCGTTGCTACTAGAAGTGTCGATCGTCCCTGTTACTGTAATGTTTCCTGGTGATGAGGGTGCACCGGACGAGGTAAAGGATGTTCCCCCTTGATCAGCAGGAACCTTAGGGGAATTTGCTAATGTCGTCAAACCCGCTTGTAAAATTAAGGCTGGCTCGTTCTTCAAAATTTGAATATCTGGATCAGAACCCGGAATATCAGAAGTATCCGGTCCTGTAATTTTGATATTCCCAGCACTGATGCTCCCTGTCGCCTCTACCTTGAGTGCCACACCTGTGTAATTCCCAAAAGTAACATCTCCGTTCGAGCTGATGATCGGGTCGTTAACGCTGACAAAGTTGCCAGGACCACCTGCCAAGTTGAGAATCGAGAACCCACCACTGGCAAAGTGAGCATCTCCGGAGATATTGCCATTACTTACTAAACTGAGTAATCCTTTGCTTGTAAACGGCGTTTGGGGATGATTTAGTGCGAGGATATCAATGCTCTGATTGCCCTGAATGTAGAGGTTTCCTCCCGCCTGCGCGACAAAGGGATTTGCCAGAGTGTCTCGGACCCGTACTGTCGAGAGCGCCAGTAGATTCAAGTTGCCAGTTGTACGCAGTTGGCTCTCTACTAAGGTGAGGTTATGCTGGGCTGAGAGTGTTGCTGTTTGCGAGTTCAGATTTTTGGCGACAATATCCCCGTTGTCTACAGGCAAACCAGACCCAGTTAGTTGTGCCACTCCAGCACTATTAACCACAAGACCAGTATTCGGAGATTTGCCAGTCAGCAGCTCAGGTAAGGATAGAGGAGTAAGCTTGGATAAATCTGACAGCGCAATTTCTAAACTGAGCAGGTGACCGGGTTGGCTGATGCGTAATATACTTTGACCAGGGACTGTCGCAACGGTAATCTTTCCCCCCGGTGCCTGCAAGTTACCAGTGCTGACCACAGTACCGCCCAACAGAGACAAGTTTTGTCCCTCTTTCACCGCCAACTGACCCGCATTGACGATCGCTCCCGGCGTCTGGGACGTTCCAAACGTGAAGGCACTTGGTGTCCCTACTAATGCCGCGTAGTTATTCACTCCGGTGGCGTTGAACCACAGGTTACCCAGACCAATGCCAGTAGCGGTGGTCGCACTAAAAGATGCTGGAACGTCTAAGCGAGCATTCGGACCAAAGACAATGCCTGCCGGGTTCATTAAGAACAGATTGGAATTGCCGCCTGTGACTTGGATGAGTCCATTAATGATCGAGGGGTTGCCGCCGGTAACACGGGAGAGGATATTCTGGATGGTTGGGTTGGAGAGGAAGTTTGCCGTTTGGTTGGCGTCGAGACCAAACTCGCTGAAGCTGTGGAAAAGATTCGCCCCATCGGAAGATGTTTGACCGCCACTGATGTTAAAGCGAGTACCGCTGCTAGGCTTCACCACCGTATCCGTACCGTCAGCAGCCGGGACAATCGATTGTGCCTGGACTTTAGACGCCAAAAGTAACAACGCCAAAGAGCAAAGGCCAAAATATTTTCTTTTGACTTTTATAAGGTCGTTTTTCTTGCCCCCAATAGTAGGATAGATATTCCCGTCGGGGAGAGAGAGTTTCCTTCGCAATAAATTGACGACCAGCCAATAGGTGATTCTGCCCACAGCAACTTTCCTCTAGCTTTTTCGGGGAAATCAACACAGCGTTAGTTGTAATAGCTAGCACTGATAGCTCAATTACAACTAACGCTGTGCTAGGAAAATGTCACCCCGCTGAGACTGCCCACCTTGCTCTTTTTCTACTACTGTCAGTCTGATTCTAATACTGTCAGTCTGACGTTTTTTAAGATATTTCTTAAA
>CBDTXL010001142.1:0-2076 GCA_965364435.1 uncultured bacterium
ATTGCCTGGAAAGCCCACTCCCTATATCGGTATCATGGGGAAGGATGTAAAGAAATGTAAATAGCAAATGCAGGACAAAGTAGTTGTTGTTGTGGGTGCCACTGGTGGGATTGGTTCTACCTTGACGCGCAAACTAGCAGCAGAAGGCACAAGTCTGGTGCTGGCGGCAAGAGATAGCTCTCACTTAGCGGCGCTGGTGTCTGGGCTACCGATAAGCGATCGCAAACAGGTTTTGAGTGTACCCACAGACATCACTGACTCTTCTCAGGTTGAAACACTCATGTCAAAAGCTGTCGCCCAGTTTGGTCAAATTGACGTTCTGGTGAATGCTGCTGGTGCTGGGGTCATGAAGCAGTACAACAAAGTTGAACCGGCTGATTTGGATGCCATGCTCGACCTGAATCTGAAAGGCAGCTTCTACACCTGTCAGGCAGCAGCGGAGGTGATGAAGGAGAAAAAGTCCGGTCACATCTGCAACATTGTCGGAATTTTGGGTAAGCACTCGATGGCGATGGCATCGGCTTACTGTGCTTCTAAGTTCGGTGTCGTTGGTTTCAGCAAGTGCATGGCGGATGAACTGAAGCGCTTCGGCATCAAATTCACGCTATTCTACTTTGGCGGTGTCGATTCTCCCTTCTGGGACAATGTCAGTTTGAAGGTAGACCGCTCAAAAATGCTGACGCCGGAAACAGCTGCTAATGCTATTCTGTTTGCGATGAAGGCTGACCCGCAAGCCGTGCCAATGGAAATCAATATTCAGCCAGAAAGTCACCTGTTTTTCTGAAGTAGCGCGCGAGCGTTGCGAGAAGAGCTTGATCGCAGATCGCGTTTGTGTAGCATGTCCTCACCTTCGCTCCGGGTAGCGCGTAGCGGGAACAAAGTTCCTTCTTTCTTGGGAATGACCTGTAAATCTTCAAAAAGCGGCAAAATTGACAGCAGGCAAGCTCCCACGGGGAAAAGCAATGAAACTTGATCACATTCACTTCTATGTAGAAGATGCCACAGCCTCTCGCGACTGGTTTGTGAACCACATGGGTTTTCAAGCCTTGGCATCTGGTGCAAGCCGAGATACTCTCACAACCGTGGTGAAAAGCGGCGCGGTTTACATTGTTTTGTCTTCCCCTCTCACCTCAGTAAGTCCTGTTGCCCAATTTTTGCGTCTGCATCCTCCGGGAGTCGCTGATATCGCTTTTGTGGTTTCAGACTTAGAAGGCGTCATCGAGAGGGCTATTGCTAACGGTGCAAAAGTCTTGCAGCCAGTTCAGCAACAGCAACTTGCTCAAGGACGCTGGAAATGGGCAAAAATTGCCGCCTGGGGTTCCCTAACTCACACCCTAATCGAACGCCTCGGCAATACTCCCCTGCTGCCAGTATTTGCCGAGTCAGAAGTCATGACCGAATGCTTCAGTTCTACTCAGCAACAAGGGGCAACTACGAGAGGATTGCTCCTACACCAGACTTCTGACTCTGGACTGTTTAGTGGCATTGATCATGTGGTGTTGAATGTTGCCACAGGTGACCTAGAACGGGCACTCAGCTGGTATGAAGAGGTTTTGGGATTCCAACGCCAGCAGAGGTTTATGATTGAGACTGAGAATTCAGGGCTACGCTCTCAGGTGATGGTTCATCCGAAGAGTGGTGTGCAATTTCCAATTAATGAACCGACCTCAGCGAATTCTCAAATTCAGGAGTTTCTGGATGTTAATCAGGGGCCAGGAATTCAGCACATTGCTTTGCAGACACCTCAGATTGTGAAAGCGATCGCACAATTGCGTCATCGGGGACTCTCCTTTCTGCCAATTCCTTCCACCTACTACACCCAGCTACGAACTCAGCATCAGGGACTTCCCTTATCAACAGCTGAATTAGAGGAAATTGCTGCCCAAGAAATTTTGGTAGATTGGCACAACGAAGCTTCTCAAGCCTTGCTACTTCAGACCTTCACGCAGCCGATTTTTGAACAACCCACCTTTTTCTTTGAGCTGATTGAGCGCCGCCAAGAGGCACAAGGCTTTGGGGAAGGGAATTTTCGCGCTCTGTTTGAAGCGATCGAGCGGGAGCAGCTGAAGCGAGGTA
>CBDTXL010001143.1:0-2075 GCA_965364435.1 uncultured bacterium
GACGTGATTACGTTAGCTCGTATCTTTACAGGTTGGGGCTTTCCTCCTCGCCGTCAAGGGGAAGCTGTTCAAGCCGAATTTTATAGAAGACGCCGTAAAACCCACTTCTTTTAAGCGTGGGATATAAGGCGGGTCAGCGCAGGAACGGAGCTGACCAAACTACAAAGGTGCGGGAAAACGAGCTATCAGGCTTCTAATCAATTCAGACTTGCTCATTCCCCGCCTAACAGCTTCTTTCTGTAGTTGCTGCATTTCATACTTGGTTAACCTGATGTCCAATCTTTCTGTCTTCATCTGTACACACAAAAAGCTATACATCTACTCTAATAAAAAAAGCACATTGAGAGGTCGAATCAATGCTAGTTCTCGAATACAAAATCAAAGCAAAGCCGCAGCAATACAAAGCTATTGACGAGGCTATTAGGACAGTACAGTTCATCCGTAACAAAGCAATTCGTTATTGGATGGACGCACCGAAAGACGCCCAAATCAATCGGTTTGCTTTGAATAAATATTCCACAGAACTACGCAATGAGTTTTCCTTTGTCAAAGACCTTAACTCGATGGCGGTGCAAGCTGCGGCTGAACGTGGATGGCTTGCAATCTCTCTGTTTTACGATAATTGCAAGTCCAAAAAGTCTGGCAAGAAAGGGTATCCGCGCTTTCAAAAAAACAACCGCTCTGTTGAATACAAAACTTCAGGATGGTCGCTTAATCCCAGCAAACAACGAATCACCATTAACGACAAGAAAGGGATTGGTGAACTCAAGCTTTTAGGCAAGTGGGATATTCACGCCTATCCTGCTAAATCCATCAAGAGAGTTCGCTTAGTGCGTCGTGCCGATGGCTATTACTGCCAGTTTTGTGTTGATTTCGAGTGTATTGATATTCAGCCACCAACAGGTAATGAGGTTGGATTAGATGTTGGATTAGAGTCGTTTTACACTGACTCAAACGGGATAAGCGAGCCAAATCCTAAATTCCTGCGTAAGGCAGAACCCGCCATCAAACACGCTCAACGCGCCATCTACAAGAAGGAGAAAGGTTCGTCAGGACGCCGCAAGGCAAGAGCCAGGTATTCCAAGAAACACTTAAGAGTAAGGTGCGATTCGTTGAGAGTGAATCTCGGTATAAAGTCCGTACATAACCTCTCCTGGCAAACTGTGACGACACAGGATGACAGAACTCTCGGTCTGATAAGGGTGCAAGCCCCTTGTGCCAGACTCAGGTATGACTCCCTACCTGCCCACACCGACCAGACTCGATTTCTGGAGAGTGAAGCTGGGAACAGGACGCAATCAGACATCCGTTGTGGGATGACACTGGCGTTAACGGGGAGTTCCTATGGTGAAAACAGAGCCTTAAAAAGCGACCCATTGAGAAGCGGGGCACAACACAAAACCCCCGACTTTACTGGAGCTTCATTCCCGCCGCATGTATTGCTAATAGCGGCAAGAGTCAAGGGAATCCAGTGGTCGAAATGGCTCCACCTAAAGGAACGAACAATCACGCCCGAGGGAACGAAGAAAAACGGGATGTGGGTCAAGAGGATGTCGAACCTCAAGTAGGACAGACGAGCGTCGGAATTCCCACAATCCGGGTAGGATGCAGCGTAATTGTTGCAAGGTATTCAGAAAACATGAATTGGAGAAGAGCATGTTTAGGCACAGCAGTAATGCTAGTGAAACTTGGAAAAACCTTCCCTGGAAACGATTCCAGAAGGACTTATTCCGCCTTCAAACAAGAGTGTTCAAAGCAATTCAGGTTGGAGACAAGCGGAAAGCGATGTCCCTCCAGAGGTTGATACTCAAGTCAACCGCAGCCAGGATGCTGGCAGTACGTCAAGTAACGCAACTAAACGCCGGAAAAAAGACGGCAGGTATAGATGGTAAAGCCTCACTCAACCATGAGGAAAGGCTAGAGCTGAGTGAAATTCTCACAGCCAAAAGTAGCAACTGGCAACACCGGAAACTACGGGAAATACCCATACCAAAGAAGGACGGGACAACCCGCCTCTTAAAACGGAAGTTCCCCTTTGACAAATAGCTACAACCTATGCTGTGAAAGAGTTGGAG
>CBDTXL010001144.1:0-2074 GCA_965364435.1 uncultured bacterium
GTAGTGGACATAGTTGTTTAATCTCAGGCTAAAATCCAACCTTGGAGATTCTATTAGGATGTAGGCTATGTAGCCAAAGGGTTTAACTATTCTTAATAGTCCCCGTACACCATTTATCTACATATAAATCAAAACCAAATTTTTTGTTGGTATAGTTAATTACTAATGTTTTGAAACTATGTAGTTAATGCATTAAAATGATGCCCCCTTAGAGCTGATTTATAAATTCGCAGTGTGCTGCTTCGCACCACGCTTCGCGAAAGGCAGAAAACAGGTGTGTAGCAGCAGATGAACAACGCCTGAGTAAAGATTATGAACTCTTGCCAGAGGTGAGTGAGTCGATGATTTATGCTGCTATGGTGCGCTTGATGCTCCATCGTCTCGCTTGTTGAGTATTACCTCAACTCTCAACCCACGTCTTTATCTTTACTTTATAAATCAGCTCTTACTGGCCATAACCTTTGCTCTCACCAAGTCCAAAGCTTGTACTTGTTTGAGAGCCAACGAGCCAATAGGTCACCATTTCTCCCTTCCCCTTAACTTTAATGGCTCCTCGCTTCTGGAACACATACTTATCCTTGAGTCGCTCATAGATGGCTTCCGTTACCTGAATGCTTCCTGGTTGACCAGACGATTCCATGCGCGAGGCAATATTGACAGCATCTCCCCACAAGTCATAGATAAATTTCTTCGTGCCAATGACTCCAGCGACAACAATGCCTGTATTAATGCCAATGCGGATTTGGATGTTCTCACCTCGTTCGGTACGGAAGCGCTCGATCGCAGCTTGCATTGCCAGTGCCATATCTGCGATCGCTTCGGCATGATCGGCTCTGGGAAGGGGCAGCCCAGCGGCTACCATATAAGCATCGCCAATTGTCTTGATTTTTTCTAACCCCAACTGTTGAGCCAGCTCGTCGAAGGTGGAAAAAATCTGATTGAGTAAGTTAACCAGCTCAATCGGTTTTAAGCGAGCCGATAGGGGCGTAAACCCAACAATATCGGCAAACATAATCGTAACCTCGTTGAATTGTTCAGCAATTGCACCGGGATTTTGTTTGAGCTGGTTGGCAATTGGTTCTGGCAAAACATTGAGCAATAACTGTTCTGACTTTTCTTGTTCTAAACGAAGAGCTTCCTCGGCTTTTTTGCGATCGCTGATATCGCGTGCGACCAGAATCGCTGTTTCTTCTGATAGGGGAGAAATCGTCTCCGCCAACCAAACCTCTTTTCCTCCAATTGGCAGGCAATATTCAATCGAGACGGTTTCCTGCATTGATACGGCTTGGAGGATGCTATTAAGAATCAAGTTGGCTTGTGATTGCGGCAGATCGTCATGGAGTTTTCTGCCAATCATAGCGTCTGGTGGCTTGTACAAATTCGCCGTATTGGTCGCGATAACGTTGAGACACCGCCCAGAAACATCCCTCACCGTTACCACATCAGTCATTGCAGCAAACAGTGCTCTCATCTCTGCTTGCACTTTCTTCTGTTGCAGCACTGTTCCCAACTGAGTTGCCACGACATTGACTAACTCGCGCAACCGCTTGTCCTCTGAGCGAACCCCCCGCGTGAAGAACACTAGCACCGCCAAAACTGGGGATTGGGAACTGAGCAAATAACTACTGTGTTCCTCTTTCTGCTGTTGAGTGTTTCCGATAGGGATGATGGGTACGCCAAATCCAGCGTTTAAGCCGCATTCCGCAGCTAGTTCTAGTCTGAGCAGAACATCTTCCATCTTGCTGAGTTGGGCAACCCACATCGATTGTCGAGTTGACCAGACTTGTCCTGGAATCTCTTCACCCGGATAGAAGGTGAGAACTTCGCTGTAATCTCGGAAAAGCTCCATCGCTGCCGCTGCGGTTGAGTCAATCTCCGTGCGCTGACAGTACCAACGAGGGTTGCAAACTAAAGCTGACTCATCAGTTGTGGGAATCCAGACTTCGCCATAAGTCCAACCTGTTGTTGAACACACCTGCTGCAAGGCAATCTCTAGAGCCGTATCAAAATCTGGGGCAGCACTAAGCTGTTATGCATTTAAACTGTGATAAGAGCATCACCCTTGTTTTTGAGC
>CBDTXL010001145.1:0-2072 GCA_965364435.1 uncultured bacterium
GGGGGTAACCTTGTGATCTCGTCAGTAACCCCTACCCCCGGAGAAAGCGATTTTTCAGCAATAGCAAGAGTTTGAGACAAAGACTATTGGGGCACTTCGGTTTAGCAAAATCGTTTTCTCCCGTAGAATCACTTAAAGTATGGGCAGGGGTAGTGTACTGCCATGATTAATCAAGTTTTAAATAATCGTTATCGTATCGTTAAAGTTTTAGGCTCAGGTACCTCGGGGCTCATTTATCTGGCAGCTGATATTCGCCATCCCGATTTCATCCTTTGTGTGCTCAGACAGTTAAAGCTTCCCAGGCAAAACTCGCAAGCCCAAACCCGCCTCCAATTTCTCCTCACCCGAAAAACAGAAGTCCTGGAACGACTGGCACAAAATAACCATAGTCCCGAAATATTAGATTATTTTGTCGAAGACCAAAAGTTTTATCTGGTTGAAGAAACTCTTCCTGGTCATCCCTTAAACCCGGTAGGGGAAAATGGTCAACACCAATCTGAAGACCAAGGGGTTCTCAGGTTGCAAGAAATGTTAGAGATGTTGAGGCAGACACCGGAACCTGTGTGGGAGCAGCCACCCCGGCAAGCTGTTGCCCAGCAACCAGGCACTGATTCTGAGAGTTTAGAGCGAACGCCCGTAATCCGCCCTGTTCAAAATCCTCAGACAGACCAGTCTCGGAAACTATTCTGGCTCACTCTGGCAGGGGGGGCAGTTGTAATTGTTGTCATTGGATTGGTGCTGTTCTTCCAGAGTCAAAATCAGACAAAGGCTAAAGAGTTTTATAACCAGGGCATCGAAAAACTTACTAGGGGTGATCAGCGAGCAGCTATTAAAGATCTCGACCAGTCAATTCAGCTTAATCCCAATGAACCCTTAGCCTATGGCAACCGGGGAAATGCTCACTATGATCTGAAAGCTTACAAAGCTGCGATTGATGACTATAGCCAAATGATTCGGCTTTCTCCTAAAAATGCTAGCGCGTATTACAACCGAGGTCTGGCTTACTATGACATGGGAAATCCTAAGGCAGCGATTGAGGATTTCAACCAGGTGGTTCGGCTTTCTCCCAACGATCCTGAGGGCTACTACAAGCGGGGTCTGGCTTACTATGACATGGAAGACTATAAGGCAGCGATTGAGGATTTCAACGAGGTGATTCGGCTAAATCCCAAAAATGGTGACGCCTATCAGTCGCGGGGGCTGGCACGTTCTGCTGCTGGTTATAAGCAGGAGGCAATGGAAGACTACACCCAGGCAATTGCACTCAATCCCAAGGATGCCAAGGCTTACTACAGCCGGGGTAGAGCTAGATTTCTTTTGGGAGACTATGCAGGAGCAATGGAGGATTACACCCAGTCAATTGCGCTCAATCCCAAGGATGCTGAGGCTTATAGCAATCGTTGTAGTGCCCAGTTGAATCTGGGAGCCTATCGAGAAGCGATCGCGGATTGTACCCAGTCGATTGCACTCGATCCGAACAAAGACAGTGCCTACAACAACCGATGTCTGACCTACTTCAATCTCAAAGACTATCAAAACGCTCTCAAAGATTGCAGCCAAGCCATTCGGCTCAATCCCAACAATGACACGGCTTATATTAACCGAGGGGATATTCGCCGAGGTTTGGGAGATAAGCCAGGAGCGCTTGAAGATTACACCCAAGCGATTCGGCTTAATTCCAACAGTAGCGTCGCCTACAGTAGCCGGGGGGATGCCCGCCGGGATTTAGGAGATAAGCCTGGAGCAATCAAAGATTACACCGACGCGATTCGCCTCAATCCCAAAAATGCCTTTGCTTATTATGGCAGAGGACTAACCAACGCAGCACTGGAAAATAAGCCAGAAGCGATTGAAGATCTTCAGCAAGCCGCCAGACTATTTCTGGATAACGGCAGAATTGCTGGCTACAATGACGCCCAGTTTCAGATCAAGAAACTTCAACAATAGCCCACTCGATGCTGGTATCGCTTCCCAAACCGCTTCGGGCAGGGTTTCTTAGTGACGCCATCTTCGGATGCTGATGCCGCAAGTGCGATCGCTTCTCAACTGGCACACTACTGGCATACTTTTCC
>CBDTXL010001146.1:0-2072 GCA_965364435.1 uncultured bacterium
TAACCAGTCCTACTGGCATCCGAGAAATTGACCGCTTAGATAATACTCGCTTGGGTGAAGAGGTGATTAAATGGGTAGAACAAACCAAGAAAGGAGGCAAGCGTGCAAGAGAATAATCCAGAAGCTCGCACCTGGGGAATCCTGTGTCATGTTGCTTCCATAGGAGGGTTTGTAGTACCCTTCGGTAATATTTTAGGACCGCTGATTATCTGGCTGATAAAGAAAGAAGAAGACCCTTATATTGATGCCCAAGGAAAAGAGTCTTTAAACTTTCAAATCTCGATTACAATCTACTGGACGATTTTGTTTTTGTTATTCATAATCGCTGCTCTCATTTTACGTAACTTTTCTGTACTATTGGTTTGGTTAGCGCTGCTTGGCTTCGTGGTAACAGTTGTCATCTTGGTGATTCTTGGTTCCGTCCAGGCAAGCAAAGGCAATATCTATAGATACCCCTTTACAATCAGATTCTTGAGATAGAGCGATGACATCAAACTCATTACCTGTTATTGGTGTAGCGGTTGTCGGTACTGGGTTTGGGCAGAAAATTCACATTCCTGGTTTTCAGGCTCACCCGCGTACTGAAGTCGCGGCTGTCTATCACCGAGAGTTAGATAAGGCAAAAGCGATCGCACAATCCCAGAACATCCCCCATGCTTGCGATCGCCTCGAAGACGCCCTTGCACTACCAGATGTTGCAGCAGTCAGCATCTCAACGCCGCCGTTTCTGCATTATGAAATGGCGAAGACAGTACTGCAAGCTGGGAAACATCTGTTACTAGAAAAACCCATGACTCTTTCAGCAACGGAGGCGCGAGAGCTTTACCAACTAGCAGCACGTCAGGGCGTCGTCGCGATGATGGATTTTGAATTTCGCTTCATCCCCGCATGGCAACTATTAGCGGAATATCTGGCAGAGGGCTATGTGGGGCAGAAGCGTCTCGTCAAAATTGACTGGTTGGTGTCAAGTCGTGCCGACGCCTCACGTCCCTGGAACTGGTACGCCCAAAAAGACAAGGGAGGGGGAGCGTTGGGAGCTGTGGGTTCTCACGCTTTTGATTACATGAGTTGGTTGTTTGGTTCGGTACGCCGGTTATGCGCCCAACTGAGTACTGCGATTCCGGAGCGCCCAGATCCAACCGCGGGCGATAAATTAAAGCCAGTGGACGCTGATGACACCTGCCTGGTGATGCTGGAATTGGCGGATGGAACACCCTGTCAACTTTGCATCAGTTCTGTTGCGTATCAGGGGCGAGGACACTTCGTCGAGGTCTATGGCGATCGCGGTACCTTAGTCTTGGGAAGCGACAATCAGAAAGATTACGTGCATGGGTTTCGTCTGTTGGCAGCACCAGCGGGTAAACCCCTAGCTGAGGTGGAAATCCCCAAGCGGCTGGCGTTTTCTCAAACTTATACTGATGGCCGTCTAGCACCGTTTATTCGGGTAGTTGACCAGTGGGTGCAAGGAATTGACGCCGATAAGGTAATGACGCCCTCACTCCGGGAAGGCGTGTGCTCCCAGCTGTTGATGGATTTCACTCATCAATCCAATGAAACAGGTAGCTGGGTAGAGGTACCCAGTTTGGAAGCGTTTCTGGCTGGTGGTTCCTAGTACCTTTGACGAAGTAGTCATTGGTCATTGGTCATTAGTTTTTTATCGACTTCAATCCTGCACCTGCCTTAAAATAGTAAGAAAAATCTCGCTCAGATGAATTTGTAGACCAAGAGAAACCTATGCTGAGAATCGTGATTATAGGATTGGTGATTGTGGAGTTAGTACTACTGACGACATTCGCACTGGCTCCAGCTGACGCGGCTATCAGTAACGCAGAAGCGGCTATCAGTGACGTAGAAAATTACATATGGGCTTTTGCCTCTTTAGACAGCAATCAAGTTGTTTGTAAAAAGGTTGTTATGCATCCGGAAAAACAATTGCAGCGCTCCTCTTCCAAGGAGCAAGTGCTAAAGATGCGCTCTACATCTACAGTTGTGAGTGATAGCTATTGTGCTAATTTAGCTAAGCCTTACCAGGCTGAGAGTCAGCCAGATCAGGATTTAGGTCAATCCCTATC
>CBDTXL010001147.1:0-2071 GCA_965364435.1 uncultured bacterium
GGACAGTACCAGCACGATGTTGATCAGAAGTTGCTCAAGACGAAGTTGGATGAAACAGTAGAAAGCTGTGTGAACTATGTCGGTGTCGATCTAAACACGGCATCGAAGGAACTCCTAACGTTTGTCTCTGGCATGACGCCAACCATTGCCAAAAATGTCGTCACTTATCGTAACGAGAATGGTGCGTTCAAAAATCGCCGGAAACTCCTTAAAGTACCGAAGCTGGGACCAAAAGCCTTTGAACAGGCGGCGGGTTTCTTGAGGATTCGCAATGGCGAGAACCCCTTGGATAATACAGCCGTGCATCCTGAGAGTTATTCGGTGGTGGAAGCGATCGCATCTGATCTAAATCTCCCATTGACACAGATATCTCAGGCGGGAGATAAACTCAAGTCAATCGATTTGAAGAAATACGTTACCGATACCGTCGGCTTGCCAACGCTACGCGATATCATCAGCGAACTGGAAAAGCCAGGACGAGACCCACGCGCACAGTTCAAGTATGCCACCTTCAAAGAAGGGGTCAAGGAAATCAAGGACCTCACCGTTGGCATGGAACTGGAAGGCATTGTCACGAATGTCGCCAACTTTGGAGCATTTGTCGATATCGGCGTTCATCAGGATGGTTTGGTACATATCTCCCAACTCGCTGACCGATTCATTGACGATCCAAAGAACGTCGTTAAAGTGGGACAGGTGGTGAAGGTGCGAGTGCTGGAAGTCAATGAGAAATTGAAGCGGATTAGTTTGTCGATGAAGTCACCCGAAAAGACAAACAGCGATCGCACAAGCAGAAACTCAAGAGACAGCACACCGCCAAAATCCCCCACACTTGACGATCTAAAAGCGAAGTTTCGCAAAAAAAAGTAGTAGTTGAGGATAAGTAATTCCTAAGAATTAATGGCAGGGTGTTGACATGGGAAATTCTTGGAGTAAGATACTGCGAAGAATTAACTGGGAAAAAGGTAATTGCTTGGGAGTTCTCATTACCCATGACCCATTACCCATGACCCATTACCCATGACCCATTACCCATTATCAGAAGGATTCAAGGAGTTTACGAGCCTGATTTGGTATGAAAGTCTTGAATCGGGTGTTAGCTACCGAACTATATTAGTCACTAACCATCAGAGAGAAGAAATGCAGCAAGTGTCTAAGCCCCGACGGAAACAAAGGCGCAAGAGTTCACTCCCAAGCCTTCTAGTTTTGGCCGGGTTGACTCTAATTGGTTTAATTACACTGGGAGGGCCAGCAAGTGAGCAAGTCAGAGCCTTAGAACCTGGCTCAGCTCAGGTAGCGAACCTAAGCTACTGGCAAGCGGGTTCCTTTCCTGTAGAAAATTTCCAAGCCTACACCTCTCCCTTCGGCTACCGCCGGTCTGCCACAGGCGGATCTGGAAGCGAATTTCATCGAGGCTTAGATCTGGCAGCGCCTGAAGGAAGCTACATCCGCAATTGGTGGGCTGGTCAGGTTGTGGAAGTCTCTGATAATACTCTTTGCGGAACCTCAATCAAGATCCAGTCGGGAGATTGGACGCACGTCTATTGCCATATGAAAGGGCACGTTGAAACAGCAAACGGCAGTCGTTATTTGATTGACCGTGACGGTGGCATTCAAATCTGGGAAGGTCAACAGCTGCCATCTGCCGCCCGAATTGGGAGGGTGGGGATGACAGGTCGTACTACCGGCCCTCATCTGCACTGGGGGGTGAAGTATGCCAACGAATATATAGACCCAGCGCTGGTGCTTCGAGAAATGTACAGCCAACAAACTACATCTGGGTCTGTCGCCAATCGCTTCCAACAACGGGATTAGACTTCTTGCAGAAGTAGGGAAAAGGGAAAAGGGAAGGGATGGGGGAGATGAGGAGGATGGGGGAGATGAGGGAGAAAATATATTTCAATCTTCCCCATCTTCCCCATCTTCACTGTTGGCAAAAAGACCAACTACTTATGACCACTCGCCACTCCCCATCTGAGAGTTACGGTAAGAGGCGCAACTTGTTATGAACTTTTACCCCAGTTTTAACTAACTCGAAGCCACCAGCTTTTCATCCTGCCAATGGGCTTGC
>CBDTXL010001148.1:0-2068 GCA_965364435.1 uncultured bacterium
CCCGCTCACTCATCTGTGTCTGACCAATCGAAATTATCTTGGTGGGTAGAAATTAGCACCTCCGTTCCCCACCGTACTTATTACTTTGGTCCTTTTGATAGCCAACAAGAAGCACGCCTTGCTAGAGCTGGATACGTCAAAAAATTATATCAACAAGAAACCGGAGATATTGTGGCGCTAGTCAAGCACTGTCAGCCTGATATCCTCACAAGTTGTCAGGAGATAAGAGCGTGAGTCATTCTTGTCTTTGCTGTTCGGACATTTAACTTCGTTAAATCCGTTCGGGAAAAACTTACTGGCGTTGTAGCTACTGCGATCAGGAAATGCCAGTAAAGAGACTGGCTTATCTCCCCAAGGGCATCCTCGGTATTAGTTTGAAACACTACCAACAAATCAACGTAATTTCGTTCTGGAGATTTTGATAATGACATTTACCATCGATTCAGCTCAGTCAATCTTCCCTAACACTCAAGTTGCTAGTGCGGTTCCAGCTACAGTTGAATCATTCAATCAACTCAGTGCTGAAGATCAGTTAGCTTTACTTTGGTTTGCTTATACCGAGATGGGAGTTACAATCACTCCCGCTGCCATGTCGGCAGCCAACATGATCTTCGCAGAAAACACCCTGAATCAAATCAAGCAGATGCCTGCTTTGGGGCAAGCGCAAGTGATGTGCGATTTGGTTAACCAAACTGACACTCCCATCTGCCGTACCTATTCGTCTTTCGGCATGAATGTCAAGTTGGGCTTCTGGTATCAGTTAAGCGAGTGGATGAAACTCTCAATCGTTGCTCCCATTCCAGAAGGCTATAAACTGTCTGCGAAGGCATCCGATGTTCTCCAAGCCATCCGTCAACTTGAAGGAGGACAGCAACTCAGCGTATTACGGGATATTGTCGTCAACATGGGGCATGCCCCAACTTGCGATACCCAAAAAGTAAAAGAACCTGTTGTTCCACCTAAAGATTTCGCATCCCGAACTAAGGTCAAAATTGAGGGCATCGAAAACTTGACAGTGTTGAGCTACATGGAGAACATGAACGCCTTTGACTTTCCGGCGGCTGTGGCTTTGTTTGCTGAAGACGGTGCCCTGCAACCCCCTTTTGAGAAACCGATTGTGGGTCATGAGAACATCCTCATGTATATGCGTGAAGAATGCTACGGACTCAATCTGATACCAGAGCGGGGGGTATCTGAGCCAGCCCAAGGAGAGTTCACCCAGATTAAAGTGACGGGTAAAGTACACACTCCCTGGTTTGGCGACAGTGTTGGCATCAACCTAGCATGGCGGTTCTTGCTCAATCCTCAAGGCAAGATTTTCTTGGTGGCAATTGATGTGCTGGCATCTCCCAAGGAACTGATGAACTTGGGCTTGGTTCGGTAGAACGCTCAAGGGTCAAGTGTTTTAAACAACACATCTAGAACATTGATTTTATTTTTTTGAAGGAGTCTGTTAATGAGTATTCTCATGAAGTTGATTGTGAACGCGGACGCCGAGGTTCGCTATCCCACCCCTGGGGAGTTAGAGCAGATGAAGAGCTTTGTCATGAATGGCGATCGCCGTCTGCGCCTTGCTCAATCCCTAACACAAAGCCGGGAACGCATTGTTAAGCAATCTGCAAACCAGCTGTTCCAAAAGCGTCCAGATGTTGTCTCTCCTGGTGGCAACGCCTACGGTGAGGAAATGACGGCGACTTGCCTGCGGGACATGGATTACTACCTGCGCTTGATCAGCTACAGTGTCGTGGCTGGTGATACTACACCGATTCAAGAGATTGGCGTCATTGGTGTTCGCGAAATGTACAACTCCCTCGGCACTCCGATTGAAGCTGTTGCTGAAAGCGTCCGTGCGATGAAGAATGTCACCACTTCGATGATGTCCGGAGAAGACGCTAGCGTTGTTGGAGCTTACTTCGACTACCTAATTGGTGCCATGCAGTAGGAACCAAACCTTTCCCGACGGGTTGAGGATTTCAACTGTGTGTGACGTACATCTGGCCGGAATTACAGCGAGTTGGCGGGTGAGGGAGGTGAATGATGCTACAGTCTCAACAGGCGATGTTGATGC
>CBDTXL010001149.1:0-2066 GCA_965364435.1 uncultured bacterium
TGTACTCCGGACAACAGGCAAGAACTTTAGGGAGTCGCTAAAGTCTCACAAATCTTACTAGGATTAGGGTTGAGAGAACTAATTGACTCAATTGTGCCATCATGCTCAGCGAATCCAATCCAGAGTTTCTCCGTCCCGTCCAAAGCGACGAGTTCCTTCCCCCGATCAGTCGTTGGACAACGCTAGGAGGGCTGTTTTTAGTTGGGACGTTCGGCGTAGCGATCGCCCTTGCAGCCTTGACAAAGTACAACGTCACTGTTAAAGCACCAGCCACCGTTCGTCCTTCCGGGGAACTGCGAATCGTTCAGGCAGCAGCGGAAGGAACGGTTAAGAGCATCCAGGTAAAAGAGAATCAAGTGGTCAAACAGGGAGATGCGATCGCTACCATCGACAATTCCCAACTCCAGACTAAAAAGAGCCAACTACAAGGAAATATCCAAAATAGCCAGCTGCAACTCTCAAACCTCGCTGCTCAGATTAACGCCCTCGACACCCAGCGTGACTCCGAGTCTAGCTTGATGAACCGCACCATCGCTTCTGCTCAAGCGGATCTGAGTCGCAACCAACGAGACTATCAAGACAAGCAAGTTACAACTCAGGCAGAAGTAAAAGAAGCAGAAGCCGCTTTGGAATTAGCACAGGCACAGATGAAGCAGTATAAGCAGCTTGCCAATACTGGTGCAATTGCTCAGCTGCAAATCAAGGAGAAAGAAGAATCTTTCAAAGCCGCACAAGCCAGACTGGAACGCGCCAAAGCAGCTCTCAATCCCACTGTTGCATCGGTGACAATGGCAACTGAGCGAATCGCCCAAGAAAGGGCAAGGGGTGAGTCCACCCTCGCTACCTTGAACAAAGAACGAGAGAGTTTACTTCAGCGTCAAACTGAAATCCAGAACCAACTCAACCGCGACGCACGCGAACTCCAACAAACTGAGATTGAACTCAACAAGACGGTGATTTATGCTCCAGAGTCAGGCACTATCCTCAAACTCGATCTGCGAAACTCTAGTCAGGTAGTGCGCCCTGGAGAAGCAATCGCCCAAATTGCCCCCAATCATGCGCCCCTCGTCATTAAAGCGCGTGTTGCTGCTCAGGATATTAGCAATGTTCGGCTTTGCAAACAAGCTCAGGTCGAAGCCTGTAAAGAGGGCAAAGTTCAATTGCGAATTTCTAGCTATCCTTATCCAGATTACGGCACACTTAAGGGTGCTGTCAGAGCGATCGCTCCCGATGCCATTACCGCCCAAAGCAATAACGCCAGTGCATCTGCTGCTACCAGTACTAGTGCCGTTGCCCCCTACTACGAGGTTACAATCCAGCCAGAAAGACCTTATCTGGTGAAGGGCGAACATCACTATCCCATCCAACCGGGTATGGAAGTCGCAGCAGATATCATTTCCAGAGAAGAGACGGTACTGACATTTATTCTTAGAAAGGCAAGACTGCTAACGGATTTGTGAGGATGTGTCGCTCAGAGCGATCGCTTTGTAGCTCTATTGCTCTGTAACACTATTCAATGAGAATTTTTGAGGATGGCGATTAGAATTCGCAACAAGTCTTCCAGATCAGCAGGGACGCGATACAAGTTGAGGTCTTGTAAAATCTGTTTTGGCTGACGGTTCAAGACCCCGAATTGCCAAACATTTCCAATCGAAACAGCACCATACAGCATTGGGCTGCTAGTAGGCGACCATTGATCTATGGCGATTAGTTCCACTGCCAGTTGAGTAAAACCTCGTTGCAGATCGGCATTTTTTGCTTCAATCACCAATAAGTGGTTCTCGGACTGTAAGTAGTAATCTAGCGCTCCTTTGAGCTGGTCGTTGACCATCAAAGAGTACTCTACCTTCAGCCGTGCCTGAGTGTAGTAAATAAGTTCCATCAGCACAGGAGCAATTAAGAACTCGCGTCGTGCTGCCTCACTAGTCAAACTCACATAAGGCAAACTTTCTTGGAATCGTTGCAATAAATTCTCTAACCGTTCTAACTCCCGTTCAGACTTGGGCAATTCCAAGGATTGCGGCTGGAATGAATAGCCAAAATACGCCAGAATCTCCTCCGGGTCG
>CBDTXL010001150.1:0-2062 GCA_965364435.1 uncultured bacterium
TCTCACCAGATGGTCAGACGATGTTCGTAAATATGCAAACCCCTGGGATCACATTTGCAATTTGGGGACCCTGGTAGGAGCTATTCATCGCCTATCCTGGTGTTTTTGTAGTAACCGAACAATAAACGTCGCTAACAGGAAGTTGCGCCCATTGGACTTTTGATAACCCTCTTCCGTCACTTTGGGGTAAAACCTTGATTTTTCGTTGGCTGTATCCTCGCAAAATCGTCAATTTATCTGAGAGTGATGAAACAGGGTTAAAGCACACTAACCGACTGAAAGCAAACTTTTGGCTCCCAGTCGGTTAATGCCATTAGTTTCAAAAAGCAAAAAGTGCTGATTGTTGCTTCTCTCAGATGGCTCTACCGCTTTACTTTTAAGGGCGGGGCGGTAGGATTACCTTGTCAATCACATGAATGATGCCGTTGCTCGCTTGAATGTCCGGTTGAACGACTTTAGCATCATTCACCATGACACCACTCGAACTGACATTCACTTCCACACTCGCACCTTCGAGTGTCTCTGTTGCGCCAGATTGCAGCATGCTGGAACTTTTCTCACCTTGAACGACATGGTAGGTCAGAATTTTAATCAGAGTATCTCGGTTCTCTGGCTTTAACAGTTCCTCAACCACACCTTCAGGCAAAGCATCAAAAGCTTCATCCGTTGGTGCAAAAATAGTGTAAGGTCCACCGGAAGCTAATGTTTGGTCTAGACCTGTCGTCTTCAAGGCAGCAGTTAAGATTTTGAAGGAGTTATTAGAAGCGGCAACAGCGACAAGGTTGCTGTTTGCAGAGGTAGAGCTTGAGTTCATCGTAGTGGAGCTAGAGCCAGAACCACTGCTCATTGAGCTGGAACCACTATTCATCCTCATCGAGCCAGAACCACTGCTCATTGAGCTGGAACCACTATTCATCCTCATCGAGCCAGAACCCGTGCTCATTGAGGTAGAACTAGGACTCATCGTCATTGAGCCAGAACCCGTGCTCATTGAGGTAGAACTAGGACTCATCGTCATTGAGCCAGAACCCGTACTCATCGTGGTAGAGCGAGAACTCGTTAGAGCAGAGAAGGAGCGAGGGGTCAGTGCGTTAGGACCAAGCATTGAGGTCACGGCAGTGGCGATCGCAGATGGTACGATAACCTTGTCAATCACATGAATGACGCCGTTGCTGGCTTTGATGTCGGCTTGGGTGACTGTGGCACCCCCAACTGTGACACCACTTGAACCAACACTCACGTCCACGTTTGCGCCTTCAACGGTTTTAAAAGCACCCGATTTAAGGCTGCTGGAAGTCATATCACCAGCAACAACATGGTATTTCAGAATTTCAATTAGAGTCTTTCGGTTTTCTGGCTTGAGTAATGCTCTAAATGTTTCTGGCGGTAGAGAGGCGAAGGCGGTATCCGTTGGGGCGAAAACAGTATAGGAGCCACCTTTGAGTACTTCGTCCAGGTTCGTTAGCCTCAATAAACCCGTCAAGACATTAAAGGATTTGCTCGAGTCAGCTACTGCAAAAATGTTATTGCCCGTCGTCGAGTTACTTGACTCAGCGGCAGACTGAGGCATAGGCTTAGTTTCAGCTTGGGGCTGAGTCTGCATATTAGGTGCTGGCATATTCTGTGCTAACACCGGAAGCGTGACGAAAGTGCTAGCTACTCCTGCCAGAGCTGCAAACTTCTTGACCGATTTGGAAAATTTAGCCACCTTCAGCAAGGTCTCCTATTAAGAAATATTACAAACTCTGAAACTTAGCATAGTTACATTTAAATAGATAAAGCCTCTATCATTAGGAGGATGTGTGGTGCAAAAACGGGTGTTAGAGGAAATAATATATAAATGCGCTCGTATCTTTCCAACGGCGGAATTTTTTGCCTTAAAAAAGAAATGTGATCCAATTTATGTACTTATTACTTATTAGTATTTTTTGTCCACCTGTAGATAAAGAAGCATTCATCCCGACGCCCCAGCCCCGACGCCCGACGCCCTCTTCAATTGCAGTGGTGGGATGAGCTTAATGCAGGATTTCCTCTAGCTGATGCTGATTCCAAAGCGATTGAT